>CAIYDX010000354.1 GCA_903925005.1 uncultured Geobacteraceae bacterium
CAAGCAGCTATTATGCTAACGTTTTTGCTAATGAGGAGAGGTTAAAAATGAATTATGTAAACAGACGTGGAAAAGTGTATTGTACTGTCATATCAGTACCCACTGATTTGCGTGATCTGATCGGAAAAAAACAAATCTGGCGATCATTGAAGACAAAGAATTATTCTATTGCGTGGTCACAAGCGCGTAAGCTGTTGTTGACGGTAGACCGCCCGTACATTCAGGCAGGAATTTGCCGGCGGTCTGGTGTGTCCTCAGGCGACGGTAAAACCCGGCGGCGGAGCGGAAGCGGAAGCGGAGAGAGGCTAAACTGAAAGCAGAGAGAGAAAAGGACAAGCGGAAATATCAAAACCCAGTCAAAAGAAAATCAATCGCATTCAGGATCGTTAATCGCTCGTCGGACAGATTTGTTATTTTTGGCCCAAGGTCTCGCACCGGGTACCCGGCAAGTTCTGGCGTACCCATGATATAATTCACCCCGGCAACGGTTAAAATTGGGCATAGCTTTATCATGCTTTGACTTAGGATATACGGCCGCAGTAGCGGGACAACCGTGTGAGTCACAAGGGATTGATGTAGGCCATGCTGGACATCCAGCAGAAAGGGAATGGTTTCCTGGGATGCAGGATCAATGTTTTGGTAAACATCAAACTGCGCCATCAGAATCTCCTTTTGTCTGCGGCAAACACGCCATGTTGTTCGATGTGTGCGTTATAGTCCTGTATTGCTCCGCGACTTTCTTCTAACCACAGTTGTTCAAGTCGTGCCTTTACCGTAGTCAATACTGCTTCTTCGAAAACCTGAGACAGATTCACGCCAATATGTTTTGCCGTCTTGATCAGGTCACTGTTTGCGTTCAAATTTACCGCTTTTTTAGGGGCAGAAACATCATAGATATGCGTTTGCATGCGGTTCTCCTTTTGCGCATTTATTATGCGTAGAATGTTAGCGCAAATCATATGATGGTGCAAGCGATTTAAAACACCAAACAGTCGTGACCATATGCTCCCCTCAAATTTTCCTCAGATACCCATGTACACAAAAACCCCCGTAATGCCTATGTGGAGAGCTTTACGGAGGTTCGATTATTCTATTTGACTGATTATTTAATGGTCAATATTTTCACGTATAAAAAAGGGCCTTTAACAAACTACTCGCTTGTTAAAGTGCCCTGATTTATACCAATCAAACTGCTAATGTTTTTGCGGGAAACCCAAAAACTTTGGAGATGCAACATAATAATATTACAGCATTATGAGCCAAGCAAAAGGCGGGATTGCTCCCGCCTTTTGTGGTTATATGCAGCTTTGTTTTTAATTAAATCTCGTAATACAGTTCATACTCAAGGGGTACCGGACGCATGCGAACCGGATTAACTTCGGCTTCGGTTTTGTACTCGATCCACTTCTCGATAACGTCGGGGGTAAAGACATCACCTTTCAGAAGGAACTCATAGTCATCGCCGAGGCATTTCAGAGCTTCTTCAAGTGTACCCGGTGCGGACGGAATATCCTTGAGCTCTTCAGGTGAAAGTCCGTAAATATCCTTATCCAGCGGCTGGCCTGGATCGATCTTGTTCTCGATGCCGTCAAGACCGGCCATCAGCATCGCAGCAAACGCCAGGTAGCCGTTGCAGGAAGGATCGGGAGTACGGTATTCTACGCGCTTCGATTTGGGGTTACTGGAAAACATCGGTATACGCAGAGCTGCAGAACGGTTACGTGCCGAGTAGGCCATGTTAACCGGTGCTTCAAAGCCGGGCACCAGACGCTTGTACGAGTTAGTGGTCGGGTTTGTGAAGGCACAAAGAGCCTTGGCATGTTTGATGATGCCGCCGATGTACCAGAGTGCCTGCTGGGAGAGCCCGCCGTATTTGTCGCCGGCGAACAGGTTTACACCGTCTTTCCATATTGACTGATGGCAGTGCATACCGGAACCGTTATCGCCGTAAAGCGGTTTAGGCATAAATGTGGCGGTTTTACCGTTGCGATTAGCAACATTTTTTACGACATATTTGAACCACTGCAGATCATCGGCCATATCAACCAGCGAATTGAAACGCATATCGATCTCAGCCTGGCCGCCGGTGGCAACCTCATGATGCTGACACTCTACACGAATACCGACATTCTGAAGTTCGGCAACCATTTCGTTACGAAGATCGTTCTGTGAATCGGTAGGAGAAACCGGGAAATAACCTTCTTTATGGCGTGGTTTATAGCCAAGATTGGGAAATTCTTCGCGGCCGGTATTCCAAGCCCCTTCTACAGAATCAACTGCATAAAAAGATTGATTGGCACTGGAACTGTAACGAACATCGTCAAAAATAAAAAATTCTGCTTCAGGCCCGAAGAAGGCGGTATCGCCAATGCCTGTAGATTTAAGGTATGCTTCTGCCTTAATTGCAATATTACGCGGATCGCGTGTATAGCCTTCCTTGGTGATTGGATCAAAAATATTGCAGATCAGCGACAGAGTCGGCACCTTGATAAAAGGATCGATTTTGGCGGTTTTCGGATCAGGAACAATGATCATGTCGGAGGCATGAATCGGCTGCCAGCCACGAATGGAGGAACCGTCAAAACCCTGTCCCTCTTCAAAGGTATCTTCGCCAAATTCACTCATCGGCACGGAAAAATGCTGCCAGATACCTACAAAGTCCATAAATTTGAAATCGACCATCTTTACGCCATTTTCAATGGCAAACTCAACTACTTGCTTCGGCGTCATCTGTAACTCCTTTCAAGATTTCATTATTTTGTTATAGTGCATCTTCTCCAGTTTCACCTGTCCTGATACGAATTACTTCTTCAACATTGGTGACAAAAATCTTGCCATCGCCGATTCGACCGGTTTTGGCAGACTTTTCTATCGCATCAACTACTTGTGGCAGGATAGAATCCGCAACAATAATTTCTATCTTAATTTTAGGAATAAAATCAACAACATATTCTGCCCCTCTGTATAATTCCGTATGGCCTTTCTGACGTCCAAAACCCTTCACTTCGCTTATCGTGATTCCTTGAATACCGATTTCATTCAATGTTTCCTTTACTTCATCCAATTTGAACGGCTTTATAATCGCTTCAACTTTTTTCACGACGTCACCCTCCCGTAACTAAGATATTATTTCAAAAACAGGGACACACGTTTTACGATACTGACAATACCGCGACAGACTAAAAGCAAGCTTCCTGCCAATTAATTGATCTGATCATTATAACCGCATATTTACATGGTTAGAAAACATGACATAATCACTGCAGAGCCTACGTAACGCCTGAATGCACAACAATCAGTCACCAACTAGACAAATTTGCCTATTATGTAAGCACCAAAAAAAACCAACCGACCTCAGGAATCAATTTCCTTAAGTTCCTTGATTATCTCAACCTGACGTTGGTTAATATAATAGGCAATCTGCTGCTGAGAATGTTTTTCGGCATGAAACTCAATTATGCAGGTATATGGAGCGCTCTCCCCGACTACTTTGACAATCGTCGCACTCATGCCTACTTCACTGCTGGAATTATTATTCACGGCAGGGAGCTTCAAAAACATGTTTACGTCAAGACCCGGCACTAAAAGATCGGCGGACATGGTAGTAATGGCCGCGCCTCCAAGCGAAAGATCGATCACATTACCCTTTAAGATATCCCCTTCGAACAGTAGCTCCGCTTCAACCGGATTGTCAAGCTGGACCCGCACGAATCTTCTTAATACCGAACGAATTCGTGCATATCCAAAATTACATAGTATAACGCGCTTTTTAACAGAACTTACGTAAAACGCTTCACCAATCACATCTTCGGGAAACGGGCTCATTTCATGGGAATAAATGAGCGTTTTTTTCTCCATATTGATGACTTTGGCCTGATACTCATGAACGGAGAATTCCGCCATGCCGTTTTCAACACTCAGCAACGTTGCATCATATGAAACAGGAATTTCCTTATAGAAGTTTAAAAGAGAGAATTGTTTACCAACCATCCCTTGCAAAAACTGAGTAATAACGAGCATATCTTCGTGCGCTGTTCCCCGCACGGCTTTGTCGTAATATGAAAACACCCCGGACACCTCGAAGATGATGAATTGAACTATTTATAAAATTGAGATATATATAAACAATGAATCTAACTATCAGAAAATGCGTCGAACAACAAGCACAATTGACAGTAACCGCCAAACTTCCTTGCGCGTTCCGGAAGAACAGGTTTCACTATTTGATTGTCCTCCCCATGACCTTCGCACTCTCTCTGGTCAGCTCTTTTGCAGTAGCCGATATCTATCGTTTCGTCACCATCGACGGCGTTGAAACATTCACCGATGCACCAAGCGACAAAAGCGCCACCGTGGTCATTAAAAGCCGCCGTGCACCCGCCCCCAAACAGCGCACTTCATCGATAAAACAAAAAACTCATGATATCTCTCTTGATGAAATTGTCGAGAAGACGGTAACGGCCTCTCTAAATCAGCACGAGTCGGAACATCAAAGCTTTGAACCACACCTGCCACCGGTCGGCGGCACTATCACTTCGCGAGTTGGAATGCGAATTGACCCGATCGACGGGGTCTGGCGTCATCATAACGGCATCGACATTGCTATCCCGGCCGGAACTCCGGTCAGGCCGGTTGCTCCAGGCGTAGTCATCTACAGCGGCAGCCGTTCCGGATACGGCAACACTGTCGTGGTTGAACACGACAACGGCATCGTTACCCTCTACGCACATAACAGCCGAATCATGGTGGCACAGGGGCAGCAGGTAACCTCGGAAAGCACCCTGGCGCTTTCCGGTTCTTCAGGAAGGTCAACCGGGCCGCACCTCCATTTTGAGGCATGGCAGTCCGGGGCAAACGTATCAGAGGCATTTCTCCCCGGCAGCGGCATGGCGCTTATACCCAGCAAAACAACACTTATCGCCAGCAGTCAGCGAGCACCCCGCTTTCGAAGCGAAACTCTCTCCGACGGCTCGATCCTGTTTACCAACATACCCGCGTCTACCCGCTGATGCAAGATCAGATCATAAAATACACCTCTAAACTGATTTCGGATCGTTCGGCATGTCCCGGTCAGATAGTCTTTGCCGCCCAGGATGACATAATGATTTCTGATGGCGAACCGTCCCTGGCATCGTTGTCGGAAGCGATTCTCTCCCGCCTGAATTGCCTGGCTTTAGTGGCCGCCGCACCGGCACTCCCCTTTGCCGAATTTCTTATTCAGCGGGGAGCCGGAGATGAGCATGAAATTGTCCCACGCGACACCGAAACCCGTACGTTTCTGCATGATATTCCGGTCATACTAAAAAGTGAGCTCGGTGCCGATCCCGTGCAAACAATCGCGTCCCAGTTAGGAAATCGCAAAGGAATCGTCGTTGAAGGGATCGGAATCATCGCAACCGGGGCGCTAACGGTCGAGCAGGCCTATATCAACTGGTCTTCGGTTTTTCATTCAACCTACATAAAATATCTCGAAGATCTGCTCGAACAGGGCTTCATGCTGCCGGGTGAAGAAGCCGCCTTTGATCATTTTCGCCGCGAATTGCTGCCGCCGCTTTCATCCGACCGGCTCGAATTCCGTCAAGGGCCATTTGCTGAAAAAAACATCATTCTGGATGAAATAGCCTGCGTCGGCAGGTACACCGTCGAACGGCATCTAGTTGATTCATTTTTCGGCAACATTTCGTATGCGGACAAAAATCTGATCTATATCTCGCAAACCGCATCCAGCCTGGACGAGCTTCCCGGCTGCATCGATCCGGTCCCGTTTGAAAACAGCTCAACGGTCGGCATAACCGCCTCCAGCGAACTGGTTGCGCACCGCTCCATTTTCGAGACGACCGGCTGCCGGGCCATTTTGCACGGCCATCCGCGTTTCGCGGTGGTAATGAGCATGATGTGTGCTGAAAAGGGTTCTTGCCACGTTGCGGACTGTTGGAAGGATTGCGCAAAAGTGCGCTTTCTGGGCGAGACTCCGGTGGTAGCAGGAGAAATCGGCGCCGGCGGCATTGCCAAGAACATCCCGCCGGTGATCGGCAGGACCGGTTCGGCCATTGTGTATGGTCACGGAATCTTCAGCATCGGCATGACCGATTTCCGCGAGGCGTTCCAGGGATTGGTTGATGTTGAGAACTGGTGCCGGGCGGAATATTTCAGGCGGTTTGACGAGAAGTATGCAAAGCATCAAGGAACTTAGAAGTCTGAAGTAGATTGAGCCTCTTGCAAAAGTATATGCTAGGATTTGAATACAATCTATTTTATGTATAACATGCTGTAATAATTGAGCTTCATGGTATCTTGTGGTATTGTTCTGTTGCGAAGAGAACCAGTACCGGAAAGGACACCAATGAAGCTCAAAGACAAAATATCATGGTTGATGGGGTCAGTACAGCGGAGTTTGTTTCCCCATCTTGACGAATGCCTTGATGTACCTCTTACCGAGCAGGAAAAACGGTTGGTTACGATTCTTGAGATCGTTCAGGTTGAGAGGCATGTTCGCAAAAGGGCCTCTACCCAGTGGCTTGGTCGCAAGAATCTTGAACGTGAAGCCTTAGCCAGATCATTTGTAGCCAAGGATTTGTACCGACACCCAACAACCAGAGATCTGATCCGTGCACTCGAATCTACAGAGAACCTTCGCATTATCTGCGGATTCATGACACTTGGCGATGTTCCATCAGAGAGTACCTTCTCACGCGCATTTGCCGAGTTTGCTACAAGCGATCTTGGTAATCGGGTTCATGGTACTTTGGTAAAGGACTATCTCGCCGGTGAGCTTATCGGACACATAAGTCGGGATGCTACTGCGATCACTGGTCGGGAGAAACCGGCCAAAAAAATCAAAGAGGCAAAGAAACCATCTAAAAAAAGAGGTCGTCCGGCCAAAGACGAGCATCGGGAACCGGCGCCGGAGAAGCGACTTGACCGGCAGGTTTCTCAATCGGCGGAAGAAGCAATCAACGAACTTCCAACAGCTTGCGACCGTGGCACCAAGATGAACGCCAAGGGATACAAAACCAGCTGGAATGGCTTCAAGTTGCATCTGGATATAACAGATGTCGGTTTGCCGATCAGTGCGCTTGTCACCTCTGCTTCTCTGCATGACAGCCAGGTTGCCATACCGCTCATAAAGCTGACCAGCGGCAAAGTAACCTATTTTTACGATCTGATGGATGCCGCATATGATGCAGAACGGATCTATGAGGCAAGTAGACAGCTTAATCATATTCCGATCATTGACAGAAATGGTCGTGGCAAAGAAGTTATCCCAATGCCACCCCACGAAGCAGAACGCTACAAAGGGCGTTCGGTTGCAGAGCGAGCTAACAGCCGACTCAAGGAGGATTTTGGAGCCAACAATGTCATGGTTCGCGGAGCGACAAAAGTTACAATGCATCTGATGTTCGGCGTTATCACTTTGTTTGCCGATCAACTCATACGACTGCTCGGTTAGACTGTCAAAGACCGGAAGCACCACAAACACAGGAAAGTTGCATTCATGTCGCCATAA
>CAIYDX010000355.1 GCA_903925005.1 uncultured Geobacteraceae bacterium
GTTGTCAAAAAAAACCTGAATTGGACACTTGGAACCAAGGCTCACGGCAGAAAGAATTGGGGAAAAATACTGTCCAGTAATTTCCGGATTCACTGTCCAGTCAAAACCGGATTCACTGTCCAGAAAAACCGGATTGCGCACCCGGTGGCAAAGGATCTTCAGCCAGTCCAAGGATGCAGGCATCCAGCCGTTTCAGCATTGGCTTGGGAGCAACCTTTAAATCCCGTTCCGCCGCCTTCGTCAACTCAATCCGATAGATCATTTAAAGCCCCAGCTCACGCCGCAAATCCTGATAGGAAATCCGTTCGTCAGATTCTGACAGAGCCGCTTTTGCTGCTGCAACGTCCATCTGGTCTTCCAGTTCTTCAAGAAGATCCATGTCTTCAACCGGTACAATCGCCGCCAGTTTTTTCCCACGCCGGGTCAGAACAAAGCGTTCCTTGCCGAAAGATGCCCGGTTGATGATATCGGCGAAATCGTTGCGGGCTTCAGCTGTTGATATATTCGTCATGACAACTACCTCCGTTTGTACAAATTGTACGTTATGGACATAACAAGATCAAGGATATATTTGAGATTACACGAAAGGATATACGGGCAAAGAAAAAGGGATTAGCATTTAAGCTAACCCCTTGAATTCTTTGGAGCGGGAAACGGGATTCGAAAATTTATAATAATTTTGCCTTTGTAGTTTAATAGCAGACAAATCAAATGGTTAGCATATTTTACGTCGGTAGTTAGTCCAGTTTAGTCCAATCTATTTCAATCAGTTTCAACACAGTAGGGGTCAATGTGGGGACAGCTTTCACCTATTCACACCACTTTATCAAAATCATATTTTTTCTACGGCCCTCTGCTCAGCATCTATCACTTTCGCTGTTATTCATCGCTGCCATGAACGACAAATAAACCTACGGTCGCGGCGGGAGTTCTAATTGTCGCTCATCATTATCTCCATGATAGTGAGACTGAGCCATCAGAACCAGACAAAGCTCCATAATTTCCTCCTCCTATACCACCATCACCAACCACGATGGTTAGAGTTTGACCACTGAGGACTGTGAATGTGCCATTAGAGACTTTACCCCCGGCTGCTCCGTTAGAATTAGAATTTGGACCACCTTCACCATAACCACCACTTCCGCCACCACCAGTTAGATTACTCCCACCTATTGAATTGGTTGCTCCACCAGCGGTTCCATCATAACCATCATACCCACCTTCACCACCAAATGCCTGAGCTAAGATTATGGAATTAACTGCAATAAATGAGGCAGCACCATCTTCGCCATATTCAGATTCATCTGTCATGGTATTATAACCCCATCCGCCACCACCTGCACCATTAAGATAATTTACAGTAACCGTGGCGTTTGAAGTGAATGTATGTGTATACACCCCCGGCGTACTCTGAATGATAGAACCAGTATCCGCAACATTACCGGATGCCGTCCTGCTGATCATGTTGCCGATCTGGTCATATTCGTAGGTAATCGTCTGGCTGTTCTCAAGGACTACTTGGTGTAGACGGTTCAGTTCGTCGTAGAAATAGTTGGTTGATGCGCTAAAAACCGGGGAAGCCAGTAACAGCAGCATGATCATTGAGTACAATAGTCGAAATTTCATTTTCTTGTCTCCATTAATAAATTGCACTGATATATTCCAGTCTGTCCCGCTGCTATCGTTTTTGTATCCATGGAAGACCGCCATCATTGACAACTTCAAAGCTGATATCATTTTCTGTCGCAGTTATTATTTTGAATTTGAAAGTTTTAAATTCAATCATCTAGTTTTCAGAGACGTTGTATTTCAATCTTTGGCGAAAACTTGGCAGCTTGTCGCTGTCTATGTATTCATTGTATTGTAGTTCGATGTAATCATTGATTTTCCCGACGTAAACCAATTCACAGCGAAAAGTTCCTTTGGTAGGCGCATATCCGGCTCGCGAAAACAGCTTTTTGTTTGGCAGCTGCCAATCGGACTGCCAGAATTTCAGCGATGTTAAATCATCTCTCAGATAACCGACCCGCGCCTCCTTTGCGAGTTATTGCCTGGTGATGTATGCCGGCCTTCAGCGCATCGGTTATACAGAAACAGTGCCCATTATTTTAAATATGAAATAATGCTTTATTATCAGCCTGTTAAGCCATTTACTAGTACACGAGATTGATCAGCACAGAGGAGCCGTAATGACCAGATACTGGTCGGTTCCCGGCAAGCCCTCGATTATTGCGGCTTTGACGTAACACAAGAAACTGGACAGTTCTTGACAACCTTTTGATAATATTAGCTATTGGGAATGTCCAGAAACTGGACATCTATAGAACAGCGCTTTTTCGTGTTCAAAACTGCAGCGCTGATGATGTGAATCTTGACTTTGGGGGATATCGCATGACTGGTAAAGTTGAGAGAAGCTGTGGCGTTATAATTGGTGATTTGCAGAAAAATTGGAAGGGTTATATGAACGGGGAAGACAAGTAAGGCCTTCCCCATCACTGCTTAATTTAGGATCCCGGCTTTTTACGCAATGTCATATCCTGGGAGATAATCTGTTCGAGGGTCGCGTCGAGGTATGTCCGACGGCAATCAACCCCATCTATGGCGCCGGTGCGTAGCTTACGCAGGAAGCGGCAACCACCGAAGCAGAGTGGCAGATAGGGACAGTCCAGACACTCGTCGCACTTCCATAAATCTAGGCCATGAGCTTGGGCATACTCCCCTACCCCCTCAGCCAATGAGCCGATCCGTAGAGATTCCTCTCCCATGAAGGCCGGGCATTTGTAAAGTCCGCCGTCATATCCCACCACCAGGTCATTCTTGAATTCAATCATGCAGCCGGACGGTTTGAACTTCAGGGTATCGAAACCACGCCTCAGAATCTCTCCACGCAGAAAAAGACTGGCCTCGATCATCCACGGCTCCTCGGTACAGGCGCAGACCGCGCTTACATCGCCCGACACTATGCTGCCGTCGGCCCGTGGGGTTACAGGGCTGAAAACAACATACTTCAATTTATCCGTGGTAATTCCTTCCTTAAGAAAGAAATCCAATAATTCCGGAAAACGGCGGTAGTTATGCCGGGTGTAATTCCCCCCCACCTGCAAGGCCAGCAGATCAGAGGTCTCCTTGATGTTAGATACGATGAGATCAAAACTTCCCTTGCCGGAGACAAACGGACGTTGTTGGTCGTGGATATCCCGAGGACCATCAAGAGTGATCTTTGCCCCTTTCAGCCCCAAGGGGAGCAACTCCTCTACCGTCTTGCGGTTCAGCAAGGTGCCGTTGGTCACTATATTAAAATCAAAATCGACGCCCCTTTCCCGTGCGGCGTCAACCAGTTTACCGGCGATATGTTTGAGTACAGGCAGTGCCATCAACGCCTCACCGCCATAAAAGCTGATACTCACCGATAACCCGGCATCCATTCGCTCAGTCATCAACTTCACCAACAGGTCGGCTGTGGCAATGTTCATGGAGTAGCGTCCACGAAAGCTGCCTTCATAACAGTAAGGACAAGCCAGGTTGCAATCCAGGGTCAAGGTAACAATGGCCTTGAAACAGCGGCTGTCCCGGTTGATACGGTCAAAACTGGTGCGTACCTCTTCACGTTCCACCGCATGGTTCGGCACCAGGAAACCGAGACGTGCCAGGGTTTCCTGCTCCTTTTCCGCCAGGTTCCCGGTGCGGACCCGTTCCAGCAACGCTTCCGGCACCTCCAGCAAGGCGCAGCGCCGGGTGCTGTACAGCAAAACCCGCCCCGGTTTGTCGGTACAAGGGTAAACCTTCATGTAACGTGTCAACTGCATGTCTGCTCCTAAAAAAAAGGGGGGAGGCATTCCCCTCCCCCCAGTACATCAATATAAAAAGCCAAAACCACCTGTACAACAGGTCACTTCGGGTCCGCCATTGAACCCTTCATCCAGAACCACTATTTCTTCGTTGATCATCTGCATCAGTATCACCCCCCTTTTTTTATATTCCGGCGTTAGCCGGTGGACAACCAGCTTAAGAGTTTGCTATAGTACGCCAACACAAACACCATGAAAACACTTTTAAGATTAAATATTTTTGGTCTGCTCCTTGCCATATGCTGTCTGCTCTCCAGGCCAGCGCACGGCGAAGAGGGCGAAGACACTTTGGGACTGTACTCCTCCTGGCAGGAGCAGTCCGTCTCCACCGGACGTGCAGCCAAATCCCTTTCCCACACTCCTGAAAACGTTACGGTGATCACCACCCGCGAGATCGAGGCGCTAAACGCCCATACCCTGGCCGATGTTTTGTCCTCAGTACCCGGTATCCAACTGGAAAACCTGGGCGGTCCCGGTGGCGTGGTCTACACTAATATCCAGGGTTCCAAGTTCAACCACGTGCTGGTGCTGGTGGACGGCGTAGCAATCAACGATCTGTCCGACAACTTCCCTGACGTAGGGCTGGTACCGGCCCGTATCATCGATCGTATCGAGATCGTCAAGGGAGCCGCCTCCTCAAGCTGGGGACAGGCTCTGGGGGGGGTGATCAACGTAATCACTAAATCCCCGGAGCAAGGCCGTCCGATCGACGGTTCAGCCTCCGCCTCCCTTGGAAAACGCACTACCTCCGACAGCGGGGCTGAACTGAGCGGCACCAGCGGCCGTCTTGGGTATTACCTGTCAGGCGGTTACTTGGGCTCGAACGGGCTGCTCCCCAACACCCAGATTTTCTCGAATAACGCCTACGGCAAACTGAACTACGATCTTCACGGCCAGGGCAGGATTAGCGCCACCCTCAACTATTCCAACGCAAACCGGGGCGAATTTGCTTTCCCTCCATTCAAGGCGGATGATGCGGCCCGTTACCTCAACGCCACCCTTGCCTATCGCACCGACCTGACCAGACAGCTGGAACTGGAAATGGTTGCCCACCGTACTGAGCGCCGGATCGAAGTAACCGCATCCCTGATAGACAGCGGCGACATATTGAAAAAGGCCACCGAGCAAGAAGAAGTTACCGGGACCAAAATAAAGCTTGTCTGGCGCAGAACGGATAATCTGCTAGTGACTGGCATAGATTACGAACATGCCAAGTTCTCTTTTTTAAACGGCGCCTTAAAACAAGTTGACGAACTAAACCGAACCGTTGACCGCTGGGGTGCCTATCTGAACGATACGCTGACCATCGGAGCGCTGGCCATTTCTTCCGGAGCACGTTTTGACCACACCCAGAGCGGTGGAGATCAGTTTAGCCCCACCCTGGGCGCCACATGGCAGCTATCCGACAAAACCATCCTTCGAGGATACACTGCCAAAGGCTTCAGCCTTCCGGCGTTAACACTCGACCTCACCTCGGAAAAGGTCTGGACTTCACAGGTCGGCATTGAGAGCAGCGCTATCCCCTACCTCTGGCTCAAGGAGACTCTCTTCCGCAACGAGACCTGGGACGTGACCGTCACCGATCCCCAGAGCGGGGCAAGAAGCTCAGAGCGGCACATCGCCCTCGGCAGCGAGACGGAAGTCCGCACTATTCCCATCTACAACACGTCTCTCGGATTGGGCTACACTTTCACTGACACGACCCGAACCAGCGACGATTCCCAAGTCAAAGATGTGGCTCGCCATACCCTGCAACTGGCCCTGCGTTACGACGATCTTCACCTGCTCCGTGGTGTGCTGACCGGACGTCACATCTGGTGGAATGCCGATCAGTCGGACAAGGGCAGTTACAACGGCCTGATCTGGGACCTGCACCTGGGGGCCACCCTCTTCAAACGCGAGAAAAACTCGCTTGAGATGTTCTTCTCCGGTCACAACCTGTTCAACAATTCTCAATTCACGAGTCAGTTCTATCCCAATCCGGGTCGCTGGTTCGAGGGTGGGCTTAAGGTGCGGTTCTGATGCGGATTCTTCTCTACATCATAACCGGCCTGATACTTGTCATGCCCTGCCTGGCCGGGGCCTATGACGTACTGGTAGTGCAGGACCAGCGCAGCCCAACCTATGATACCATACTGCAGGGATTCCGGTCGGTCCGCCAGTTCAAGGAACGTGTCATCGTCTTGCAGGATTACTCCGAAAACGACCTGTTCAGGATCACCCGAGAGGATCATCCCGCCATGGTTATTGCCGTCGGGGGAAGGGCTCTGATCGAAGCTCGTAAGTTGCGTCAAACCCCGGTGGTTTCGGTTTTCTCCTATGCCATTCAGCAAACCGACCTGCCAACCAATATGGTCCAAATCAAGATGCTTGTGCCGGCTGAAAGGTTTGCGGCTCTCTTCCATGCATTGGGAGCCAAACGCGTCGGCACCGTTCTTACGCCCATGAGCGCGGGATTTGCCGCCGAAGCCACGGAGGCCTTCCGTAAGGCAGGAATCCGTCTGGTTGTCCGTGAAGGGATGAAGCCGGGAAATGTGCCAAAACAGCTCGAAGCGCTCAAAAACTCGGTGGATGCCCTCTGGCTGCTCCCTGATCCGGCCATTGTCACCAGTGAATCCGTCGAAGCTATTGCCCTGTTCTCGATGCAGCATAGAATCCCTTGGGTTTCCTTCAGCGATGCCCACCTCAAAAAAGGGGCGGTGGCCGCTTTCGGCATCGATATATTTGACTTGGGGCGTCAAGCTGCCGAGACGGCCAGCAGCATCATGGCAGGAGTCAAACCGGCCGACCTTGAAGATACCCACCCACGAAAGACTCAACTCCGATTTAACCGCCTGGTGTTGGAACACTTCGGCCTCCCCGTCGATCCGCTCAAGCTGCTGGGCGGAAACTCAGCAGAATAAACATGCCCCCTCTTCAGCGACTCAGCCGGTTCAGGAACAGTTTCCGTTTCAGGCTCTTCATCATATTTACGATGGGTACGGCACTGATAACCTTTTTCCTCACTGCAACATATATCATACGGGAAAAGAATGAGTTTCGGGAGCATACCACGGAACGGGCGCGGCTTCTGGTCGCGGTCCTGGCCGGTAACGCCCGACTGCCTCTGTTCGGGAACGACCGGGCCTTGCTTCAAAGACTCGCGGAGGAAACGGCCCAGCAGCCTGATGTAATGGAAGTTCATATCAACAACAGCGATGGCGAGGCTGTTGCGGAGATATATCATGAGGACAATGTTTCCGAAACGATCAACGAGACACTGAAAATCACTTCACATGCCGAAGAAAGTCCTCACTTGCTTGCCATGACCGGGGACAAAGGCCCAATCTCTCTCGGCGAGGTACGGGTATCGCTCGACACATCCCGTCTGAATAACTCAATTCGCAAAATGACCGTTTCGATCGCCCTCTATGCCACCATCTTCTGGCTGATTGTCATAGCGGTCAGCTATCTTGGCCTTAACCGTCTGACGCGATCCTACCGGAAGCTCATGGATGGACTTGCCACCATGCGTGCCGGCAACCTGGAAACACGCATTAACGTGGAAGGGACCGATGAGCCGAGCCAGGCGGCCCGGTCAGTGAATGAGCTGGCCGAAGCGCTGCAACAGCGCGAAGCGGATAACAAACTGCTGCAGGAAAAATTGATCAGCGCCATGCGTATCCAGGTGCAGGAAGAAAAACTGCAGATCATGGCCAAGCTGATTCAGACGAACCGAATGACTTCACTTGGACTGCTCGTCTCCAGCATGGCTCACGAGATCAACAACCCCAATGGGGCCATCAGGTTGGACGGCAATTTCCTGGGCAAGATGCTGCATGACATTGTACCGTTCCTTGAAGAGATCGCCCGTGAGGATTTGGATTTCAAAATTTGTGGCATGTGTTTCGATAACGCCCGCAAAGAGCTCTTTCGCGCCCATAAAAACATCATCCACAGTACCGATCGCATTGATTCAGTTATCAAAGACCTGCGTGCGTACAGCCTGGGCGCCAACAACCCTTATATTCCCAATATCGACTTGAACCAAGTCGTGCGCGGAGCCCTCACCATAATCAGAGCCCACGGCCATTTTACAAATGCAACTATAAGCACGGATCTCTCACCTGTACTTCCATGTATCAACGGCAGCCGTCACCAGCTGGAACAGATTGTGGTCAATCTGCTCCTGAATGCTCTCCAGTCATTACCGGCCCAGGGAGGAAAGGTTACCATCAGCACAACTTCCGCCCCTGAAACCAGCGAGATGCTCGTTAGTATCAGTGATTCAGGCATTGGAATATCACCGGAAAATATAGTTCGTCTTTATGAACCGTTCTTTTCAACCCGCATCGAATCAGGCGGCAGTGGACTTGGGCTCTACATTTCCAACTTCATCATCGGCGAACATGGCGGACGACTGGAATTCGACTCCGAAGTCGGCATTGGCACAACTGTCGTAATGCATCTGCCTCTTCTCAACCCGGCTCTTTCCGAATAGCCCGGCAAAACACTTCAACAATTCGCCTCCAAGTTCAGTTTTTTCAGAAGCGTTGTGCGGCTGATTCCCAACATCCGTGCCGCCAGCACCTTGTTCCCTTCAGTTGCGTGCAAGGCCTCTTCGATCACCAGCAGTTCCACATCTTCAAGACTCGGGAAGCTCTCGAAGGTAGCCTGAATACGGTAAATTTTGTCTTTGATGACCCTCAGATTATAACTTGAGGCCGCAGACAAGCCTGGGAAATCTTCGATGCTCAGACTCTTGTTGTTTGACAAGGTTACCGCCTGTCTGACCATGTTTATCAATTCCCGCACATTGCCGATGAACAAATGTTCCTGAAGAGCCTGAAGCACGACCTGTGGAATGAGCGGAGGTTTTTTGCCAAGTTCCTCGGCCATTTTGTTTACGTAGTGTCCGACCAAGAGAGGGATGTCCTCGGGTCTTTCCCGGAGTGACGGAATGTGAATCTGATAACCGCACACACGAAAGAAAAGGTCCTGCCGGAACTGACCCTTGGCGCGCATTTCTTCAAAGTTGCGGTTTGAGGCGGCTACGATCCTGGCCTTGCATTTCTGAACCACATCCGACCCGATGCGGAAATATTCCTGTTCCTGGAGAAGCCGCAGAAGTTTCACCTGTGATTCGTGACCCAAGTCGCCGATTTCGTCGAAGAACAGAGTGCCCCCGGCCGCTTGGCAGACTAATCCGTCCCGCGCATCCGTGGCCCCTGTATAAGCTCCCTTGACATGGCCGAACAGGGTATCGGAAAACATCTCATCGTCCAGACTTGCCACGTTCACGGGAATGAACTTTCCAGTAAGGTTGCTGGCCCTGTGAATTGCCCGTGCGACAAGTTCCTTGCCTACGCCGGTTTCGCCGGAGATCAGGATCGGGCCACTTGTCGGCGCGACCGACTCTATGGTCTTCAGCACTCCCTGCATCTTGGAACTACAGGTAATGATATCACTAAATATTTCTGGCCGTAACAAGGGCGCACCTTGCAGATAAGCGGTAAGGCACCGCACCCTTTCCTCGTAAGCACTTACCATAATTGCCTTGCGCAGGCAGGAGAGCAGACGGTTCTCGTCGATCGGTTTGTTGATATAGTCGAACGCCCCCTGGTTAATGCATTTGACAACAGTCTCAGTATCAGCGACTGCGGTCATAATGATGACAGGAATATTCGGATACCATCCGACTATCCGATCCAGAAGTTCCGCTCCCGTAACATGCGGCATGATCCAGTCCAACAGAACCGCTGATATCCCGCCGCGGTCAAGTTCGCTTATAACCTTGCGGCTATCATTAAGCATCAAGACATTGGTACAGTCATTCGTAATAAGCATCCGGCGAATACTCTCCAGGAATCCCGCATCGTCGTCCACAATGAGAATTGTACCGTTGATTGCATCCAGTCGTTGGGTTTCGGGCATGATGTTTCCTGTCTCCGCACCGTTTGAAGGTGCTGTGGATAATATTAAAAACTGAACTGCGTGCGCAGGTTTGAGACCAATAGTTTTCGAAAAATGTGTACTTCGTATTTCGTAAGGTTGTGGATTGTATATCATGCGGAAAGCATGGAGCAACAAACAATTCACGTCCATTTTCTGAACGTTTACCGCAACGTCATACTTGATGACCGTTTGATCGACAGTACAGAAAGTGATCACCTTTGTCGGGAATCAAAACGGATTAACATCATTTACCGACCTGAATCGTTCTAAAAGAGCGCTAGTCGTAAAAACCATTCCGGACGGCATCCGGTATGCGTAGCAGCGTAGACCAGTCTGGTGAAGATGGCTGGCAGATTGAACCGGCGGTTAAA
>CAIYDX010000356.1 GCA_903925005.1 uncultured Geobacteraceae bacterium
ACTGGTTCTCTTCGCAACAGAACAATACCACAAGATACCATGAAGCTCAATTATTACAGCATGTTATACATAAAATAGATTGTATTCAAATCCTAGCATATACTTTTGCAAGAGGCTCATATGTAAGGTTTTATCGTTTTCCAACGATCTATATCCTACCCAATCAGTGCCCCGGTACAGCTCGAACCTTCTCCCGCCGTGCAGCAATAACAATGCTGGGACAGGTGGATTTTTTTCCCGTTCATCCCCAAGCGGTCCAGTTCAGCAATGTTTATTTCGGCCCCATCCTCAGCCGTAACCGGCATCTTCAGCGCCTGGTTGAAATCGCAATTGTAAATTTTCCCCTGCCAATCGACACTGATCAGGCTGCGGCACATGATATTTCCCGCCGCCTCGGGATTAAAGCGACCAGCCAGCAGGCGCAGATAGTCGGCATAGCTGCCGGCAGCTTCGAGATGCTCCCGAAAACGCCCGATCGGGGCGTTGGTGATGGTGAACAGATGGTTGAAGGTTATCCCGTGCTGAGCCGACAGCTCGGTTTTATAGGCCGCTTCCAGCCCGCGTTGCGAGCCGGGGACAAAATCGCCGCCCGGATTATAGACCAAATTCAGCTCCAGCTCAGTTCCGTACCCAAGAGCGTTCAGCGTCTTCAAAACCTGGATACTCTTCCGATAGACGCCGTTTCCCCGTTGCCGGTCAACATTCTCTTCCAGATAACAGGGGAGTGACCCAATGATGGTTAGTTTATGGTCGCGGCAAAACTCCGGCAGCCATTCCCACCCCTCCTCCGCCATGATCGCCAGATTACTCCGGAGTAGACGGCGCGGCGCCACCCATTCTGTCTGCGCTATGAAATGGCGGAAGTTCGGATTCATCTCGGGACAGCCGCCGGTAATGTCCAGAATCAGGTCGGGGTGACGTGTGAGAAACCCAGTTATCTGCGCCATGACCTCAATCCCCATGACCTCCGTGCCATGAGCTGAAGCATCCACATGACAGTGACGGCAATGCAGGTTGCACAGATTGCCCAGGTTGACCTGCAGCGTCTGCAGGCGTTCAAAGGTTTCGTACTCTGGATTTACCGCCTGCAGGCGCTCTTTGAATGAATGTACCAAGATTTACCCTCTCTTCTTTTCTATCCGGTCTGCCACGAGGAAAAAGGGTGCAAGAATCATCATAAACCAGACGAAACTTATCATACCGGTAATCGCATCGAATATCCTGAAATTTGTACAGGGGCTGAAGATCCGGTCGTGAAAGTTCAAAAACGGATACCGGCCAGCCCTCTGCAGCGGCCGCAACCAGACATCACAAAAAAAGAACATCTGCCAGGAATTCTGGCGGATATAGCGCCCGAGTAGATAAAAGATGCGAATCGTGCCGCCACTCCCCCACTCCTCATACATCATGCGCCGGATGAGGTCGAAAAACGGTGTCAGGAGAAGCCTGCCGGTGTCGTGCTGAACCTGGTATAACCCCGGTGCACGGGCAAAGAACGACTCCGAACCAATGCTGTGCAATCCCATCATCATGCTCATCAAAATGTAGCGGCGATGAAAACCTTCCGTCTCAAAGCGCCGCGCCGACGTTTTAAGACAACCTGGAAGTGTAATCCATTTCCCCTGACATCTGATTTTCTCGGCAAGACGCTGATCTTCGAGAAACGGCATACTCTCATCGAAGCCGCCAAGATTCCTGAAATATTCTTTTGAGAGCAGCAGTCCCTGATCACCGTTTGTGGTGTTAACGCGGTTGAAAGCGCTCTTCTCCTCGATATAGCGATAGGCCATGCTGTTACGCGTGGTACCGCGCATGAAGCGAAGGGAAAAATGGCCGGCGACCCGGTCATGTTCGCGTAATTCAGAAGTTATGGCGCGTACGGCATTGCTGAGAAGCTTCTGATCATCTATCGAACTGTCGGCATGCAGAAAGAGGAAAAAATCGCCCGATGCCTGTTCTGCCGCAGCGTTCATCTGCGCACCACGTCCCCGCCTGGCGCTGACGAACTGTGCACCATACGCCTCCGCCACTGACCGCGTAGCATCCGCGGAGCCGCCATCGCCAACGATAATCTCAAGGGAAATGTTCCGTTGTTTCCTGAGATCGGCCAACAGTACCGGCAGATGTTCGGCTTCATTGAGAGTAGGAATGATGATTGAGAGTAACGTCTGGGGGATGTGAGACACGGGAACCTACTTACCCTCCGTCGAAAGGGTTATATCTCCATACCATGCTTCCGCACTACTGCCGGTATTATCGGTATCAGTCATGATGGCAACTGCTTCAGCCTCCGGAGGGTCGGCCCCGAACAGAAGACGGTAGTCGGCATACAGATCGCGTTCCTCAGCCAGCCAGTGTCCGGCCTTATCATTTCCGGACTCTACCGCCACCATCTTTACATTTGACGCATAGCTGTTCTGAACCGATCTCCCCTTGGCCAGCTTGTTCGCCCAGATATAGTTGATCGCTTTCGTCTGCCAAAAAAACCGGCCGGGAAAAACAACATACACCCGGGCGGCATAGTCGTCACCGGCTTTGGACAATTCGTCACCTCCGATGACTGTGTGTGCAACTTTCCAACTCCAACGCAGATAACGGTATTTCGCGGGGTTAAAACGGATCTTCCGAATCAAACCGGACGCAGCAGCATGGCTGACAGCTTTCAACACGGTGCGGCCATCGTCTTTCACCAGCGTATATTCTGTGGCACCTTTGAAACTCTTGGTTTCCCACTGCGACAGTCCTTCGACACCGAAGCGACTTACCGGGATTTCTTCCGCATAACTGGCCGAGGCTGATAGAAACAATGCCGTCAACAACAGATATACCGGTGCGGTAGTGACATATATTCTCATGGTTTTGTTGATGCCTGTTTCTTGGCGATAAACTTGTTGTACAGAACCGGAACCAGGGCAAACAGCCCAAGCAGGGCAAAAGAGCCGAGTACCCGCGGCGAGGCGATGCCGGAAAGCGAATCGATGGTCGCCAGGCTGGCCCCGGCATTGACATAGACGAAACCGCCAGGAATGATGCCAAGCATGGTGCCGAGGAAAAATGTCCGGAGCGGCAACCGGGTCAAACCGGCCGCCAGATTGATCAGAAAGAAGGGGAAGATCGGCACGAGGCGTAGGAACAACAGATAATTAAAACCACGAGCCTCAAGCTCCCTGTTGATCACCTCCAGTTTTGCTCCGAACCAGCTCAATATCGCATCCCGGAGGATGTGTCGCACTATGAGGAATGCAAGAGTAGCCCCGACCGTGGCGGCGATAACAGCATACACCGTGCCTGTTACCGAACCGAAAATCGCCCCGGCAGCCAGCGACAGGATAGCGGCGCCCGGTAGCGACAATGCGGTCTGGACAATATAGATAGCCATAAAACCGGCGACCATTATCAGTGTGTGGGCGGCATAGTAATTAAGCAGCGCCTGACGATTGGCCTTCAACGCTTCAAGGTTCAGAAAGCGCTGCAAATCAAACCAGAAAAAAAGTCCCATTGCCACACCAGCAAAGATAAGGATACTGACTTTTTTTACATTCATGCAGTGATTCGCTTCGCAGCGACACGAGCGGAAAACTTTTCATTGTTAACGGTAAAGCGCTCGTGGGTACCTTTCCCGATGATCTCCACGTCATCCCACGCTTCTATCTCCCACAGAGTGCGCTTGCCGTCAACTTCCAGGCATTTCACCTGGGCGGTGACCGTCATTCCGGGCGGTGTGGCTGCCTGATGGGTGATGTTTATCATCGTTCCCAAAGTCCGTTCCCCTTCTTCAAGATAGGGGCGTAAAGCCTCCATGCAGGCCCATTCCATAAAGCCGACCATAAAGGCGGTGGCAAAGACCTCCGGCATCTCGCGAAAAAGATCCGATTCGGGATACACATACGGAACGGTTTTCTCTTTTGCAACCAAAAAACTAAATGTGTGTTCCAATCCAGGTTTGAGTGTTTCTTTCATTAGCTGTCCTCCTTTTATTAAACAGTTTCATCTCTGCCATTTCAGCCATCCAGAGAGCAGATTCTTCACAAACGGAGTAAGTCGAGTGCGGTTATAAGCATCGGCCAACCGCTTGATGACCTCCGCCTGGGTCGGATAGGGGTGGATGGTTACGCCGATGGCCGAAAGCCCCAGACCGTTGGTGATCGCCAGAGAAAACTCGTTGATCATCTCGCCGGCATGCCGGGCGACGATGGTGGCTCCGAGGATTTTGTCCGTCCCCTTCCGCAAATGGACCCGGGCAAACCCTTCAGTCTCCCCGTCCAGCACCGCACGATCGATATCGGAAAGAGGCACCGTCAGCGTGGTCACCTCGACCCCATTTTCCTTCGCATCCCGCTCACACATCCCCACATGAGCAATCTCGGGATCGGTATAGGTACACCAGGGAATGGTCAGGGCAGATGTTTTCTTGCGGCCCATGAACAGGGCATTGGCGATCAGGATGCGCGCCTGGGCATCAGCAGTGTGGGTGAACTTATGGGGGGAGCAGATGTCGCCGGCGGCATAGACGTTGGGATTGGAGGTTTTCAGGGTATCACTGACCTTCACACCTGACCTGTCATTGAGAATACCGGCTTTTTCCAATCCGAGGCCTTCAATATTCGGTGTTCGTCCGACGCCGATCAGAATTTCATCTACGACTACTTCAACCGTCTGCCCATCTCGTTCCAGCCGCAGGATTTTCTCGCTTCCCCTCTTTTCCACACTGAGAATATTTGCTTTGAGCTGCATCTCCACCCCTTCACGGACAAGGGCTGACTGCAGCATCACAGAAGCATCGTCATCTTCCCGGACAAGAATACGAGAGTCCTGCTCAATCAGGGTTATCCGGCTGCCGAAACGGGCGAGCGCCTGCGCCAATTCGCAGCCGATGGGGCCGCCGCCGATAACCGCCAGACGCAGCGGCAGTTCGGTGAGGGAAAAAATGGTTTCGTTGGTGAGATATCCAGCTTCGGCCAGTCCTGGAATTGGTGGGACGGTAGCTCTGGCACCGGTACAGACAGCCGCTTTTTTGAAGCGCAAGGTTTTGCCCGCCACTTGAATCGCACTCGGGCCGGCAAAGGCTCCCTGCCCGATGAATACATCCACCCCCAGTTCATCCCGGAAACGTCGGGCTGAATCGTGACGGCTTATTTCAGCCCGCACACGGCGCATTCGCGCCATGGCCGCACCAAAGTCAAAATCGGCGGCGCTGCCGCCAGACACGCCGAACTCGGAACCGTTACGGGCATCGGCAATAGCCCGCGAAGCGCGAATAACCGCTTTCGACGGCACGCACCCAAAATTGAGACAGTCACCCCCCATCAGATGGCGCTCAATCAAGGCAACCTTAGCCCCAAGACCGGCGGCTCCCGCAGCGGTTATCAGGCCGGCGGTGCCGGCACCAATCACCACAAGGTTGTAGCACACCGACGACTCGGGGTTGATCCAGCCTAAAGGTCGCACGTTGGCGGACAATTCACGATTTTCCGGGGTGTCGGGTTGGATGGCTATCGGATCGATCATTGTCACGTCACCTGAATTTTACCATGAACTGCCTGATCCTGCGGGCATTCGTGCCGACATCGCTCAAACCGACGCGCGAGACGGAGCGGATATCCAGCTTCGAACCGGTTCCGGCGGGTCGTATCCGTATGACGATGTCGTCCGTAAAGCCGAACCAAAAGGTGGTATCGCTTGCCTCAATCCTTCCCTCACCCGGCACCGCTGCAACGATCTTCCATCCCATCTGGTGCGCGGTTTTTAACGCACGTTCAAACGCCTGTTCCGGCGAGAGGCCGACTGTCAGGGATTTCAGTTCCGGGTATGCCTCGGCCTGCTTGGCCGCGATCTCCACGCCGCCATATTCGGCAGGATTTGGGGCATCCTTGCGTAGCGGCAAAACAGCAACAAATGTGGGGGGATTGACAGTATCGGTACTGATGTCATGGATTTTCGGCACCCTTGCGGCACTCTGTTTCAAAAAATAGGGGACGGCAAAAGCGGCTGCACCAATCGCCAGAGCCAGGCTGGATATTATAACAGCTTTCCAGACGCGCTGCCTGAATGAGGCCATCAGCGCCGCGCAACCAGATACGCCTGCTGCCACACCCAACCAGGCGCCGTACTTCATCATTGCAAACCCCGTACGGAAATGCCACAGACCGAAATGATAGCCGGGGCCGGCTGCGAGGAGCAGGATTACCGAGGCACACGCCAGGAGCAGCGCAATAATCGGCAGCAAGAATGCTTTGCGGGTCGAGCTGGTCATTTCAGCCCCTTCAATGTTGACTTGTTTTTACAAAATTGAGCGTACCGCCCGCAATCAGCTCCTGCCGCTGACGGTCCGAAACTTCAAGCAGTGTGGTAATCTCCCTGCCGTTGACTAGAACAGGTATTTCGCTCGCTCCGTTTTCAACAAGGCGCCTCACATCAGGAAACGAGACCTGAACTCCCTGATCGAACAGCTCCATATCCGCCGGATTTTTGAAAATCAGCGGCAAGATACCGAAATTCACCAGATTAGCCTTGTGAATCCGGGCAAAACTCTTGACTATCTTGGCGCGAATCCCGAGATATCGAGGCGCAATCGCCGCATGTTCACGCGAAGAGCCCTGCCCGTAGTTCTCTCCGGCGACAACAATGCCGTTGCCGGCAGCCTTGGCACGAGCAGGAAATTCTGCGTCCACCTGTTCAAACACATGCTCACTGATTGCCGGAATGTTGCTGCGAAGCGGCAAAACCTTATTGCCGGCCGGCATGATATGATCGGTAGTGACATTGTCACCAAGCCGTATGACGACTTCGGCCTGCAGAGCGTCGGGCAGCGGTTCGAAATCCGGAAACGGGACGATATTCGGCCCGGTCTTGATCTCAACCGCGGAACCATCTTCCAGCGGAGGGATAATTCCGGAATCGTCAAGCAGATATGTTTCAGGGTTTTGTACCGCCGGGTACGATTTTATTTTTCCCAAGTCGCGAGGATCGGTAATAACTCCGTAAATGCCGGATGCCGCAGCCGTTTCCGGAGAGCAAAGATACACCTTATCACCCTTTGTTCCGCTCCTGCCGGGAAAATTGCGCGGGAAGGTACGCAGACTGACCTGATCCGTTCCCGGCGCCTGTCCCATGCCGATACACCCCAGACATCCCGACTGGTGAATACTGACTCCGGCCATCAACAGCATCAGTACTCCGCCATCCTGGGCAACGTTTTCCAGAACCTGACGGCTCCCCGGATTGACATGGAAATGAACTCCTGATGCGACACGGCTCCCCTCCATGATCCGGCATACGGTCATCAGGTCCCGGTACGATGAGTTCACCGAACTGCCGACTATGACCTGATCGACCTTTGTTCCGGCCACTTCGCTGACCGGTACAACGTTGTCGGGTGATGAGGGACAGGCGATCAACGGCTCCAGCGCGGAGAGATCGATTTCATCATATTCGTCGTATGCGGCCCCTTCATCAGCCGCCAGCTGCCGCCAGCCGTCGCCGCGACCCTGTGAAACCAGAAACTGCCGCGTCCGTTCATCCGAAGGAAAAATTGACGAAGTTGCTCCCAACTCGGCCCCCATGTTGCCGATGGTCGCGCGATCAGTAGCCGAAAGGGATGCCACTCCCGGGCCATAATACTCAATCACCTTGCCGACACCGCCGCTGACGGTATGGCGCCTCAGCATCTCAAGGATGACATCCTTGCCCGAAACCCAGTCAGGTAGTTTCCCGATAAGTTTAATTCCCATAACCTTCGGGCAGGGGAGATTGAATGGGTGTCCGGCCATTGCCAGCGCAACGTCCAGACCGCCGGCGCCGATCGCCAGCACCGAGACGCCGGCCGCTGTCGGAGAATGGGAGTCGGCGCCCAGCAGTGTGAGTCCGGGAACTCCGAAACGTTCCAGATGTACCTGATGAGAAACGCCGTTCCCCGGCTTGGAGAGATGCACCCCGAATCTCATCGCTGCCGATGTCAGAAAGGCATGATCGTCGGCGTTTTTATAATCTGTCTGCAACAGGTTATGATCTATATACTGTGCGGCCAGGTCAACCTTCACCCGTGGCAGCTGCATCGCAATGAACTCCAGCATTGCCATGGTACCGGTGGCGTCCTGCAGCAGGGTGTGGTCGATACGGATGGCTATTTCTGTCCCCGGAACCAGAGAACCATCCACTAGATGGGCTTCAAGAATTTTTGTGGTTAGATTTTTGGACATGACGTGCCTCCTCTCTTCAAAATGCCTTGTGAACAACCATAATGTAGAACAATAGATCTACGAACAGTATAACTCCTGTGCTTACAGATGCAAACCATCTAATATCGCTCGCCATCAGATTTTACGGATATTGCACCGCGCTCCCGCTTGCAAAAGTGGACAGCGGGTATATAATTGGCCATCACACCATCTATTCGGAGGAAAACATGGATAATAGCGTCGGCAGAAGAACTTTTCTCGGAGTATGCCTTGGCAGCCTCGGAGTAATAGCTGCGGCGGCGGTTTCCTGGCCGCTGTTCCGTTATCTGGCGCCACGCTCCGGGGGCGAAGCGGCCGGAAAGGCTGTAATCCTTGAGAAGGACGTCCTTGAAGGGGAAGCAAAATTCTTCGAATTTGCCGGTTCCTCGGCGGTTCTGATCCGTAAACGGGGTGGTGATCTTGTAGCTTTTTCGGCAGTCTGCACCCACCTGGGATGTATTGTCCAATGGGAGAAAGACAAACAGGATTTTCTCTGCCCCTGTCATGGCGGGCATTACTCCGCCGATGGCGTCGTGACCGCCGGCCCTCCACCCAATCCGCTGAAAAAACTTCCCTTTAGTGTGGCGGGCGGAAATATTACCGTAGGATGAAATAAGTTTTTGAAGGAGCCCGCATGTCGTACATAAAAAAGGCCGTTGACTGGATCGATGTTCGAATCGGAGTGCGTGAGGTGGTGGAGAAGGAGCTGACCGGCTATCTCCTGCCACGCAACATTAACGTCTGGTACTCGATGGGGAGTATTCTGCTGTTCGCTTTTGTCCTGCAGATTGTAACAGGCATGCTGCTGCTGATCTACTACGTGCCGGATGCGGACAAGGCTTTCAAAAGCGTCACCGCCATCATGAACGATGTCCCCTATGGCTGGCTGATCCGCATGTGTCACGCCGTAGGCTCCAACATGATGGTGCTGGTCCTGCTGTTCCATATGCTTTCGGTGCTGTTCATGGGAAGTTACAAAAAACCGCGCGAGTTGAATTGGGTATCCGGCTTCATCCTGTTCAGCATGGTGCAGGGGATCTCATTGACAGGTTACCTGCTCCCATGGAGCCAGCTTTCCTTCTGGGCCACCACCGTGGCGACGAACAGTGCCAATGCGATACCAGTTATAGGCCCGTATCTTGTCGAGTTCCTGCGCGGCAGCAAACTGGTCGGCCCTCCGACTCTGGGGCGCTTCTTCGCCCTGCATGTGGCGGTCATCCCTGCCGGAATCGCTGCAGTGATCGGAGCTCATCTCTTCTTCCTCAAGCGCACCGGGATTTCGACGCCCCCTTTTGGGCTGAAAGATTCCACCAACCAGTGGCGAGGTGACAGCTACGGTTATGAAAAGCATCCGGGAGGCATTCCATTTTTTCCCAATTTTGCTCTCGAAGATATGCGGTCGATTGCCATCTACATGGCATGTTTCATGGCGGTGGTTTTCTTCGATCCATACCTGTTCTTTCCCAAGGAGGCCTTCATCCCGGCCAATCCTTTTGTGACCCCGGCCCATATCAAACCGGAGTGGTACTTCCTGGCCAACTACCAGACCCTGAAAATTTTTCCCAATGAACTGATCGGCCTGTCACTGCAGGGTGCCGGCATGACTTTCCTGGCACTGCTCCCTTTCATCGACCGCGGCACGGAACGTCATCCCCTGAAGCGCCCTCTGTTCATGGCCTGCGCAATCGGCGGTCTGCTGCTCTGGATCGGACTCAGCATCTGGGGGCATTTATCATGAGATACCAAGACACAAAAATATCGTTATTCCCTGTAGGGGCAAAGCAAGCGTTCCACCTGCTTCGCCCGCTTCCGGCAAGATTGCCGAAAAGGGCGAAGCACGATAAAACAGTGCTGTCGCCCCTACGCAAATTATTGTCATTTGCCAAATTAATGATGTTTATCGCTGTAATATTAATTTTGCCATCACAGACCTGTTTCGCAGAGGGGGTGGCCGAGCCGGTCTGCATTCAGTGTCACTCAAAATTGCCGGAAAAGTACAGCAAACCGGTAGAACTCTGGCGAGGCAGCATCCATGCCGAAAACGGCATCTTTTGTAACGGCTGCCACGGAGGCGATCCAAAGGACGCTGCCGTAGCCATGGACCCGGCGCACGGCTTCCTGGGCGTTCCCAAAGAAACGGCTATTCCAGCTTTCTGCGGCCGCTGCCATGTCGGCGTAATGAAGGATTACCTGAAGAGTGCCCATGGGCGTATGCTGGGCAAGGGGGGGCCGACCTGTGTTACCTGTCACAGCAACCATCACGTGGTGAAAGCGACACTAGATCTGATCAGTGAGAAGAACTGCAGTCGCTGCCACAGCTTTGAGCGGGCCGGATTGATTCAGGGTGCCATGAAGGAAACCGAGACGATGATCATCAGCATCGATGGGCGTATCGGTTCATTAAAAAAGATCGGCGCCGACACCGACAAGCTGGAAAAAGAGCTTTTTGCCGCCCGGAACAGCTTTCACTCCATGTTCCACAACGTCAATGTCGAGTTATTCAAAAAGGAGTCTGCCCAAATTACAGCTGATCTGAAGAAAATCAAAGCGGCGCTTGACAGAAAAGATGCTGCAAATCAAAAGCGTAAGATTGCCGGCGTGGCCGTAGTACTATTTTTGCTTCTTATTGCCGTGGTTCTGCATCTGTTCAAAAAAACCTACGATTAGCCCGTTGAACAGCAATGTTCACCTGAAAGTAGTCAGGACGTATTCGGCAATTACTTGAGCATCCTTATCCGAAATGGTCTCTACATCGAACCTGATCATCCGGGATATCGGATTGCGCATGATTTTGATAATATCCTCCGGCGCGGTGATGTGGTTTCTCCGCAAGACCGAACCATGAAGTGTTCTGTCCCGATCGGACACATTGCCGCCGTCCGGATGGCAGTTGGAGCAGAACTGCCTGAACAGCGCCTCACCGCTGCTCTGCCCCTGCTGACCCGGCACCGCCGAAGGCACGGATACAGCCCCAGACGCTCCTGTATTGTGCTGCGGCTCTTTCGAACAGCCAGAGAGTAGATAAGCCGCAGCAACCGCTACTGCAGATGTTCTAATTATCGTTGTCCAAGAATAATAAAGTCGGTAACTGGCTTTTCTTATATTCAAGCATGTTAGACACAGCAATGGAAACCTCTGTTAATAAATAAGTTGGTAACTGAAAAAAGTTACAGCAAATAAAACGAATAATAAAGTTGGTAACTGGGAAACTCCGTGTGAACGCCCCAAAGTTAACAGCTATTTCTTCTTACCTTTAGCAACTGGTTTTCCAGCCACTTTATCAGCAGGTTTTCCCTTACAGGAGCCTTTGCATGCGTCAAGGTCTTTGAGAAATTTACCAGTAGAAAACTTGCCAACTCTTTTTGCCGTAATTTTAAGCGGTTTGCCAGTCTGTGGGTTTCTGCCAGTCCGTGCCGCTTTCTTGAGCGAAGAGAAAGTACCGAAACCAATCAGTGTGATTTTACCATCATTCACCAGTTCTGTAGTGACTGCACATTGGAATGCCGTCAGTGCAGCTTCAGCTTGGACCTTTGTTAGTTTTGCTTTCTCAGCGATCTTTGCTACTAGTTCTGCTTTAGTCATGTTGCCCTCCATATAAGCAAATTTAAGACAATATGTTGCAGATAGCATAGTGATCAGAAATTAACAACATACTTTGTTAATCAGATTGAAGTTAATGCAAATTTGATGATGGCTAAAGGCAGGTACAGCCGGATCCCGGAGGGCGACGTGTCTTGCTTGCGGCATTGCCTTGGACAATATCGTCGCTGAGGATTTTTTGCCAACTTGAGAAATTGACAGCCTTTTTCAAATTGACACGGTAGTCAAACAGAAAGAATCACATCGAGACTGTAAAATACAGTCTGATAACTTTTACGGGCAGAGGCAGTATGTGCATATTTTGCACGGACTAAATTCTCTTCCAGCCTGCTCCCATGCTAAGACGTGCCTTGATTACGAAATAGCCTTGGATAAGGCAGTCCCTGGTTATTTTGTTGCCTACTAGTGAAACTTGGTGCCTTGCTTCGAGTTTACTCTGTAGCCTAAGGCCTACGGAAATAATTGCATCAAGATTGTAATATTTTTACGGGTGTATCTGAAAAAGGAACGTACATATTTTGCACATTGCTTTTATTTGGACATAAATGGTCGCAGAGGATTTATGTTGCCCGCTATAGTGGACCCCAAAATCCGGACAATAGTTTAAGATGGTAGCCTGCAATAAAAAGGAGCAGGCATTGAGCGAAAAGAATCGTAAAAGCTTTACCAGCCAGTACAAGGCAAAAGTCGCACT
>CAIYDX010000357.1 GCA_903925005.1 uncultured Geobacteraceae bacterium
AGAAGAATCTGCTTGACCCTCAGATGGTCGCCCACCAGGACGTGAGGGATCTCCTCGTCCAGATCCAGATTCAGAACAAGCCCTTTTTCATGCGTCATCGATTCATGCATTATGGTAATATCTTTAATGCATTGATGCAGGCTGAATTCAGCCACTTCCAACAGCATCTTTCCCGCTTCTATTTTGGATAAGTCGAGAATATCACTGATCAGGGAGAGTAAATTCTTGCTTGATTGCTTGAGTACAGCCACATACTCCTGTTGCTCCTGAGTCAGGTCGGTCATCTCCAAGAGCTGGACCACGCCGAGCACTCCATTCATTGGGGTGCGGATTTCGTGGCTCATGTTGGCCAGGAACTGGCTTTTTGCGTTGTTGGCGGATTCGGCGGCGGCTTTTGCTTTCAGTAATTCCGCTTCGGCCCGCTTTCTCACGGAGATGTCGCGATGCAGACATTGAATATAGGATACATCTCCGAGTGAGATCCTACTGGCCAGCACCTCCAGCAGAAAAACATGGCCATCTTTATGGAAGTGTTCCACCTCGAAGGTCAGGGATTCTCCCGCCATAACGCGACGTATCCTTTCTGTCGCCTCTTGACTGTTTTCAGACGTATCGAAATCATTTAGACTCATACCGGACATTTCCTGCGCGCTGTAACCATGCATCCGGGCAAACGAGTCGTTGGCCTCAAGCAGTGTGCCCTTGTCGGACATGATAAATATCCCGTCCCCGGCATTGCTGAACAAAGCCCGATAACGCTTCTCGCTTTCCTGCAACGTTCTTTCTATCTGCTTTTTCTCGGTAATGTCCCGGGCAGTCGCATAGGTAATATTGTCGTTTTTATTGTAGACCGCCCGCCACGATAGCCAGCACAAGGAACCGTCTTTGCGTACATACCGGTTCTCAAACTTAAACGTATAACCTACCTCCTGCTGCCGTGCCATTTCATCGAGCGTTTCCTGCTTATCGTCGGGGTGGATGAATTCAATGAACGGCTTTGCCACAAGTTCCGCTTCACAATATCCAAGTATCTCCGAACAGGCCGGGTTAGTTTTCTTGAAGGCCCCGCTTGGATCGGCGATACACATCAGATCGGTAGAAGTATTAAAGAATGTAAAAAATTGTTCCCGCTCCAACTCCAAACGCTTCCGGTCAGTGATGTCCAGAAAAACCACGATTCCAGCCACAATCTCATCATTGTCATTCCTGATCGGCGCGGCGTTAGCCAAGATAATGCGATCATCATCAATGGCCCTCCGAATCATCATCTCCCTGCTGCAGGTTTCGCCGAGCATTATTGCGCGAGCCAGCGGAACTTCATCAGTATTCAGCGGCCTGCCATCAAAATCCAGAAGCTGCCAACTGGTCACGTACTGATCGATGCCGACTCCGTTGACGATTGAATGCCTATTGCCGCCAAGCAACATAAACCCCGCATCGTTTACATAGCGAAGTAATCCGTCGGGAGCACTGGCAATGGCAATACAGACCTGGCTCTGATCCATAGCTGCCTGCAGAATTGCTTTGGTCTCCTGGAGTTCCGCCGTCCGCTCCTTCACATGCTGTTCCAGCGATTCGTTGATCTGCTGGATCTCATAGAACTGTGCCGCCAGGGAATCCGCCGTCTCCCTGAAATTATCGATCAATTGATGCGCCTCTATAATGCCGCTGTCCGGCCAGGTGATCTCTTTGTCCGCCAACGCTATCCTGGCCGGCAAATCACGCGTCAGGGCGAGTATCTGCCCCAGTGTGGCGACAAACTTTCGGCTTAATAGTTCTGCCAGTGCCAGCGCGCCGAGCAAAATAACGAACAGCAAAGCCAACTGGCCTGTGTAGTCGTCGTAGATAATTTTCTGGAACGGAGCTACCGGCTGTTCCAGAACCAGCTTCCATTCGGCCAGGTCACCGATGGCGGTTTCCGCTACATAAGACGATTTCTTCCAACGCTCCGAGGTAGGCGTATTGGAGGGAAGCGTCGGCATCCATTGACTAATCCTACTGTCAAGGCGATTGAGCACCCCTTTGCCACGATCAAAAGGTTTCATGACCTTTTGATCGGTGCGGTTGGTCATAATAACGTTGCTATTTTTATCCAGCAGTGTGTAAAGCACGGTTTTTTCATCCGTACTCTTGTCAAGGTACTCCCTTATCTGCTCCAGGCTGAGAACGCCAATGACATAGCCGCCGTATTCTCCACCGATAACCACCGGTGCAAGCATTGATACCACCGGTTTGGGAGCGCCGACCTTGCTTATAACCACTCCCGACAGCATCGGCTTGAGTGTTTTCCTGAGAGTTGGGATGAAGGGGCGCTCAGCGAAATTTCTGCCGATGTTATTCTGCCCCAGCTCGTCGAACAGCGGGTAAAAACCGGTTGTTGTCGCTTCCCGGTCCAGCAGCCCGATCCGCTGAAAGTTGATATCCGACTTCTTTGCCAACTCCAGATAAGTTTGCATCTGCTGCGGGGATCTCGAAGCCGCCATCTCGGCCAGATTGGAAATGGCCGATTTCCTGTTTGTAACCCAGGTTTCCAGACGACTGGACTCCTCCCGAATATTTTGCATCAGCGTAGTTCGTATTCTGAGATCGGTTTCGGTAAAATCGGTTCTGCTGCTGACCACCAGCATGATAAGCGCCGGACATAACACGAAAAATGCCAGCAGGTTGTAGATAATCTCTTTGTACGATATCGGAAACGAGCGTGACCGGATGGCATATCCGGTGAAGATCAACCTGGCGATCAGGGCATTGGTGATGCCGTTCACAGCTTGCTTGGTCATGGTTATATAGGCGTTACTTACAGGAATATGCATGACAACGTGGTAGAAAAGGTATACCAGCGGCATGCCGATGATGAGCCAGTAGAGCGTATCAGCCAGCACCAACTCTATTTTACGTCGCCCCGTCAACCAGCCGACAACCGCCACCTCGGCGGTCATGATGATAATGGCATAGGGATGATTCCAGATGACGTAGGTATAGCCGGCGATTACGGCGGCCGCCAGAATACCCCGGCCTAAGCCGAACAGCTGCAACGCCAGCAAGGCAAAGATGCTGCCGAAGAGGAAGTCGATATTGAGGAAGATCGGGTATTTGAAATAGTTGCCGGCCAAACCGGCTACAACCAGGGTCAAAAGGAGAGGCAAGCTGAATTTGGATGATATTGTGGTTGGTAGTACAATGGGCATGGCTACCTCATGAACAGACAAAAAAAGACGTACGGAAAATCTGAACGCCGTTTTTAATAAATCAATCGATACAATTGGTTACAGGTGTGTTTATCAGGTAGGATTTGTTTGTCTGTCCGCGCAAAATTATTGCCACATGAGACCCCTCTTGCAGCACAATCTAATAGCGATTTAACTATATCGCGTTTTTTTAGGATTACAACAATAAACCTGGAAATAAGGCACGATCAACGAACCGCAGCTAATTTATTTCAAGCTTAAATTATTTTTTCAGACACATTTCGTGTTCCAAAGGAACAGATAAGCAAAAAGGGTAGCCCGTCCCGTTTATTGGCTACCCTTTCTTAATTGGGCAAAAGACTCTATATGGGGCCAAAAAAGCATTAATTGGGGACCCCTACAGGGGTTGACATAATTGCCAACCCCTTCTTAATATTTTTGTACGGAAAAATCACTTTATGGGGCCAATATTTCACTTTATGGGAACCCGTACAACAATTCTGAGTTTAAATATCCAGGTTGACAACGTTCAGCGCATTCTTCTCGATAAAATCGCGGCGCGGCTCAACCTGATCACCCATCAGGATCGTAAAAATTTCGTCCGACTCTACGACATCCTCGATCTTGACCTGCAGCAGCACCCGGTTCTCCGGGTTCATAGTGGTTTCCCAAAGCTGTTCCGGATTCATCTCACCAAGACCTTTATAGCGCTGGATCGCCAGCCCCTTCTTGGCGTTTTCAAGGAAGAAGTTGAGCAGATCCTGGTGATTGGTGGTTTCGAACAGTACCTTCCCCCCATCCTGCTCGACGAAGGCCCGACTGTCAGCCATGGTCTCCACAATCCGGCGGTGGTTATCGACCAGCAGCACGTATTCGTGAGTCGAAAGAACCGACAATACCTGCTGGTCGATAATGGAGCGAATGTTGCCGATCCTGAAGGTGATGCGCTCTTCCTCAACCTGGTATTCGGAACCCGCCGCCAGCGCTTTCATCCCTTCCAGGTGCGGCTCGAGCTGGGACAACTCTTCCAGGCTGGCCGGCACGTTGCTCCTGATGACGATCGAAAGCAGTTCGGGAGATATCCCCTTCTTGACCACTTTGTCGAAGATAGCGCGGTTCTCGATAAACTGCTTGATGACCGGGATGATCTGCTTGCCGTTGTAGGTCCGATCCCCTTTTTCAAGACGCAGGGTCAGATCTTCGGCCCCCTCCTCCAGCAGGAAGGTCTGCATCGCATGTTCGTTGATGAGGTACTGTTCCCTTTTGCCCCGTTTGACCTTGTAGAGCGGCGGCTGGGCGATGTAAAGATGGCCTCGTTCGATCAGCTCGCGCATGTTGCGGTAAAAGAACGTCAACAGCAGCGTCAGGATATGCTGACCATCGACGTCGGCGTCAGTCATGACGATAATGCGATGATAGCGGAGCTTGGCGATATTGAAGTCATCCTTGCCGATACCGGTGCCGAGCGCCGTAATCAGGGTGCGGATCTCCTGTGAAGAGATCATCTTGTCGAATCGGGCTTTCTCGACGTTGAGAATTTTACCCTTGAGCGGTAGAATTGCCTGGTTTTTACGATCACGCCCCTGTTTGGCCGAGCCGCCGGCCGAATCACCTTCGACCAGATACAGTTCGCAGAGCGCCGGATCTTTTTCCTGGCAATCGGCCAGTTTGCCGGGCAGGCCGCCCATGTCCAGGGCCCCCTTGCGGCGGGTCAGATCTCTGGCCTTGCGGGCCGCCTCACGAGCCCTGGCGGCCTCGATCGACTTATTGAGAATATCTTTGGCAATCTTCGGATTTTCTTCGAGATACACCGCCAGCCGCTCATTCAAGAGCGATTCGACGTACCCCTTGACCTCGGAGTTGCCCAGTTTGGTCTTGGTCTGTCCCTCGAACTGCGGCTGGGGGATCTTGACCGAAATGACGCAGGTCAACCCCTCGCGCAGATCGTCGCCGGAAACCGTGACCTTCTCGTTTTTGAGCAGGTTGTTGGACGCCGCGTAGGCGTTCATGGTACGGGTCAGGGCAGCCTTGAAACCGGCCAGGTGGGTCCCACCCTCATGGGTGTTGATATTGTTGGCAAAGGCAAAAACCTTCTCGTCGTAGGAGTCGTTGTACTGCATGGAGACCTCCATCTCCACGCCCCCCTTGTCTCCCTTGAAGTACATCGGTTTGGGGTTGATCACGGCCTTGTTACGGTTCAGGTACTCGACAAAGGAGTTGATTCCCCCTTCGTAATGGAACTCATGGGATTTACCGTCAACTCGTTCGTCGCTGATCTTGATCCTGACTCCGGCGTTAAGGAAAGCCATTTCGCGGATACGCTGGGAAAGGATATCAAAGGAGAACTCAGTCGTCTCAAAGATATCCTCATCCGGCATGAAAGTAATCTTGGTGCCCCGTTTTTTGGTTTCACCAACCATTTCCAGCGGCGCCTGCGGGTCGCCGCGTCGATAGGATTGACGGAATACCTTGCCGTCACGACGAATTTCCAGTTCAAGCCATTTGGAGAGCGCATTAACAACCGAAACGCCAACCCCGTGCAGACCGCCGGAAACCTTATAGGAATCGTTGTCGAACTTGCCGCCGGCATGCAGCACCGTCAGAACTACTTCGGCTGCCGATTTCCCTTCATTAGGCATTATGTCGGTCGGGATGCCGCGACCGTTGTCGACAACCGTTATCGAGCCGTCGGTATTAATGGTTACCGAGACATCGTTGCAATATCCAGCCAGAGCCTCATCAATCGAGTTATCGACGATTTCATACACGAGGTGGTGGAGTCCGGCGCCTGACGTGGAGCCGATGTACATGGCAGGTCGCTTCCGTACCGCCGACAGCCCTTCCAATACCTTGATATTTTCGGCGCCATACTCTTCGGAGCCGTTTGATACATTTTCCTGTTCGCTCATGCGGTTAACTTCCTTCAAACGTCAGATTGCCGCCTTCGACATGAAAGACGGCGCAGTGTGGCGCGGCCGCCAGCAGAGCTGGAGACCGTTCCGTAGTTGTTATGAAAACCTGAATTTCCCTCGTCGTCAGGAACTCCATCAGGTTATGGTTCCTCTGCGCATCCAGCTCGGAGCTCATATCATCCAGTAAGAGCAGAGGCGCTTCGCCAAAGGTTTCGTGCAGATTGTCCATTTCCGCCATCTTGAGCGCCAGGACAAAACTTTTCTGCTGTCCCTGAGAGCCGAACGCCTTAAGCGGCCGGTCATCCAGAGCAAAGGCCAGATCATCCCGGTGCGGACCTGCCGTCGTCGTCCCGTAGCGCTCGTCGGAGCGCTGCTGCCGGCCAAACAGCTCCAGCAGCTCTTCGCGGATCAGCTCCCGCTCAGATGACCGTACCCCGTCCGGTTGATAGCTGAGGCGGGACGTTTCGCTACCACCGGCGATCACAGCATAATAATGCTGCAGTTTGCCATTCAGCACGGCAACAAATCTGAGCCGCCTCTCAATTACTTCTGCCCCGGTTTCAGCCAGTTTTTCGGTCCATATATCCAGACCGGTTCTGTCGGAACTTTTCAGCAGGTGATTGCGTTGTTTAAGAATTCTCTGATAAGAGTGCCAGCAGTGCAGATAGCCGATATCTTCCATATAGACAGCCCGGTCAAGGTAGCGGCGTCTGGAGTCGGGACCCCTTCTGACCATCCCGGTATCATCGGGCGAAAACACCACCGCGTTCAGCTTACCATGCAGCTCTGATGCTTTGTGAACCGCTTTCCCGTCGATTTCCACCTTGCGACCGGCCGTTTCAATATCCAGCCTTACGCTGTTTTGAATACCACCCGATTCGACCATCCCGATAATCCGCGCCTGACGTTCACCATGCCTGACCAGTTCAGGCAGCCTGGAACTTCTGAACGAACGGGGGCTTCCCAACAGGTAGATAGCTTCCAACAGATTTGTTTTGCCCTGGCCGTTAAGGCCATACAGCAGATTGAATCGTTCACCCGGTTCGATATTGACTGAACTGATGTTCCTGAAATCGGCAACCGCCACGGAGCAGAGACGCATCAGCCGCTTTTAGAGCCTCATCGGCATGATAACGGCAAGAAAACTGTCAGAATTTTCCGGGACAATGATCGAAGGGGACAGCTCATCCTTAAATTTCATTTCAACTTTATCAGTTTCGGCAACAGAAAGAACATCCAGCAGATAGCGGGCGTTAAATCTGACAGAAATCGGTTCACCGGCATAGTCTACATCAAGCTCTTCCATCGCATCGCCCAACTCCGGATTACTGGAAGAAATTCTTATGCCTCCCGAAGAAATTTCCAGCATGATCCCCTTGAATTTTTCGCTGGAAAGAATAGCCATACGACGAACTGAATGACTGAAGTCTTCCTTATTGACTGTCACAACCTGTGTGTTGGCGGTCGGAATAACGCGATTGTAATCGGGGAATTCACCATCAACCAGGCGCATTACCATGTATGAATCGCCCCGTTTGATAACAGCGCTATTATCCATGAAACCGAACAGCAGGGATCCTCCCTCCTCATCGGTGATCTTCTTCATCTCATAGACACCTTTTTTCGGCAGGATGACACCTTTCAGGAGTTCCGGTCCAGCGGTTCCTTTAAGATTACCTGATGCAATAGAAAGACGATGACCATCAGTGGATACCATTTTAAGTCCGTTACTGCCATCGGAACGTACTTCCACTTTGATGAAAATGCCGTTTAAATTATATTTTGTTTCGTCTGTGCAGATAGCGTACGAAGTTCTTTCAATCATGCCACGCAGCAGCGATGTTTCAACTTCAAAGAGGTTTTCTTCTTTGACATCGGGAAAATAAGGAAATTCATCCGGCGAGAGACCCACGATGTTAAATTGAACTTTCCCGCACTTAATTTCTACCCAGTCGTTATCTTTCGTCGAAAACAAAATTGTTTGATTAGGCAGTTCCTTTACTATTTCGTACAATTTTTTAGCTGAAACCGTAATTTTTCCGGGAGTGACAACTTCAGCCGCATAGCTGCTCTTCATCCCTACTTCAAGGTCTGTTGCGGTGACCAGAAGGCTATTTTCGGTAGCTTCGAGAAGGACATTAGACAAAATCGGCATTGAAGTTCTTTTTTCTACAATACCCTGAATCTTTTGCAGCGACTTCAGGAATTGCTCTTTTTCAATTTTGAACTCCATGTACGCCCCCTTTAATTTATAGAAGTATGTTTATAATATATTTAAAACCTTTGTAGTATATTGTTGGTCCTGTGGAAACTGGGGATAATCCCGTAACGTATGTAATGTTAACGGATAACTGTCATATAGCTGCTGTGTATACCATGCTATATTTACACCGCTTTTACACATACTAAAAAGTTGCCAACAGTTGTTCACACTGAATCAACAGGTTTTCATCACTTAAGGAGCAAACGTCTTATTTCTTCAATTAATCTAGATAGTTTAGGCTCATTTACCAGAGCTTTATCAATCTTTTTGTAGGAGTGTATGACAGTTGAATGGTCTTTGCCACCAAACTTTAACCCTATGTCAGGATATGAGGATTTGGTCATGTCCCTGCAGAACCAAATGGCAATCTGTCGTGCCTGAACGATGTTTTTTAACCGCTTTTCAGATTTCAGGTCAACTACCTTCAAATCAAAAAACTCGGCAACGGTTTTTTGGATTAATTCGACAGTTATTTCTTTGTGCCTGTCTCCAAGAATATCTTTAAGATTTTCCTTTGCCATGTCCAATGTAACCGGAATATTTTGAAGACTGCTGAAAGCTCCGAGCCGTATCAGCATTCCTTCCAGTTCACGGATGTTTCTGGTATCGCTTGATGCAAGAAAATAATAGACATCCTCAGGGAAAAATACCTTGGTTACTTCGGATTTCTTTTTTAAAATAGCAATTTTTGTTTCTACGTCAGGTGGTTGAATATCGGCAATAAGGCCCCACTCAAATCTGGATCTCAGACGTTCTTCCAGATCGGAAATCTCCCGTGGAAATTTATCCGACGTAATTACAATCTGTTTATGGGCATCATGCAGAGCATTAAATGTGTGGAAAAACTCTTCCTGCGTACCGGTTTTGCCTGATATGAACTGGATATCGTCAACTAAAAGTACATCTACATTTCTGAAGCGATTTCTGAATATATCCATTTTTTTCAAACGGAGATGATTAACCATTTCATACATGAACTTTTCCGCGGAACAGTAACAGACATTTAACTCCGGTGAGTTTTCGCGGATGGTATGGCCTATAGAGTTTAACAGATGACTTTTTCCGAGTCCGACTCCACCATAGATAAAAAGCGGGTTATAGGTGTCCGCGGGATTATTTGCCACCGCCATTGCCGCAGCATGGGCAAATTGATTGCCGGTCCCGCTTACAAAAAGATCAAACGTATATTTATGGTTAAGTGGAGTAAACACCTGTTCAAGAGGCGCATTTTTGAAAGCGGCGGGTTCGGAATCATTTTTTACAACAAAATCTTCCGAAATATATGGTTGGTGCTCTTCATCGGCTCTGATAATAAAGTCAAGAATAACCGCATATCCTGATGTGGCGGTGAGCGCTCCGGTCAAAACCTTTAAATAGTGGTCTTCCAGCCACTCTTTTATGAATGAGTTGGGAACAGTCAAAAAAACGGTAGAACCGCTGTGATGACTGTATTGAACCGGTTTTATCCAGGTGCCGAAATCGGCTTCCGACATTACTTTCTCAATATTTTCAGTTGCTTGTTGCCATGCGTCTAACATCAGTAATAATCACAATCATAATAGTGGGATGGGTTATCAACAACGAATGCCGGATGTAACTGCCACAAGGTAAAGAGCATTACTCGGTACATGAGTATATTTATAAAAGAGTTATCAACACTATTGTCAACAGCTGTGGAAAACTATTTAAATAAATAAAATCAACATGTTAAAGTATATTTAGGACTATATTCGGCTTGTTGAAGGTGATGAAGAATATCAGAGGCGGCCCTCTTTTTCAAGGCAAATCAATGGAAAGGTTGTTACATCCGGATATAATATAAAACTTGACATAACAGGGGAGTTGTGTTTAATAACCCATTTCCTGAAAAATAATTTTGTAGAGGTAAATCAAGATGAAAAGAACATATCAGCCAAGCAACACTTCACGCAAGCGTACCCACGGTTTTCTGGTAAGAATGGCCACAAAGAATGGTCGTCTTGTAATTAAGCGCAGAAGAGCAAAAGGGCGTAAAAACCTGTCCGTAAGAATCGCAACAAAATAAGTTAGTTCTTGCGTGATTGCTGATACCGCGGCCACATTTCCAAAAACGGCACGTTTGCGGAAGCGAGCTGAATTTCTTCAGCTCGCTTCCGCAAAGCATAAAACCACCGTACGCGGGTTTCTTGTTGTGTGGCATGAGAATAACCTGAAATCGGCTCGATTGGGAATCACAGCTAGCAAGAAAATTGGATGCGCAGTAGTTCGTAACCGCGTTAAACGTTATCTACGAGAGTTCTTCAGGCATAATCGCCATATGATGACAACCGTAGATGTCAACGTTATAGCCAGGCGAGAATCTGCACAAATGACGTATCCCGATATTGAACGGGAACTCACTAAGGCTTTCCGGTTTATAGGCATATCCCCATGTTCAAGAGCTGCCTGCTCCTTGTAATCAGGTTTTATCAGAAGATGATTTCGCCGCTTCTTCCGCAAACCTGTCGCTTTTATCCCTCTTGTTCCGAGTATTCCCGAGAGTCCTTAATCAGACATGGTGTTTCCAGAGGTATGTTGTTCGCCTTTGTCAGAATATGCAAGTGTCATCCGTTTCATCCGGGCGGATACGATCCGGTACCTTAACGTAATTGTAAAGAATTAAGGAGCTTCGATGGAAAAGCGCGCTTTTATAGCAGTAGGTCTTTCAATTGCTGTGTTTTATCTTTTCTCCATGCTGTTTGGTCCGGATAAACAGAAACTCGAGCCGACTGCCCCTAAGAGCGCGGCTTCCGTGGCAAATATTTCGGCTGCGAAGAGTCAGATTCCAGAGCTGGTCACACAGCAATCTCTGCAGTCGCCCTCCGCAAATATCCCCCAAAAGGATATCAGCGTTGAAACCGACCTCTATACAGCGGTGTTTTCTTCTCGCGGAGCAAGCCTTAAGAGCATGACGCTTAAAAACTACCGTGAAGAAAATACAGCTGCGGCAAAAAAAGTTACCCTGGGAAGTGACGCGGATCCGAATGTTTTTTCATTTTCAACGCGAGCTACAGGTCTCAATCTTCCTGACAGCACACAATTCATGTCAGACAGTGACCGGCTTACTATTGATAAAAACGGCTCCCGGCAGCTTACATTCAACTATATTTCCGGACAAGGATTTACCGTTCGTAAAATATATACGTTCACTTCCGGGGAATATGGCATCAAGCTTGAGACCCAGGTATTCAATAACTCCGCGGCACCTTTAGTCGGCGCCATTCAGCATGTAATGACCTACCCGGCAGAACCGAAAGAAAAGAATAACCGCTATGACACGGCCGGGTCATACCTCTTTTCGGACAACACTCTTCAATCCAACAAGATTAAGGATGTTGCCGCTGCGGCAAAGCGCTATGACAAGACGATTCAGTGGTCCGGTTTTGCCGACAAATATTTTCTAAACGCAATTATGAGTGAAAATAACAGTATTGCATCTGTGGAGTTGAAAAAGAATAGCGCCGGTTTTTTTGAGTCGATTGTTTCCTCACCTCAATTTACAATCAATCCGGGTCAGTCGGTTACCGTTGCAAACCGCCTTTTTGTCGGTCCCAAGGATATCGACATTCTTAAGGGACAGGGTAATTCGCTGGTGCAGTCACTGGATCTTGGCTGGTTTACTGTTATCGCCAAGCCGCTTCTTTATTCTCTGAAATTCTTTTACCGTTACGTCGGCAATTACGGAATCGCAATCATAATTATAACTATCATTCTTAAGGCTTTCTTTTTCCCGCTCACCCACAAGAGTTACAAATCGATGAAGGGGATGCAGAAAATACAGCCGGAAATGGCGAAACTTCGGGAAAAATATAAAGATGACCGTGATGCGATGAACAAGGCGGTCATGGAACTGTATCGCGAACACAAGGTTAACCCGATGGGGGGCTGTCTGCCGATGATTGTGCAGATACCGGTTTTCTTCGCGCTCTATAAGTCATTGATGTTTTCCATAGAACTCCGGCATGCACCTTTCTTTTTCTGGGTTACCGATCTTGCCGATAAAGATCCCTACTACGTGACACCTGTAATTATGGGCATTACGATGTTTTTTCAGCAGAAAATGACTCCGTCACAAATGGATCCGATGCAACAGAAGATGATGATGGCCCTGCCGGTTGTTTTTACGTTCATGTTCCTCAGTTTTCCTTCGGGACTGGTTCTGTACTGGCTTGTCAACAACGTGTTGACTATCGGTCAGCAGATGTACATAAACAAACTGGTAAAAGATTAGTCTGCGCGCCCCGGAGTAACGTGTAATGTATATCCGTGATACGATAGCGGCCGTCAGTACCCCCCCCGGTAATGGCGGCATCGGGATAATCCGGGTGAGTGGTGATCAGGCCGCCGCGGTCGGAAATACTATTTTCAAACCTGTTTATGACGGTGGCCTTGTGAGCCACCGTTTTTCTTTTGGTACCATTTGCGACGCCATAAGCGGCGAGCATGTTGATGAAGCCATGGCTGTCTATATGCGTGCTCCACGCTCATATACCCGTGAAGATGTTTTGGAACTGCACTGTCATGGTGGTTGGCTGGTTGTCGAACGGGTATTGGCCCTGGTTCTTTCGTGCGGGGTCCGGCTGGCCGACCCGGGCGAATTTACGCGGCGCGCGTTTCTCAACGGACGTATTGACTTGACCCAGGCCGAGGCGGTTATGGATATCATCGCTTCAAAGAGTGAAGCAGCTCTGCAGCTGGCCCAGAAGCAGCGCGAAGGCGTACTTTCAAAACGTCTTGACGATGTGCGGGGCTGCCTGATCCGGGCGCTCGCCCTGGTGGAGGCGTATATCGACTTTCCCGACGATGACCTGGGAGAAACCGACGTTGCTGCTATTACTGTTTCAGTTGAAGAGGCCGGGAATATTATTTCCGGGCTGTTACTCACCTTTGAAGAGGGACGGATCATGCGGGACGGGGTATCGGTACTGATCGTCGGTAAACCGAACGCCGGCAAGTCAAGCCTGCTTAATCGGCTGCTGAACGAGAATCGTGCGATTGTAACCCATATTCCCGGTACAACCCGTGACATAATCGAGGAGACTGTCACGTTCGACGGGCTGTCAGTCCGGTTGCTGGATACGGCCGGTATTCGCCATACGGATGATCTTGTTGAACTGGAAGGGATCAGCCGGGCCCTGGAGAAAATTCCGCTGGCGGATCTTGTCCTCGCGGTTTTTGATGCTTCGCGGGAATTCAGTTTCGAGGATCGTTTGATTCTTGACGCATTAGCCAACAGCAAAACGGTAGCGGTGCTTAACAAGTCAGATCTTCCCGAGCGGTTCGTATTGCCCGATAAGAACAGTTTTGTTGCTACAGTCAGGATCGCCGCGCTTTCGGGAGACGGAATCGATCAGCTTAAAAAGATAGTCCGCACACAATTTCTTCACTCGTCGGCTCCCGACGCCCGCGAATTTGTGGCGCTCTCCAAGGCTCGTCACCGTGATGCACTGGTATCGGCTGAACAGGCGATGCAGCGTTTTGCCGACGGGCTTAGAGACCGTAATCTGGAGCTGCTATCGCTCGATCTTAGGGATGCGCTGCAGGCGGTCGGGTCAGTTACCGGCCAGACCGCAACTGACGAGGTTCTTGACCTTATCTTCTCTTCGTTCTGCATCGGAAAATGAGGCTATGTTTCACGTGGAACATACTCTACTTGGAACATCTAAAACCAACCCCCCTCAATCCCCCCTTATCAGGGGGGAAGCTTTTAAGCCTCCCCTGATAAGGGGAGGCTTGGAGGGGTTTGCTGCGAAATATTAAGAGTTACAAGGTACTAAGCTGCGGACTTTACTTATGATAACCTATAATCAAATATACGACGTAATTGTTGTCGGTGCCGGGCACGCCGGGTGTGAAGCGGCTCTGGCGGCCGCCCGCATGGGATGTCGCACGATGCTGCTGACGATCAATCTTGACGCGATCGCTCTGATGTCCTGCAATCCTTCAATCGGCGGCCTTGCGAAAGGGCATCTGGTTAAGGAAATCGACGCGCTGGGTGGTGAGATGGCGAAGAATATCGACGCTACCGGCATCCAGTTCCGCATTCTGAATACCAAGAAAGGGCCTGCGGTAAGAGCCTCACGCGCTCAGGCCGATAAGCAGCTCTATCGACTGCGGATGAAGCGGGTCCTGGAACAGCAAAAAAACCTCGATCTCAAGCAGGGGGAAGTTACCGCGCTTTACCTTGAGAGTTGTGAATTGCGTGGTGTCGAGCTGCAATCCGGTATCCGGTATCTCTCCAAAACGGTTGTTGTTACTACCGGCACGTTCATGCGCGGGCTTATTCATATCGGTCTGAATAACTATCCCGGCGGCCGTGCCGGTGATCAGCCATCTGTTGGACTCTCGGACCAATTACGGGCATTAGGGTTTAACGTAGGGAGGCTTAAAACCGGAACACCTGCGCGGCTTGATGCCCGCTCGATTGACTTTTCTAAGCTGGAGACACAGTTCGGCGATGATCCGCCACAGCCGTTCTCTTTTTCGACCGACCGGATCAGTATGCCGCAAATACCGTGTCATATCGCTTACACCAATCACCGCTCGCATGATATCATCCGATCTGGTCTGGATCGCTCGCCGTTATATTCGGGAATTATTGAAGGGATTGGTCCACGATATTGTCCATCGATCGAAGATAAGGTTGTGCGCTTTCCGGAAAAGGAGCGCCATCAGACTTTTATCGAGCCGGAAGGGCTTGACACAATCGAAGTCTATCCTAGCGGCATGTCAACGTCACTCCCGATCGATATCCAGATAGCCTTTTACCGCTCCATCGTCGGTCTGGAGCAAGTTGAAATAATGCGTCCGGCTTACGCTATAGAATACGATTATGTCGACCCGATTCAGCTGCATACCTCCCTTGAAACAAAAGCGATCGGCAACCTGTATCATGCCGGCCAGATCAACGGCACTTCCGGGTATGAGGAAGCCGCAGGTCAGGGGCTCATAGCCGGCATCAATGCGGCTCTCCGGGTGAAAGGGCGTGATCCGCTTGTTTTAGAGAGGAGCCAGGCCTATATCGGGGTTATGATCGACGATCTTGTGACGCTTGGTACGAAAGAACCGTATCGGATGTTTACGTCGCGTGCCGAATATCGGCTGTTATTGCGTGAAGATAATGCCGATCTGCGTCTGCGTGACATAGGGTATCAGCTTGGGCTCGTTTCTGAGCAGGGATATGCCATTTTCGCTGAAAAGCGGCGTATGATTACGGCTGATCTGAACCGTATTGCGGTTACCCGTTTGACGCATTCTGACAACGAGCTGGAGGTGCTTTCCCGGCGCGGTCTTGAAGATATACAGAAAGGTACGACACTGGAGCATCTGCTCAAGCGGGCGGATATCAGTTATGCCGATTTGGCTGATCTGGACCATGTTTCACGTGAAACACTTCCGTTAATACGTGAACAGGTAGAAATACAGACAAAATACAAGGGATATATTGATCGACAGATGGAGCAGGTTGAGCAGGCAAGAAAACTTGAATCGACACGGATTCCTGCAAGCCTCGATTATGCGTCGGTTAAGAGTCTGACGACCGAGGTTCGCGAAAAACTTGCAAAAAACCGTCCCGATACTCTTGGGCAGGCTTCTCGAATTCCGGGAGTTACGCCGGCGGCTATTTCAATTTTATCGATAGCGTTGAAATCATCTTTCTGGAAGGAAAATGCCGCATAATGAGTTCCAATATTGGTGACATAGTTAAACAGGAGGCGCAGGCGATGCAGCTGCCTCTTTCGAGCCATGAAATTAATTCATTCGAAATCTATGCTGCCGAACTCAAAAAATGGAACAGTAAGGTTAATCTGACCTCGATAACAAAAGACAAAGAGATTGCGATCAAGCATTTCGTTGATTCCCTTGCTCTTGCACCTTATATAACAATAACTGATCGTCTGCTTGATATCGGGTCGGGGGCAGGACTTCCGATAATCCCGTTGAAAATTATTAGACCTGAGATACCGATGGTCTCGGTCGATGCGGTTGCGAAAAAAATCCATTTTCAACGTCACGTAATCCGTATCCTGAATCTGCAGAATATTGAGGCAATCCACGCCCGGATTGAAGAGCTGCATAAAACTCATCCCCACTCGTTCACCGTTATTACTTCGCGCGCGTTTACCAGGCTTGATCGTTTTGTCACTCTCGCCGCACCGCTACTTGCAGAGGGGGGGGTGATGATTGCCATGAAGGGTGACCAGGCTGAAGGCGAAATTGCCGCGAGTGACGAGGTCGTGCATGCCGGCGGCTTTTCGGTAACGTCGGTACATCGCTATTCACTGCCTGACAACATGGGTGAGCGGGCGTTGACTTTCATAAAACGATGCGAAGCCTTATAAAATAAGGGTTGAAGAGGCGAAGCGCCAAAAATAGTTTCTGAGGCCTGATCTGGCGAACAGAAATAGTCAGGCATGGATTTATCGTGTTGTGCTGTTATAAGCTGTTTTTGGGGCGATAAATGCCGAAAAGCTGTTTTTAACGTTATGATGCCGAGAATAAGTTGCAGATGAATAGAATCTGCTCTAGAGTAAGTTGCTTGATTACGGTAAACAGAAAATGCGGAGCAGTGAAAGTCGATGGACGTCAGAATATATTATGAGGATACCGATGCCGGTGGTGTTGTGTATCACGCCAATTACATAAAATATCTGGAGCGGGCACGAACGGAGTTTTTTCGTAGTCATGGTTTTTTTGTGGCGGAACTGGCCAAAGAAGGATTTGTGTTCCCGGTCATAAGACTGGAGATGGATTTCAAAGCTCCAGCTCTCCATGACGATCTTCTTTCCGTGTTGACAACTCCGGTTCGTGTCGGCGGCTCATCCGTGACTCTCTGTCAAAAAATTATACGGCAGCATGACGGCAAACTGCTGGTTGAGGGGTTAGTCTCGCTGGCCTGCATCAGCCCGGCTTTGAAAGCCCGGCGGATACCGCTGGAGATACGCCGGATGCTTGAAGCCGAACAGGAAAGCGGCGCATGAACAAGCTTCAGGTTTTGTCATGAAAACTGCCGGTGCTGACAGAATCGGGCGTGCCGCCGCCCTTGACCTGTTGAACAGCGGAGATCTGCTGACCCTTGGGAAGAGCGCCGACGAAATCAGGCGGCAGCTTCATCCTGATAACATGGTCACCTTTGTCGTTGATCGTAATGTAAACTATACCAATATATGCGACTCTAAATGCTCGTTCTGCGCCTTTTACCGGACGAAAGACGCTGCTGATGCCTATATTCTGACTTGCGAACAGATATACGAGAAGATAGCCGAGCTTGTGGCGCAGAGGGGAACTCAGCTGCTGATGCAGGGGGGGCTCAATCCTGACTTGAAAATAGATTTCTTTGAAGAGCTCTTCCGCGAAATAAAGAAGCGGTTCCCGACAGTTCAGAATCACTCGCTGTCGCCGGCCGAAGTAACCTGCATCGCTGTCAATTCGGCTCTTACGCTTGATGAGACATTGCTCCGTCTGAAAAATGCCGGGCTCGATTCGATTCCGGGAGGTGGGGCCGAGATATTGGTTGATGAGGTGCGTAGCAGCATTTCTCCCAAAAAGATTGGCTGGAAACAGTGGGGCGAGGTCATGCTGAAAGCAGCGCGGCTCGGCATGCCGACAACCGCCACGATGATGTTCGGCAGCAGCGAAAAGCCGGAAGATATTGTTGAACATCTGTTCCGGGTGCGTGAGATCCAGGATCAGGGGGGATCGTTCACGGCGTTTATCCCCTGGAGCTACCAGCCGGGCAATACCGAACTGGGGAGGATTACCGCTACCGGCATCGATTATTTGAAGGTGCTGGCGCTGTCGCGGATCGTGCTGGACAACATTGTCAATATTCAGGCCAGCTGGGTTACACAAGGGGCCAAAATGGCATCGGTAGCTCTTTTTTTCGGGGCTAACGACCTTGGTGGCACCATGCTGGAAGAAAACGTAGTAGCGGCAGCCGGTTGCAGTTTCTGCATGTCGCAAGAAGAGATGATCACCCTGATACATGGAGCCGGCTTCCGGGCGGCCCAGCGTACCACAGCCTATTCGATTATTAGGGAGTATCCGGTTTGAGTTCTTTCCATAGGCAGGCTGGAACCTGCGAAATCATTACCACCACGGCGCGGTTGGCCGAAATTGCCGCTATCCTCTCACGGCAGACCGAAATTGCGGTCGATCTGGAGATGGATTCTCTCCATCACTATCGGGAAAAAGTCTGCCTTGTTCAGGTTTCGACCCGTGAGCAGAGCTGGTTGTTAGACCCGTTGGCGCTCCCCACTCTTCAGCCGTTGGCTGATCCGCTTACCAATCCGGAAATTGTCGTTGTCATGCATGGCGCCGATTACGATATTCGTTCCCTGCACCGTGATTTCGGGATTGAGGTTACGAACCTGTTTGATACCATGTTGTCCGCACGCTTTCTGGGGATTGCGGAGTTCGGTCTGGCAGCGCTTTTGAGGGCACGTTTCGGCATTGAACTGGACAAGAAATATCAGAAAGCCGATTGGAGCAAACGCCCTTTAAGTCGTGAAATGTGCGCCTATGCCGCGGCTGACACTTCCGATCTGCTGCCGTTGTATGATCAGTTCCGGGTTGAGCTGGAACAAAAAAGCAGACTGGAGTGGTTGGAAGAAGAAGGACGGCTGGTATGCCAGGCGCGGGTATCGGAAAAAGAGGGACCGTTATTTCTCTACTGTAAAGGTGCAACAAAATTGAGGGGGCACAGCCTCGCCATCCTGGAAGAACTGCTCCAGTTGCGGGATAGGCAATCGGAACTCCTTGATCGACCGCCGTTCAAGGTATTATCCGCGGAGACCCTGCTTGAGATTGCGGATACCAGACCCAAGTCTCTTCATGATCTGTCGCTTGTCAAAGGGATGACCTCCGGTCAGCTTCAGCGGCATGGCGCCGGCATCTTGTCCGCAGTTGAACGGGGACTGACAACTCTTGAAAGCGACCTGCCCCGTTTTCCGCGCGGAACAAAAAAGGAGGTGCTGGAGCGGGTCAAGGAGCGACTTAAAAACCTTAAATCGTGGCGAGAACGCTACAGCCTCGAACTTGGGCTCGATCCGGGTGTGTTGGCTCCCAACTGGCTGCTGGAAGCGGTTGCCGATACCGAGGAGGCGGCAAAAGAGGAACTGGATGCCATACCCGGTATGAGGGAGTGGCAAAAGCGGCTCTTTGGCGCAGATTTGGTGCAAATACTTGCCATGGCCTAGTCCGATGATGGGTTGCACTGAAATAGATGCGGCTACGGGGCGACTGCGTTCTGAAAGCGGCTGTCGATCCGGTTTTACGTTGATCGAAATTATGGTGGTGATGGCCATTATCAGTATGGTAATGCTGCTGATCATTCCCAGGCTTCCGTCATCAGAACAGGAAAAATTGAAGGTATCGGCCAAAACCCTGGCCTCGACCCTCAGGTATATGCAGGAAAGGGCGACAACAACAACGTCCCGAAGCGGCTACTACCTCTTGTTTGCACCCGGAACAGAAACGGTAAAGATTGTTGAAATTGGCGGTGACGGGAATTCAAAAGAGCCTGACGATCCGTTATTGCAGAAGCCACCGTTGAAAGAAGGAATAATAGTTGCGGACGTACGGATTCCGCGACTGGGGAAAGTCGTCGATGGCCAGCAGCGGGTGTATGTGGGTGTTGGAGGAATACGGGATTTTGTCACCATTCATCTTCGCTCCGCGGGGGGGCAATTCTGGACGGTAATGGCGTTTCCTTCGGGGGGGAAAGTCAAGGCTATCGAAGGGTATATCGAGGATCCGCCATGAGAGGTTTTACGCTTCTGGAAGTAATGGTATCACTGGCTATTATGGCTGGCGTTATCCTTACTGTATTGGGGTCGGTAAATTACCATCTTGGGATCATAGCCAATGAACGGGATAATACGACTCTGACATTGCTGGCTCGAAACATTGTGGATGAGAAAAAACTGGCGCCTGCCAAGGGTGAGGGAACATTTGCTCCGACCCATCCTGAACTAAGCTGGAAGGTAGACTTGCTGCCGATGGAGTACCCTTTTTTGCAGAAGTGGGTTGTCAAGGTAAAGCGTGGCAGTGATGGCAGGGAGGTAGCTCTTGTTTGGTATGTCGCGAAACAGTAGCGGTTTTACCCTGCTGGAAGTCCTGATTGCGGTGGTGCTGCTCGGCATCCTTTCTGCGGCGCTTTATGGCAGCTATTTTGGCGTGATACGGGCCAGGGACCGCGCTTCATCCGGCATGGAATCGCGGCGGGAACTGGGCGCCACTCTTGATCTGATCCGCCGTGAAATTTCATCGGCGCAATTCATCCGTAACGGAACCAATGAACTGCATCCATTGAAGTTTGTGGTGGAGGATCGTGACAGTTTTGGTGCTCCGGCATCGACCCTGACGCTGACCACGTTGGCCCCACCAACATCAGGGTTGACGCGTGGAGAGTCTGGGATCGTCATCGTTACGTACCACGTGGTAGAAAAGGATAAAAAGCTTTCTTTGAGACGTCAGGAACGTGACCTGTTTTCCGAAGAGAGTACCGTTATTGACTATCCGCAGATGGAGCAGATCAGTTCCTTTCTTGTGGAGTGCTATGATGGGTCAAGATGGGTTAAGAGCTGGGACACCGCCATTAACGGAGGATTGCCGAGAAGTGCTGCCGTCGGGAGTGGCAGTGTGCGAGTGACGGTGCAGATTATTGAGGAGGGGAAACCTGTCGAATTTACGATACTCTCAGCCCCACGGATTGGTTTATGAGAGGGCGAATTAAGAACGAAGCGGGCTTTGCCCTTATTTTGACACTGGTTGTAACTGCGCTGATGGTAGCGGTAGTGGTAGAGATGATCCATCAGGTGTATGTAGATACATCGATAAGCCGAGGTTTCAGAGATGGGCAGCAGGCTTCAATTCTGGCGGAGTCCGGGGCGATGATGGTGAGGACGGCACTCGCGCAGAAGGTGGATCCTGATCTTCTCGCGAACTTTCTGGCAAAACCACTCAGTGATGACATAGGCTCTCTGGAAATAAAGATTAATGACGAAAGCGGTAAAATATACATTAATGGTCTGGTAGATGCGTTAGACAACTACGACCTGCCCACAAAAAATTCACTGTTATGGCTCATAAGTCTTCTTAAACTGCAAGGGGATCCGCCGGATAATATGCTGGATTCAATCGCGGATTGGATTGATAAGAATGGTACGCCGCGAGCCAAGGGTGCTGAAACACCCTACTATCGGACTTTAAAACCGACGTATAGCGCTCGTAATGATAAACTAATGACGTTGACAGAGCTGTCACTTGTCAAGGGGATTACGCCTGCAATTCTTGACGGGTTGGTGGATGAAAAGGGAAAAGTCAGGTTTCGGGATTGTCTGACGATCTACTCAAATACGCCATCATCGGTAATCAACGTAAATTCAGCCCCCAAACCGGTCCTTATGGCGTTGGACAAAAGTATTAGTGAGTCAGTTGCGAACCGAATAATAAATATGCGTCCTTTTAATGGTCCTGGAGACTTTCAAAAAGTTCCAGAATTAGATAGCCTTTACAAAAACAGTGCAAGTTGGGGTGCCAGGCTTACAACAAATAAAAGTTCTCTTTTCAGAGTCATTGCCATAGCCAAGGTCAAGGAATCCGCCCGGACCGTTGAGGTGGTTGTATCAAATGGTGCATTTTTATCCTGGCAGGAATACTGATCTGTCTCAAATATATTAGCGGGCGAGGGTGTTGCATATCATGGATTATTTGATTCTACAGGCTGAAGAAACGCGGCTGACGGTCGCCCATTTCGGAGTATCCAGGCGTGCCTCGGAACTGATCGGGGCCGCTGTGATAGAGCTGAACGAGGAGCGGCCGCTGGTCGATGCCGTCCGGTCAATAGCTGAAAAAATGGCCGGTTCGCCGCGTGTCGTACTCTGTCTCCCGCCGGCTCTGTTTGCGCAGCGTTCCGTTGCACTGCCGTTCAACGATCTTCGCAAGGCACGTGAGGTTCTGCCTGCTCATCTTCAGGGCGACATTGCCTTGCCGGTCGAAGAACTGGCTCTGGAGGTTATGCCGATCGGAGAGGGGCAGTTTCTTGCATTGTGGGCTCGCAAGAGCGATATCAGTGCGGCAATCGCCCAGTTCCGGGAAGGTGGCATCGAGCCACAGATTGTCAGTTCGCTCCCCTTCGCGCTGGCCGAGCTGCCTGGAGTCCCCTCTGACTGTGCCGTATGCGACGGCCATACGCTGGCGCTTTTGATTGGGGGGCGGCTGACCTATTTCCGCACGTTCCATTCCGCAGTAAGCGCCAAGATGATCGCGGCCACGCTCTCGGCGTTGGAACTCTCGGGCGGAACGCTCCCGCCGCGACTCTGTCTGCTCGGTCCGGATACTGCTGATTTTGCCGTTGCCGAGACGCTGCCTTTACCGATAGAAACTTTAGAGGTGCCTCCGGAGCTGGGGCATCTGTTCAAAAACGATGCTGCCTTTCAGCAGCTGGCCGGGCTCTATGCCGTGGCACGCGCCGGTTTTACCGGTAAACTTCCCGATTTCCGGAAGGGAGAGCTGGCCTGGACCGCCGGAGATGCCAAGCTGCGCAAGAAGCTGCTTTTGACCGGAATACTGGCTTTGGTCGTCATTGTGCTGCTGTTCGTAAACAAGGGGCTTCAGTACCGAGCCGCTTCTGCTGATACGGCCTCTCTGAATAAATCGATTGCGGCAATCTATCGTGAAATATTTCCGACTCGGACCAAGGCGGTCGATGAGATTTCCGAAGTCAAGGGGGAGATCAAGAAACTGGCCGGTATCGAAAGCTCAGGCGGGTATCTCGACATTCTGAAAAAGGTGGCCGAAGCCAAAGGGAACAGCATCAACGGTCTGTATGAAGCCGAGTTGGAGGGGCGTAGCCTGCGAGTAAAGGGGGACGCCCGTTCCGCCCAGGCTGTCAATGAATTTAAAGCTGCATTGGCCCCTTTTCTGGCGTCCTCCGATTTGGGTGAAGTCAAGAGTCGTCCGGATGGCACGGTCGGCTTTACGTTGACCGGTTTGCTCAAGGAGGTGACTAAATGAGACGCCTGGAGATCATCCGTGACCTTTGGCAGGATCTTGACAGCCACACACGATTGTGGAGCGGCTATGCCCTCATTCTGCTCCTGATTGCGGCGGTCGGCTGGTCGGCGCTGAGCGGTAAGGTTCAGGTGCTGGAAAAAAAGCGCACTGCCCGTGAGACAGTACTGAAGGAGCTGCTGCCGCTCAAAGTGGCATACCAGTCAGCCCGGCACTCTTCCGATCAGTTAAACGGACGAATGGCTTCCCTGCGTCCCGAGGACTCACCGGCCAAAATCATCGAAGATACCGGTATCAAAGGTAAATCAGTTAAAATAGTGCCGATCAAGGGTGAAGAGCGGAGCGGTTATATCGAGGATGCTGCTGAAATCCGCATCGACGGTTTAACGCTTAATGAAGCGATCAATCTGCTGTACCGGCTCGAAAAAGGTAGTTACCCGCTGGTAATTAAAAAATGTAATCAACGGATTCGTTTCGATGACCCTTCCCGCTGCGATCTGACGCTGGTTCTGGCACTGCTCAGGCCGGCACCCGGCAAGGCGAAGTGATGAAAACCGCGCAATTGGCACGTGGAACAGGTGTTCTGGCCGCGGTTCTGGCCGTCTTTCTGCTGTTCAGTTACCTGTTTTTCCCCACGGCGAGGATCGATACGCTACTCGCCCAGGCCCTGTCACGACAAGGTATGACCCTTACTCCGACGGTTCACAAGACGCTGCTTCCCGGTCTGGCATGGGACGACCTGCTGCTGTCGTCGGAACAGGGTCCGCTGTTACGTTGTGAGCGGCTGCAGGTCCGCCCGCTTCTGATTCCTCTCTTTATCGGTCGGGCGGTTTTTTCCGGGGGAGCAACGATCGGCAAGGGGCACCTGGATGTAAGATATGCAGTAAACGGCGCTACAGCTCTGGATCTCGACGCGGACGGCATATCTCTTGCCGATATACCCTTTTTCAAGAGCGTCCTCGGGGCGAAAGTGGCCGGCAGCTTCTGGAGTCGGGGCACGCTGTTGCGCGGAGCGAAGGGGTTGAGCGGCGATCTTAAGCTGGAGGTGAAACAGCTTGAACTCTCAGGTGTCAAACTGGGCGCTTTTCCGCTCCCGGACGCTGCGGGGCTGAAAACGCAAGGCATGGTCAGGGTCAGTGACGGCAAAGCTCGCCTGGAGAGTTTAACGCTTGAAGGCGACGGGATTTACATGAGAATATCGGGCGATTTGCCTACGGGAGCCGACGCCGGCATAACACCGCTCAACTTGAATCTGGAGATAATGCCCAAACCGGAGTTTCTGGAAAAACAGAAGCTGGTTTTTATGTTATTGGCCAAATTTATGACCTCTCCAGGAGTATATAAAATGCCGATCAAGGGCACGCTGCTAAAGCCGGAGATTCTGTAGATGAGAATCGGCTTGCTGGGGGGGAGCTTCAATCCGATACACAATGCCCATCTGCGCATTGCCGGAGAGGCGCTTAAAGCCTGCCGGCTGGACAGGGTCATCTTTATTCCGGCCGCCGATCCGCCGCACAAACCGCTGGCGGGCGATATTTCATTCGAAAGCCGCTCGCATATGGTCAGCCTGGCTATCGCCGGCAGGGCGGATTTCGGGATGTCAACAATCGAGGCGGAACGGGGGGGCAAATCGTATTCCATCGATACGATCCGGGCATTTCGGGAGCTGTTTCCGGATGATGACCTCTTTTTTATTATCGGCGGCGACTCTTTTCTTGAGATCGGAACGTGGTATCATTATAACGAAATATTCCGCTCGTGCAACCTGATCGTCGTGGAACGTCCCGGCTGCCAGATTATCAACCCTCTTGATGCACTGCCCGACGCCATCAAAGGGACGTTCACCGTTGACGGCGAAACTGGCTGTCTGAGACATGAAACAGGTAACAGCACATATTTTATCATCGGTTCGCCGCTGGAACTCTCATCAACGGAAATCCGCCGTTTTGCCGGCGCCGACGCCGATATCACCCGGTATGTACCATCAGACGTAGCAGCATATATCTCGCAGCAAAGGATCTACCACCAATGCCAGTAAAAAAAGCTAAAACCGCTGAAAAAACGACCCTGACCCCCAGCGAACGCGCACTTAAATGCGCCGAACTGGCATATGACAAAAAGGCGTATGATATCTGTGTTCGCGACATTTCACGAATCTCGTCGATTGCCGACTATATGGTGATAATCTCCGGTTCTTCCGACAAACAGAACCAGGCCATTTCCGACAATATCCGTACCGGTCTGAAAAAATACGGCAAGGTCAACGATATTGAGGGGGCCAAGGACGGCAAATGGATCGTCATGGATTACGGTGATGTGCTGGTGCATATTTTTCATGACCAGATCCGCCGCTATTACGATCTGGACGGCCTCTGGGGCATGGCGCCGGCACTTGAGCTGCCGCCGGAAATACAAGCGGCGCGCAAGGAATCCGATTTTTGAGAAGAATTCGCCTTCAAGCGGATAGCGGCGTTGCTTCGTCGTCGCTCTCCTCGACGTACTTTATGTACGCCTGCGTCGGCTCCTCCTTACTGCCTTGCTCTCCACTTGAAATCGAATCCTTCGATGGGGACGTCGCCCCATGAAACTGAAGGTGCTCTGGGTCGGAAAAAGCCGTGATCCGTGGGTAAAGGAAGCTATCGACGAATACGCCGGTCGCATCCGGCGCTACTCCCCCTTGGAACTGCTCGATATCCGCGACGAGAAGGGGGCCGAGGCCGAGGAGATGCGGCGCCGCGAGTGCGAACGGCTGGAGAAGCAGATTCCGGCCGGTGCCACGCTGGTTCTGCTGGATGAGCGGGGCGAACAGCTGGATTCACCCGGCTTGGCCGCCTTTGTCGGCAAACAGCGCGACAGCGGCACCGGGGAGCTGATCTTTGCCATCGGCGGCGCCTACGGTTTCTCCGAAGAGTTCCGCCGCCGCGGCAAGCTGCTGGCGTTGTCGAAAATGACCTTCACCCACCAGATGGTGCGGGCTTTTCTATTGGAGCAGATCTATCGGGCGTTTACGATTCTGAACAAAGAGCCGTATCATCATTGATCCGAAAGGGAGTACCCATGAAAAAACCACTCATGCTGATGATTCTCGACGGCTGGGGGATCAACCCCAATCCCGCCCATAACGCTGTAGCTCTGGCGATTACCCCCAATCTGACGAAATATCTGAAGGAATACCCGCATACTTCGATCCGGACCTCAGGAATGGCGGTCGGACTGCCGGAGGGGCAGATGGGTAACTCCGAAGTCGGGCACCTGAATCTGGGGGCCGGCCGGATTGTCTACCAGGAACTTACCCGCGTCACCAAAGCTATTATGGACGGCGACTTCTTTACCAACACGGTACTGCTCGACTGCATCGCCAAGGTCAAGGCGTCCGGAGGGAGGCTGCACCTGTCAGGACTGCTCTCGGACGGTGGGGTGCATTCGCACAACACGCACCTCTATGCCCTGCTGGAGCTGGCCAAGCGAGAGGGGGTGACGGATGTCTTCGTGCATTGCCTTCTGGACGGTCGTGATACACCTCCTCAGAGCGGCATTGAGTATCTGGCAGAGTTGGAAACCGAGATTACGCGAATCGGCGTTGGAAAAATAGCAACTGTGATGGGGCGCTATTATGCGATGGATCGCGACACTCGTTGGGATCGGGTGGAGAAAGCCTACAACGCCATGGTGCATGGTCTTGGTGAACTGTGCGTCTCGTCCCGGGAGGCTATCGAGCAGAGCTACGCCTCGAAAATCCACGACGAATTTGTCGTCCCGGCGGTAATCTGCGAACAAGGTGCGCCGGTTGGGCAAGTGCTTGATGGCGACGGCTTCATCTTTTTCAACTTCCGCTCCGATCGGGCGCGTGAAATAACCCGTGCTCTGGCTCTCGATGAGTTTGACGGCTTCGTGCGCGGCACCCGGCCCAAGTTGGCGGATTACGTCTGCCTGACGGAATACGACGCAACCTTCGGACTGCCGATCGCGTTCGGTTCCACGGAATTGACCAATATTCTTGGCGGCGTGCTGGCCGATGCCGGACTGAAGCAGCTCCGGATCGCCGAAACCGAAAAATATGCTCATGTCACCTTCTTCTTCAACGGCGGAGTGGAAACCCCATTCACCGGTGAAGACCGCGCTCTGATCCCGTCACCGAAAGAGGTCGCCACCTATGACCAGAAACCGGAGATGAGCGCCTATCAGGTAACGGACAAGCTTCTGAAACTGCTGGAGCTGGATCAGTATGACGTGATCATCCTCAACTTTGCCAACTGCGACATGGTCGGCCACACCGGCATCGAGGCGGCGGCGATCAAAGCGGTCGAAACGGTGGATGCCTGTGCCGGGCGGATTGTCGCCAAGGTTCTGGATTTGGGCGGTGCAGTGCTGATCACCGCCGATCACGGCAACGCCGAGCAGATGCAGGATGAAAACGGCGAGCCGTTCACCGCCCACACGACCAATCCGGTCTGGTTCGTGGTTGTGGATAACAGTCGTAAGGGCGTAAAACTGCGTGAAGGGGGCCGTCTGGCCGACGTTGCGCCGACGATGCTGAAGATGCTTGGGCTGGCATTGCCGCAGGAGATGACGGGTGAGAGTCTGTTGTGATGGTAGGTGAAACAGATCTATCGTGAAAATCAAAGCCGTCCGGTTCAGCGTTTGTCTGATCGGGCGGCTTTTTGATTATGATTTTAACTATACCAGCTTGACCACCCTCCTCAATACACATATAGTTAGCTCCCATCTCGGAAAGGCACTTTATGCGGGCTACTATTAACATACCAGATGATCGAATAGAATAAACGGAGAATTCATGAAAACCGCAAAAATCCCCGCAACCAACCAGCAATTCCTGATCGGTAAGATTGTCTGCCTGGCGCGTAACTATGCCGAACATGCCAAGGAGCTGGGCAATGAGACCCCGGCGGCGCCGGTGCTGTTCATGAAGCCGGCCTCGTCAGTCATCGGCGACGGCGATGCGGTCCGGATACCTCCCTATTCTCAGGAATGTCATTACGAAGTCGAGTTGGCGGTGCTGATCGGCAAACAAGCGCGTAATGTTACGGCTGACATAGCTTTGGAGTATGTTGTCGGCTATGGCGTGGCCATCGACATGACACTGCGCGATGTGCAGAACCAGCTCAAAGCCAAGGGGCTGCCGTGGGAGATTGCCAAAGGGTTCGACACCGCCTGCCCGCTTTCCGATTTTGTCCCGGCCTCGGCGGTGGCCGATCCAAATGCTCTTAAGCTGAAGCTTGCGATCAATGGCGAGATGCGCCAGAATGGCACCTCCTCCGACATGATCAACCGCATACCGCAGATAATCGCCCATATCTCGGCGATCTTCACGCTGGAACCGGGCGACGTTATTCTGACCGGCACCCCCGCCGGGGTAGGCCAGGTGCGTGCCGGCGATGTCATGACAGCGGAAATACTGTCGGTAGGCCGTCTGACGATACCTGTCTCATAGCGCAACGGGAAAACCATGCGAAGCAATCACTTTACAAATGAAAAACGTCTTTCCCGGTTTATCCGCCTGCTGAAACGGCTGCGCCCCTTGGAGCTGCCGGTCACCCACCGTCACAATAGTGTCGAACTTTTTCAAGGGGGGCGGCAGTTTTTCGAGGCTCTTTTTAACGCCATCCGTTCTGCGGAACATACCATTCTGCTGGAATACTACCTCATACACAATGATCATATCGGTTCCGGGCTGGCGAGTGAACTTGCGGCTGCGGTGCAGCGCGGTGTTACGGTCAAGCTGATCTACGATTATATCGGTTGTCTTGATACGCCTACTTCGTACTTCAAAAATCTTTCCAAACAGGGGATAAAGCTGCTCGCGTTCAATGTTCCTTCCTTTAAACGAGGGTTCTATGGTTTCGATAAACGGGATCACCGCAAGATGACCATTGTTGACGGTACGTTGGCATTCCTGGGCGGATTAAACATTGGTGATGAGTATGCCGGCTGTGTGGCCGACAATGAGAGCTTTCGGGATCTTGGCTTCAGTATCCGGGGCGAGGCGATTTGCGAGCTGGAGACTATATTCCATGAAACCTGGGATGGTGAGAGAAGTGAGAGCATTGCACGGACGGTGTTGGAACGTTCTCGACTCCTTGAAAATAAGAACGGAGATGCTTTAGTCAATATCATCAGCGGCGGACCCCGGCAGCGGCGGTTCTATATTCGCGAGGCGTTTCAGGTCAATATTGCCTCTGCCGCAGAAGAGATTTTGATTGCCACGCCGTACTTCGTGCCCGGTCCGCGCATCATCCGCTCCCTGCTGCGCGCTGTCCGCCGGGGTGTGCGGGTGCGGCTGCTGCTGCCGGCCCGGAGTGACGTGCCGCTGATGCTTTTGCTCGGCAGAAGCTCATACGCGACACTGCTCAGGGGTGGGGTCGAAATATTTGAACTTGAGCGGGAGATCCTGCATGCCAAGGTTATGCTGATTGATGCCGAGCGGACGGTCATAGGCTCGGCCAACCTTGATCAGCGCAGTTTCCATCGGAATCTGGAAATCAATTGCATGGTCGATAACGTCCAATTCGGCGCGCAGATCAGGGAGCTGCTGCTGGAGGAGATCGACGGTTCTCTCTCGGTGAAGCTGGATGTTCACGAACTGCGTGGTATCTTGATCAGGGTCATGGAACGGGTGGTCAGTCTGTTCGGATGGTTTGCGTGAATGATAGGGGTGATCGACAGTCATTGTCATCTCGATCTGGAACCGCTCAACTCCGGGCTGTCGCACATTTTACAGGAAGCCGCAGTTGCCGGAGTGCGGGGTTTTGTCGTGCCCGGCGTTCATCCCGATGGTTGGCTTGGAATTTCAGTGCTGGCTGCGGGAAACCGCCAAATCATGCCGGCGTACGGCATTCATCCTATGCATGCGGCGTGTCTGAATGAACAGGTTCTTGGCCAACTGCGGGAACGTGCGGAGCATGCTGTTGCCATCGGTGAAACCGGCCTCGATCCGGCCTATCAGGTGTCTCTGGATCTGCAGGAACGGGCGTTTAGCGAGCAGCTCAGGGTTGCCGTCAACTTGGGTTTGCCGGTGCTGGTTCATTGTCGGCGGGCTTTTCAAAGAGTTCTGCGGATTATGCGCGAAGAGCGTGCCGACAAGGTGGGGGGGATAATGCACGCCTTCTCCGGTTCCGTGGAAATGGCGCGAGAGTTCATACGGCTTGGCTTTGCCATCTCTATTTCCGGAACCGTTACCTGGAACGGTGCCGTCAAACCGGTGCGCCTGGTTCGCGAGCTGCCGCTTGAGCATCTGGTGCTGGAGACCGATGCCCCCGATATGACACCTGAGCGGTATCGAGGTGAATTTAACCACCCGGCCTGGATAACCGAGACAGCGCAACGGGTCGCGGAGGAGCGGGGTATTTCTCCGGAAGACGTCGCTCGAATTACAACGGACAATGTTCGACGCATTCTGAGGCTGGCGGACGACTCAGCTTGAGACTGTACTTTAGCCGATTCTGTGCTATTGTTTGCGAAATGTTATGATTTTTCTTTTTAGGAGTGTCCCAATGAAATATCTGCTTTATCTTCTTGCCGGATCTGTATTCATCATCAGCGGTTGTGCCATGTTCACCTCCTGGAAAAGCATTCCTCCACCGGGCGGCTGCGACCAGTGCCATACAGTGGCGATCAGCGCCAACTGGCAGGTGAGCTACAAACCGGCCATGGTGGCGGATGAGCGCGGGCGGCTCCCCTTCCAGACACCCGAATACAATCAGCCTACCTTGGGGGGGCAGCAGTCGCCGCTGGATGCAAAACAGGTGGAGGAAAAGGCCTGTTTCGACTGCCACAAAGCACCTACGCAATCTCACAAGGATCATAAAGGGCGCTATCATCATTAATGGTAGTGATACTCCGCACCTAATTCCTACCATGAAGGAGACCGTGATCATGTCACTCGATTCGTTTAAGTTGCTCCGAACCCTTGAGGTAAATGGCCTCTCCTATCGCATCTACGAAATCGTCGCGCTGGAACAGGCGGGGATCGGCGCGGTCTCCCGCCTCCCTTTTTCTCTTAAAATCCTGCTTGAAAATCTGCTTCGCCATGAAGATGGCCTGACTGTTACTCAAGATGACATAATGTCATTTGGGGAATGGCTGGAGACGCGCTCATCTTCCCGCGAAATCGCCTTCAGTCCCGGCAGGGTGCTGATGCAGGATTTTACCGGAGTCCCGGCGGTGGCCGATCTTGCCGCTCTGAGGGATGCCGTTGCGCAAGCGGGGGGGGATCCGGCATCGATCAATCCGTTGATACCGGTCGATCTGATAATCGATCACTCGGTGCAGGTTGACAGTTTTGCCAATCCTGGCGCTTTCGCCGTCAATGTTGCTCGTGAAATGGAGCGGAACCGGGAACGGTACGCTTTCTTGCGCTGGGGTCAGAATGCGTTGGGCAACTTCCGCGTCGTCCCGCCTGGAACCGGCATCTGTCACCAGGTGAACCTTGAATATCTGGCAAAGGTCGTCTGGTGCGACGATGACGGAGTAACAGATGCGGTGGCCTATCCCGATACCCTGCTCGGGACCGATAGTCATACCACGATGATCAACGGCCTCGGTGTACTCGGCTGGGGGGTGGGTGGCATTGAGGCGGAGGCGGCGATGCTCGGCCAGGCGGTGTCGATGCTGATTCCGGAAGTGGTTGGCGTACGTCTGAATGGCGATCTCAAGCCGGGAGTAACCGCCACCGATCTGGTGCTGACGATTACCGAGCTGCTGCGGAAAGCCGGCGTGGTCGGCAAGTTTGTCGAATTCTTCGGGGAGGGACTGGACAGCCTGCCGCTGGCCGACAGGGCAACCATTGCCAACATGGCTCCTGAATACGGAGCGACCTGCGGCTTCTTTCCTGTGGATTCCGAAACCATTGCGTATTTACGTTTCACCGGCCGGGATGCCCAGACTATAGCCCTGGTCGAGGCCTACTGCCGTGCGCAGGGTTTGTGGCGCGATTCAGGTTCGCAAGAACCGCTCTTCAGTCAGGTTGTGTCCCTGGATCTCGGCACGGTTGTTCCCTGTCTGGCCGGACCAAGGCGGCCGCAGGACCGGGTGCCGTTGACCGATCTGCTGCCAGTGGCTACGGCAACGATTCCTGCCGGAGAGGAAACCGTGCAGATCCCGATGGATGGTTCCGGGGCCGGATTGGCGCATGGCGCGGTTGTTATTGCCGCAATCACCTCCTGCACCAATACCTCCAATCCGGGGGTGATGCTGGCGGCCGGTCTGCTTGCCCAAAAAGCGGTGGCAGCAGGGCTGGCGGTCAAGCCGTGGGTCAAAACCTCACTCGCGCCCGGTTCAGCAGTTGTCATGGACTATCTGCGGCAGGCGGGGCTGTATGACCCGCTCGTTCAGCTCGGTTTCGATCTGGTCGGCTACGGCTGTACGACCTGTATCGGTAATTCCGGTCCGCTCCCTGATGCTGTTGACGCGGCCATTCAGAATGGAAATCTTGTCACGGCGGCGGTCCTGTCCGGCAACCGCAATTTCGAAGGGCGTATCCACCCACAGGTCAAGGGGAGCTGGCTGGCATCGCCCCCGCTGGTTGTCGCGTTTGCTCTGGCCGGAACGGTTCGGATCGACCTGACCGACCAGCCTCTCGGGATCGGAAAGAGCGGGCAGTCGGTGTATCTGAGCGACATCTGGCCGACTCAGGCGGAGATTTCGGCGCTGCAGCAAAGGATTTCCCCGGAAATTTTCCGCCGGGGATATGCCGATGTTTATAGCGGCACTCCCGAATGGCAACAGCTGCCGATCGGCGATACCGCCACCTATCCCTGGGAACCGGATTCCACCTACGTCAAGGAACCGCCTTTTTTCCAGATGCAAAAACCCGGAAAGGAAAAGGAGCTGCCCGGAAAAATGCGTATTCTGGCGCTGCTGGGCGATTCCATTACCACGGATCATATCTCGCCTGCCGGTTCCATCAAACCGACAAGTCCGGCCGGCCTCTATCTCCAGGAGCAGGGGGTCGTCGTTGACGATTTCAACTCCTACGGTTCCCGGCGCGGCAACCATGAAGTCATGCTGCGCGGCACGTTTGCCAATACGCGCCTGCGCAATGAAATGGCTCCGCAGCGTGAAGGGGGATACACACGGCATTTTCCAACTGGAGAGGAACTTTCGATCTTCGATGCCGCGATGCGCTATCAGCAGGAGGGGGTGCCGCTGGTGATCATCGCCGGAAAAGAGTACGGCTCTGGTTCGAGTCGCGACTGGGCTGCCAAGGGGCCGTTGCTGCTGGGAGTTTCGGCGGTCATTGCCGAGAGCTTCGAGCGGATCCACCGTTCCAACCTGATCGGGATGGGGATACTGCCGTTGCAGTTTATGGCCGGCGAAACACGCCTTTCTCTCAAGTTTGACGGCAGCGAGATGGTGGAGCTGATCGCACCGGAGGAAGGTGAACATTTGGTCGGGCGGACTTTCACGGCGGTCATTCAACGCCAGGATGACCGGACAGAACGGATATCGCTCCGCTGCCGTCTGGACACGGTTAATGAAGTCGCGTATTTCAGAGCGGGTGGGATTTTGCCGTATGTGTTGAAGCGGTATCTGTGAAGTTGATCTTTTCAATACACTGAACGGCAATAGAACGCGGATGACGCGGATTGAGCGGATTTACGCTGATTATAATAAAATAAATCCTGTTTTGGTTTATCTGTGAAAATCCACCTTGACAGTGCATACTATTGTGCATACAATTAACCATGAAAATCACCTGGGACTCCAAAAAGTCAACATCAAACCCGAAGAATCATGAAGGTGTGACCTTTGAAGAGGCTCAACATGTTCTCCTTGATCCTTTCGCGTTGACGCGCGAGGACAGTGACTCAGAAAAAGAGCAACGGTTCGTTACTCTGGGCATGGGAAGCAAAAACCGAATCCTGATGGTTGTCTACACCTACAGAGAAGAAACAATTCGGATCATTTCGGCTTGGAAAGCCAATGAAACGCAACGGAGACGCTATGAAAGCCAGTTCTGACAAAATGTATGATAAATACAAGGATGTTGATTTTTCCAACGCCAAGCCTGTTGTCGAGACACCTCATCTTGCAAAACTTCAGGTTGAGGCCGGCGGTAAATCCCGAATAACCATGAGGGTTGATAACGATGTGCTGGCGACTTTCAAGGCACGGGCGGAGATGGTTGGTGGAAACTATCAAACGCTTATGAATGAGGCATTGAAACAGTTCAGCCAAGGATTGAAGCTGTCGGACGTGGTTCGCGAGGCAATACATGAAACACTGGAAACCTGCCTGACATCGCGCTCAACCGGGGGCGGGAAAAAGCTCCGCGCCGGTTAGCGCTTCCCGGTTTTCCGGTACGGCCAAGGGCGCTTTGCATAATGAACCGGTTGAGCATCGTGCCGTAATCGGGTCTTTAGAAATAAACCTCCCATCAATCGGATCATAATACCTCGCCCGGTAATAATACAGCCTCGTCTCTGGATCCCACTCCTTTCCAGTGCACGTGTAACTGTTTGAAACCTCTATATTAATAGGATTCGATCTTTTGAATGTGGAAATCAACAAGTCGATTTTTCTTTATGTTAGCCTTGATGGTTATTGTGACATCAAAGTAATCCTGTTTTTCGTCAGGCCATGTAGCGCGAAGCCTTTTTAACTCTGTTTCTGTTGCTTTTCGTTGGCTCACAGCTTCATAAAATAACTCTGTATTTCTACGCTTAAATTTAACAGGGAAAGCTTTTAAAAAATCTTTTTGACTCTGACCAAGGCGCACTCCGTTTCCGGTTGTTGAAGAACTGAGGTCGGCTGTAGTAGGCATACAATTAGTACTTGGAAGCAGGTAAGACAATCTAAGGCCTGTAATCTGCTTATTACTTCCCATCACACTTGATTCAAAGACCAAAAAATATTTTTCTTTATTAGAAGAATGACTATAACAAACAGCGATATTGGCTTCATCTTCTCGGCTGACTCGGTACATTTCTGCTTCCCCATACATCTTTTGAACTTCATCTAAAGTAGTGACACCCACCGTTGAGTTGTTAATAGTGAATACATCCTGATGAATCTCCCCAGCAATAGAAACATTTATACATAGAACTAATGCTAAAGGGATAATCACAAGAAATGATAAAAAACAATTCTTCATGGCGCAACTCTTAGGGTTTCCCCGGTTGGGACTTTTTCGCGGCAGTTGCGTGGAACAATGATACAGCCCTCGGATGCAGTATGATTCTGAGAAGAATTGTCACCATGAATCAAAAATCCTGATCTTCCGAACATTTCATTGTTAGGGTCCGGTGTTAATGGACGTGTTTGTGGGCCACGTCGTCGATTGGCTGAACCCACAGTGTAATCGCCTTGTGGTAGAGGTCCAACATTTTGCTGATTTTGCGCATCCGGGTTGTTTAAACCATTGCCATTACCGGCATATCCGTTACAAGTTAAGTACTGTTCCCCTGTACAATCATTTGTGCAAGTCAACTGCCCATAACTTTGCGAATAAGTACAAAGCAATCCGGTTGGGTCAACAAAGTTAATCGGATTATTCTGGACGTATCCATAGAGGTTTACATCACCTCCATTAAAGCCAATTGGGTCTTTTGAAACGAACCTTCCTTCCATGGGATCATAGTATCTCGCTCGGTAGTAGTAGAGCCCTGATTCTTTATCCCACTCCCTGCCGGTGTACGTGAACGGCTGCCTCGTCTCCTTGTCGCTCTGTTTCAGGTTGCCGAAAGAGTCGTAGTCGTAAGCTTCTACAACGTTTTGCTTCTTGTCGGTCAAAGCAACGACGCTACCGAGGCCATCGGCGTGGTAGTAATATACCTCATTGTCCCTCATCATCGCCAGTGGTTCATCAATTCCTAGTCCATGTACGTATTTTGTGGTCTCGGTCTTTGCTTTTCTGCCGTCGCCGATAGTTTCATACTCCAAAATAATCGTTTGCCCGTCGTAGACATATGTGTGAACTATCTCGTCTTCATCCTTGCAATTTTTGCCTTCTTTTATCCGCTTCTCGATCCGTCTGCCGAAAGGGTCATACTTATACGTAATGGTTGTCGCTTCGTGCCCTTGTTTTTTCTCTGCCTTTATCAGACGGTTTTCAAAATCGTAAGTGTATGTCCATTCTTTGCCGTTGTGGCGGTCATCTCTGTCGTGGTCATTCCCTTGGTGTACGGCCTTTTTCGCTAGACTGCCGTTCTTATCGTAGGAGTATTCGGTGTGATTCCTTTTCAGAAGTTCGTTGCCTGTGCCATAGGTATAGGATGTGTGCGCTTTCGACCCATTCAACCGGTTCCCGACCGGATCATAACTATATGTTTCGACTGGGTCATCATGTCGGTTCGGTTGGGCCTTGAGCAGACGGTATATGACGTCGTAACCGTATACAGTTTTTTCACTTAGTTCGGTTTTTGTCAAGCGGTTACCCACGTTATCCAGGTTGTAGGCAAAGCTGGCGATGATCTTGCCGTTTGATTGTTTGTGATCAAGGCTTGTCAACCGCCCTGTTGCGTCATAGCCGTAGCTTGCTGTTGCGCCGGACGGATAACTAATTTTAGTTCTTCTACCAAGTTTGTCGTAAGTGTAGCTGTACGTTCTTCCTCCGCCGTTGGTGATTTTTGCCAGTCTACCGGCAGTATCATAGGCATAGCTGACTACCGAGCCTTCCGGATAGATGATCTTGGATATTCTACCAGTGGAGTCGTAGGAATATTGGAGCACTTTGCCGTTTGAATCGGTGCTGCTCTGCATCCGTCCAGCTGCATCGTAGCTGAAGTTATAGGAAATATTCTTGCTATTGATTGTGAGTATATTGTCTTTTGCGTCATAAGTGTAGTTCTCTTCGGTGTTGTCGGGGTACGCCTTTTTCAACAACCTACCGTTGCCGTCATAGCTGTAATTAATGATGTTGTCCTTGGCATCGGTTTTGGTAATAAGGTTCCCTTTTGCGTCATAGGCATAGCTGGTGACATTGCCTAAAGGATCAGACTCTTTGATCAGCCTGCCGAGTTGGTCGTAACTATAGATGCTTTTATTAGTGTTGGCATCCGTAACGCTCGTCAGTTTGTCAGCGTTGCCCACACACGACGGACAGGCGCTGCCTCCGTATGCGTAGGCGGTTACGTTGTTCAAGGCATCTATAGTTTTTAAAAGTTGATTCCGTGCATTGTACTCATACTTGGTTGTGTTGCCGTTGGCGTCGGTGTCGCTCAGTTTGTTGCCGCTCAGATCATAGCTGCTGGTAGTGGCATTGCCGTTGGGGTCAATGGTCTTGATCAGCTGATTCCTAACATTGTAGGCTAACTTTGTTACCGCACCCTTGGGATCGATAATTCTTACGATATTGCCAGCCGCATCATAAGCGTAGCTGGTGGTCGCACCGGTGGCGTCGGTGACCGTGGTCAGGTTACCTTTCGCATCATAAGTGAAGCTCGTGGTCTGCCCTGCAGAGTCGGTTGTTTTTGTAATGTTCCCTTTGGCATCATAGACATACCTGGTGGTCGCGCCAACCGAGTCGGTCAGCGAGGTCATGTTGCCGTTGGTATCGTAGGCGTAAGATGTGGTGCCGCCTTGCGCATCCGTGATGCCGATCGCCTGGCCGAAGGCATTATAACTGTATCCGGTGGTCTGTCCCAAAGCATCGGTGCTGGTTAGCATGTTGCCTGCGCTGTCATAGGTAGCTGTGGTGGTCATACCGTCTGGTCCGGTAGTGGAAATGCGGTTCCCGTTGGCATCGTAGACGTAGTATGTTGCGCCGCCATGCGGATCAGTTTTACTGTTGAGTGTCCCTTTCTGCGTATTATAACTATACGTCCACACTCCGCCGTCTTTTTCAGTGAGGGAAGTAGATTTGACGGAATCATTCCCTTGCGGATAGTCGATACTTCTAATTCTTCCTTCTGAGTCAATAGAGGTGGTTACTCTGTGCTTGTCATCATAGGCGTAGGTTGTGTTATTGCCCAGTGGGTCGGTTTTGGTGAGCATGAAACCGTTGGAGTCGTAGGTGTAACTCCATGTGCCACTGTCTGGCTGGGCAACTGAGTTGAGAGAGCTACCCACCGAAAAGGCATAGGCATTGCCGGAAGGATTGGTGACGGAGGTCAGATGATTTGCGGCATCGTAGAAAAAAGTAATTACGTGACCCGACGAATCGGTGACGGTTGAGAGGTTGCCGCTGTTATAGGCTAAAACGGTGGTGTTACCATTACGGTCGGAAATAGCTGTAACCTTACCGTTGGCAAAGTAGTACACCTGCCCCTCCTTGCGGGTCTGAATGAAAGTGCCGTCGCTGATTTTCGCCAGAGTCGAGTAGTTGCCGGTTGATGCGCTGAAGCTGCCGTTTGAAAGATTGAAGTAGCTGTATTTCCAGTTGGGTTCACTGATTAGTACCGAACCGTCACTGTTTTCCTTGAGCGAGTAGTCGTTACTGTGGCTCCAGCCTCGCCCCAGCGAACCATTGGCCGAATCGAGGCTGTTGTAGTACATAGTCATACCAGTCGGCATGGCAGCGCCACGAGATAAAAACAGTTCCTGTGAATAAGAGAGATTACCGTTTGCAACATTGGCGGTCGATCCGAAGGTAACATTGAAGCCGCACTGGCCCTCGGGTGCGGGGGTGACAGTTATAGGCAGTTTCTGTGAAGCGGTACATGTACCGTCGGTACTGCTGGTGACGGTGAGGACTGCTTCGTAAACACCTACGGCAGCAAGTGTGTCGTTTGTATTATTACCATTCCAAGTCGCACTGATATCTTTGCCGCTACCATTTTTGATACTGCCATCGGGAAGAGCAAGTGTCCAGAGAACCGAATCGTTGGAAAAAGTTGTATATGAGCCTGCTATTTGAAAGCTGCTGCCAGTTCCTAATGGGAGATTTTTGCCAGGTCCGCTGAGCATGGCCTTGAGATCGCAGGACGTCTTTACCGTTACTAAGATGTTCTTGGTGTCTGAACATACTCCGTCAGTGGTCGTGGCATTTAAAGCAATATAGTATAAACCGTCAGCAACAATCTGACCATTGTTGTCTTTGCCATTCCAGAAAAAAGATGGAGACGCTCCTGTGCCGCTGAAAGTCCTGCCAGCCACTGCGGCAGTCCAGTTTATAGGCTGCCCTGATGATTCTGAGATTGTACCGTTGATGCCAACGGTGTCTCCGGAATTAGGATTAATAATAATATTTGTTCCACTCAGATCGGTGATTTTCAGTGAACAAAAATCAACTTTAATCGCATTAATGGGGGCATTTCCTATTCCTCCTATAGTAACAGATGGAGAGAGAGTAACAGTGTCTCCACATTTCCCTACAAATGGCACTACCCATTCCACGCCTTCAGGAACAAAGACAGGCGATATCCCATTGATTTTAAAATCAGTAATTGGCTTATCTGCTGGCGACAAGAACGAAACGTTCTGACTGAAAACACGAATTTGTTTTGTAGTTTTAGCTCCTTGACAATCAATAATAAATTTAAACAAACTGGTGTCTTCATCTATCAAGGACGATGAAACATAAAAAGGAGGAGCTCCACATTCCTGTGCTTCGCTTTGAAAAAAATACAAACTGGCAAAATAACCTAATTCACTCATACCATCTAAACCGGATAAATTATCTTTAGTGTATGTCATTGAATATGAAGAATTATTGTTTCCAGCTGTAAATATAATGTCTGGTGAGTTGAAATGCACGGTGTTACAGGATTGTTGAGGAGGTATATTTATATTTTCAAAGCAAGTATCGCAAACCGTTTCGAATTTACCACCAACCGAAGCTCCATATCCATAATAAAAGCCCGCAGAGCTAGACTTGCTGTATTGTCTACAGATCAGGTAACTGTTAGCACTATACTTGATCGTAGTACTGTCGCCAGTATTTGCAGTTCCGTAAGAATAAAGCTGTTCAGCATAATCGTCCATCCTGCCACATTCTGCTCCTGTCCCTAATCCCGGCCCAATGTTGTTTGTACTATAAGTTTTAATACGTAATCCATCCGTTAATTTAAGGCCATCAAGCTCAGTAGCCGAGGTATCAATTTCCAGCGCTGACAAGCAGATGGAAATGCATAACATGCATCGGACTAAATCCATGCAATGTGACTTGAGATTACGGTGGAGACAATTCATTTCATCACCCTCCCTAACTGGCTTAAATTATTGTTTTTAGTCATCCGACACCATGGTTTTTGCCATTTCAATGACTTTTCGTGCAACTGTAGCCAAGCTATAGTCAACTTACGTGCCAATACCGCAATCTGTTCAACACATATCGGCATTGTTATGAATTTGAATGCTTTTTGAAGGAAGATTAAGAGCCCGAATGTGGTAGAAAAACTGTAGGACAAACAAGGGCGATCTCTGTGTTCACGGTACACCCTTCAAATTGAGTACGAGCCAATATTTCCTGTTTTTCAATAGGTTATTAGTACAGAAACATAAATAAGTACGCTGATTTTACTTGACCGTTATGAAAAAAATCTGCACATCCGATACGTGAGACTCTGTAGAAATGAGTCAGCGCCATACTTCGGTGGATGAAATGAAATACATGTCGCAGGAAATATTGTTACAATATGGTCGCCAAAAAGGGGGAAAATGGGCATTTTGAGAGGCGGAAAAGCTCTTTTGGGAAGAATGAAGTGACCATTATTTTACACCATTCGGGAAATACTATTTAACTAAACGATATTATTATTGTTTTAAAAATGTAAAAATTTGGACACCTCACGCCAAATTACGAATAAATACTCAATAGTCGCAGGATGTTATATTGTATTTAATCAGGTGTAAAAAAATGGGCACCACCATCCGCATTATCCATAAAAAATATTTGAAACAGTGAGGAACGGTAGGTTTGCTCAATTCCCATCGCGGCTGAATCTGTATCCGACCGCGCGCACCGTCTGAAAATGTTTCGGATGGGATGGGTCCGGTTCAAAATATTTGCGGAGCCGTACGATAAAATTGTCCAGCGTTCTGGTTTCGGTGTCGCTGCTGTACCCCCAGACGGAGTGCAGCAGATCGCTCCGATGAACGGCTTGCCCCTCTTTCTGGAAAAAGAGCGACAGCACCCGTACCTCCATTTCGGTCAGATCGATTTCTCCCTGGGCCGTTCTGGCTCGATACGAAAGCAGAAACACCTCGTTGTCTCCAAAGCGGTACGCCTCCTCAATCGGTTCCGGGCGATACCATGATGAACGGCGCAGCATCCCCTTGACCCGCAGCAGGAATTCCACCAGGTTGAACGGTTTGGTGAGGTAATCATCGGCCCCGTTTTCCAATCCCTCTACCCGGTCGGCATCTTCGGAGCGGGCGGTCAGCATCAAAATCGGCACACGGGGATCAAGTTTTCTGATGGCCCGACACGCCTGAAAACCGTCCATGCCGGGAAGCATGACATCCAGAATAACCAGGTCGAAGTGCTCGATCTCAAGCGCAGCAAGAGCCCGCTCCGCGGTCTCGAAATGGCTGACCCGGAGCCCCTCTTCTTCCAGATTGAAACAGATGCCGCGCGCCAGATGCATTTCGTCTTCAACCAGCATGATTTGTGGTTTGTCGTCAATCATGGATCACCTCATGCCGCGGGAATTTTTATGTTAAATGTACAACCCTTGCCAGGCCCGTCGCTTGTCACGCCGACTGTACCTCCATAACCCTTGATTACGGATTCCACGATATAGAGACCGAGTCCGGTGCCGCGGACATTGTCCCCCGGAGGCTGAACGCGATAAAAACGATCGAATACATTTTTCAGCTCTTTCTTGTCAAGCCCACGGCCATGATCCCTCACCGTCAGGTGCAGCCATGCTCCTATTTTAGCCATTCGGACCGATATGTCCGGACTTTGCGGCGAATAGAGCACCGCGTTTTCAAACAGGTTGCGCAGCACCATACTCATCTCTTCGGGATCTACCAGCGCCTTCAATGAGGGGGCCGCTTCGAATGAAATGCTTCCTCCTTGCGGCAGGGTGGCCCGCTCGCGTTCAACATGCTCGCTTGTCAGCTGTGTCAGATCGGTCAGGCGTCGTTCGGACTGTTTGCGGCGCTGCTCAAGCCGGGCGGCCATCAGCAGATTATTTATCAGGTAATGGAGCCGGTCTGTATCGGCCAGCATCGTACCGACGAATGAATCGAGTCGCTCTTCGGATGGCTTGCGCAGACGGATTGTTTCCAGGTGCAGCTGGATCGACGCAAGCGGAGATTTCAGTTCATGTGTCACCTGGGCAATGATGTTGCGTTGCTGCAGATACAGGTTCGACTGGCGGTTCCAGTAGACAAAAATCACGTAGACGCCGATCAGGATCAGCACCAGCATGACCAGCCCCTCTACCATAACCGGCCAGTTTGCCCCCTGCCCGAGCAGCTCGGGACGGTATTTTTCGGCCAGTTCGCGGAACTCGCGGTGTTTGCCGATAAACCAGTAGATCCAGAACACGACAACGGTGATCCAGACAAGCTGAATGGCGATCAAGGCCATGATCGGATGGAAGATGCGGCGAAGAATGTTCATAATTTCTGCCACCTTGTGACGTGTGCTGTGAGATGTTTTGCCGGTAAATCCCCGAGGCCGGCTTTTGTACGCTTGTGCATCAGGCCGCTTTCTGCTATGTTACCACGCTGCTGAAACAGAGTTATAAATATCTTGCGGAGTGTATGTCAATGGCCAGTATCGATTTCAAAAAACTTAACCGGCAGATGATGATTTACCGGATTGTACAGACCCTGTTAACCGGGTTGTTATTTGTTCTGGCAATTACTTTCCAGGGGCGTTTTGCCGCTCTTCACAAACCGGAACATTTTATCAGCAGTATTGTTGCGGCCATCATCGTACAGTTACTGGTGATATATCCGGTCTACCGGCTGGCCTGGCGCGATGTCGGCGTGGAAATCGAAGGAAGCCAGCCAAACCTGTCAGCTGCACAGCTGACCGCTCTGCGTAAAAAACGGTTGATCGGCGACCTGTGGAAATTCTGTGGCGTGGCTTTCTATATCGTCTTTGTCACGCTTGCCCCCGATGCCAAAAAGGCGACCGGCGCGCCGCTGGTTCTCGCCGCTACGCTCTTTTCGTTTTTGCTGACCTGTCTGATGTATTTTCAATGTTTCAACTTCAGTGCTAAAAAGCAGATGAAAACATTGTAGGGGCGACCCGTCGGGTCGCCCGATTCGGGGGCCCCATCCGGGCGAGGCACCGCCTCGCCCCTACATTACCTTCCCCTTGAAAAACTTCTCCATCCTACTGAATATCTCCGCCGAATCACCTCTGACAATCTCCGTATCCGGCAGCGATCGAAGAAAAATTCTGCCGTAACTCTTGTTAAGGACGCGCCGGTCCAGGATAAGCACCGCTCCGCGGTCGTCGCGACTTCGGATCAGGCGTCCAAACCCCTGGCGGAACTTGATGACCGCCTGCGGCACGGAAAAATCACGGAACGGATCGCCGCCATCAGCCTTGATTTTTTCGGCGCGGGCCTGTTGAACCGGCTCTGTCGGCACCTGAAACGGGAGCCGGGCGATGATCACCAGTCGCAACGCCTCCCCTTTGACGTCAACACCCTCCCAGAATGAATCGGTGCCGAACAGCACGGCGTTTCCTTCCGCGCGGAACTGGGTCAGCAGGGCGTGGCGTCCGGTTTCCCCCTGTTTGAGCGAGGTCAGCCCGAGGCGGGCCAGCGCGGGTGACAGCGCCTGATATACGCGGTTGAGCATGTCGTAGGAGGTAAAGAGGATAAAGGCGCCGCCGCGCGAGATGGTCACCGCCTTGATGATGTGCCGCTCCAGCGCTTCGCGGTAGCCGTGAACCGTCGGTTCCGGCATCTCCTCCGGTACGGCGACGAACACTTGCCGCGCATAGTCGAATGGCGATGCCAGCTGCAGTTCGGCAACCCGTTCTTTCGGGAGCAGCCCGAAACCGGTGCGCTTTTTTAGATAGCCGAATTGCCCCCCTACCGTCAGCGTGGCGGATGTGACGATGATGGTTTTGAGCCGGTCGAGGACGCTCTCCTTGAGATGTGTCGAGATATCGAGCGGCGCGGCGGTGAGCCTGGCCTGGACGCCGCGACTGCCGCGCCGGGTTTCGATCCAGCGGCAGTACCCTTCCGCATCGGTCGTGAAGAAGAGCAGCGCGTCGGCCATCCCCTGCAGTCGCCCCTCGATACCGCTTGTATCGAGTAGTTGATCGGCCAGCTTTTCCTGCAGTTTCTCCGGCAGATCTTTCGAACGGCGCACCAGAGTGCGGAGCGCTGCGGTGTAGTCATTCACGGCGTCCGCCAGGAGATGCAGCCGCTGCCGGCACTCCTGCCAGAACGGTGTGCGTTCCACCTCGGCGGTTACCCGAAGCTTTTGCTCGCGCCCGGCCTCCCCCCTCCCCTCGTGTTCCACGCTGATAGCCAGCCAATCCATCGTCTGTTCGGTCATCCCGGACAAATCGTGGGCTTTGGGGAGCAGTTGGCTTTCCAGCAGTCCCGACAGTTCGGCGTAGAGCCCTTCCTCCGATTCCGGCAGATCGCGGGTAATGCGCGATGAAATGATCGTCAGCAGCCCGGCCCGATTGGCTTTGTGCGGCACCAGCCGCTGCAGCTGTTTAAGAATGCCGCTCCGGGCAATCGTCAGCGACAGATGGCTGGTGGCGACGTCTTCCAGATGATGCCCTTCATCGAAGATCAGGCGGGTGAAGGGGGGGAGTATGGCGGTAGCATCGTAGCCTGTTTCCTTGCGCAGGACGATATCTGAGAGCAGCAGGGCGTGGTTGACCACCAGTATCCGGGCGGAAGATGATTCACGCCTGGCCCGGTAGAAGAAGCAGCGGCCAAAGTGCTTGCAGCGCGAGCGACCGCACTGATCGGCTTCGCAGCAGAGCTCTTCCCAGGTGGCATGGTGCGGCGTGAAGGCCAGATCGCTGCGGCAGCCGTCCTGGCTGCTGTGGCTCCATTCGATAATCGTGGTCAGTTCGGCGGAAGATTCATCAGGGAACAGGGACGGTTCCGCCTCGGCATGTTCCAGTTTGCGCAGGCAGGCATAGTTGCTGCGCCCCTTGACCAGCGCCGCCTTGAACTCCACCGCGGAGTTGCGCGCCAGGAAAGGGAGATCTTTTTTGATCAGCTGTTCCTGCAGGTTTATAGTGTTGGTGGAGACGACAATCCGTTCATTATTCCGCACCGCCCAGAGAATAGCCGGAATCAGATATGCCAGCGATTTGCCGGTGCCGGTGCCGGCTTCGACCAGTACCATCCGGTCATGGTTGAAGGCCTCGGCGACGGCAAAGGCCATCCGCAGCTGCTCATCACGCGGCTCAAAGCCCTTGAGATGAGCCATCATGCCATCGGCGGCAAAGGCGCGGCCAATCTCGTCGAGGGAGAGCAGCTCCCCCTTCTTCTCGGTGAAGGGGGCGACTACCTGGTAACAGCGGCTGCAGTCGTTGTTGATGATGGCAAAGCCGATCCCCTGATTGCCGGCCACCGAAGCGATGTCCATATCGGCTGATGAAGGAGTCAGGTCGCCGGATGGGTGATTATGAATGACTACATCACCGCCCGAGGCGCGGGTTATGATGGCCGGAACGGCAACTTTGCTGCCACGGGCGATGGTTTCGGCTTCGCAGACGATGCCGTCCACGTTGGTGCGGCCGATGAAGAACACCTCGTTGCCCCCTGCAGAGGCGATCTCGTGGCGCATCAGCAGCAGCGCGTCTTCGGTGTAGTATTTATTCATGGATGGGTGCCGTTAGGTGATGAAATAAACAGAACTTTATGTGGATATGGAGTTGAGAATTGACACATATTCAAGCGTCGAAGAGTAGCATCTTTTTCCTGCAAGCGGTATTGGAAAATGAATTGGCAAAAACCGGTGACAACTACTACAAGAATCCGGTTATTGATAAATCACTTCCCACCCTATCGCGGCCCACCATGCCGCTGCGACCAGAGCACCGCTCAGAACGGCAAGCAGGATGTTCAGGACAGCTCCAGGTCGTCCGTATTTTCCCACCATAAATTCCGCTGCAATCCCGAAGAGCAGACCAAAGCTGAAGCCGAACAGATGTGCGCCCAGGTCGGTCTGCTTTCCCTCTGTTCCAAGTATCGCCAGTAGTGCCAGCCCAGCGGCGACCGGTATGAACCAGCGCCGTTGCAGATGATGACGGTAGCGCACCATACTGATGGCGGCCAGAATGCCGACTGCGCCGAAAACGGCGGTGGAGGCCCCGACCGAGCGGTGATCAGGTGATTGTACCCAGGCATTAATCAGGTTGCCTAGGGTACCGGAGGCCAGCAGCAGGCTCCAGGCCATACCGGAACCGAGCTCCCGGCAGAGCAGGACAATGAAGGTGCCGCCGATCGTTAGATTGCCGAGCAGATGCACCGGCCCCGCATGCAGCGTGAGGGCGGTAACAAGACGCCACCATTGGCCGGCTCTGATGCCTTCTGCGTGGGCGGCGCCAAGCTCGTACATGTCGATAATGCCGCGTTCCGGGAGAGATATGCCGACAAGTGTCAGGTTGTAAAAGGTTGCCAGTAGCAGCAGGACCGATATGGTCGGCAGAGTATTTTCAGCCAGGCGCCGGGGAGCCGGCAATGGGGGAGGCCAGTTGAAATTGGCTTCTTCGAACAGGCGCAGTTCTCTGTGGGCACTCTCCAGCTGATGCCTCGGCACCAGCAGCAGCCAGCCACGCCCTTCTGACCGGATGCAGCAGGGGATCGAGCGGGAGTCCAGCACAAGCGCCCAGGAGCGTGCCTGATGCTTGGTCAGGAGGGTGCCGTAACGCGAGGAGACCGGTTCCCAGTGGCTGTCATCCTCGTCATGTTGTTTGTCAAAAAGGTCCATAGCTGCAACTATAACCATTAACGTGAAGAAATGCCACGCAGGCTTCAATAAAAGGTTAGTTTAAAACTGTTATTTCTGGGAAGAATGGCAACTAATTCTTTAATCCAGCATAGTTATCAGGTATAGTCCCCACCAATTATTATCGTGACGGGGCATGAAAACCATATGACGGAATCACTCGATGAAAAACGTCTCCGGAAGATCAAGCTGATCTATGGCATCGCCCTGGCTTTTATCGCCCTGACCCTGGTCTCCTCCTCACTGCTGATGCAGTTCGCGATCAAGCGGAACGGCGGGGATTCGCGGGTGGTCAACCTCTCCGGACGGCAGCGGATGTTGAGTCAGCGGCTGACCAAGTGCGTTTTTGCCCTGGAGCATATGGCTTCACCTGAGGAACTAGCACGTGGCGCCAGGGAGCTGACCGAGTCGTTAGCCTCATGGAAAACGGCACACCTGGGGCTGCAGTATGGCGATGCTTCGCTGGGGCTGCCAGAGCGGGAAAATTCGCCGCAGATTACGGCGCTCTTCGCCGAGATGGAGCCGTTCCACGCCGCCATGGTCAAAGAGATCGAAGGGCTGGTTAAGCGGGGCAAAGGGTGGGAGTTCGATCCTGCTGCTCTCCGGAGAGCAGCAGTTGTGATGTTGGCCAACGAGTCCCATTTTCTGGCCTTGATGGACAAGATCACCTTTCTGTTCGACAAGGAGGCCAAAGAGCGATTTCCGCCATGCAGCAGCTGGAAACGCTCTTTATGGCGATCGGCCTGCTGATTCTGACCTTCGAGTTCTTCGTTGTGTTTCGGCCATCGCTGACGCAGCTGGCCTCAATGATGACGTCGTTAAGGCAGAAAGGGGAAGAGTTGGCAGATGCCAATATCAAGCTGCCGGTTATGGGGGGGGACGAACTGGCGCGTCAGGCGTCCGCCGATCCAGAGCTGGCCCGGATTCCGGTTATCGCTGTTACGGCGTCGGCGATGCCGGCCGAGATCGAAGCGATGAGGACGCTTTTCCGCTGTATTCTGCTCAAGCCGGTGCGGAAGGGGGAGCTGCTGTCTGAGATGGCAACGATGCTGCCGTGTGATATAATCGCTGCAGGAGAGAGCGCTGATGTCCAAACTCCGGTCAGAGACAGCGGCGATTTTCGCTGTCGGGACCGGGCGGGTCTGCTCAAAGCGCTGGCGCTGCTGGATAGCGATTACCAGGTGGTGCGCAAAACCCTGCAGGTAAACCGGATCAGGCTGTTCAGCGAAGCGGTGACGGCACTGGCGGCGCACCACGAGGCGACCGCCTTGCGGGTGGGCGGCGATGCTCGATGCCACACTCGCCTCGTTCAACATTCCCCAGATCAAGGGGGAGATGAACCGGTATGCCGAGGTGGTGGCGGCTTATGGGATGAGAGATGAGAGATGAGAGAAAAAGCCAATAAAATAAGGGAAATAGCTGCATGAACGAGAAGTCGAAAATACCGATCATCCTGGTGGTGGACGATACTCCCCAGAACCTGCAGCTGATCGGCGGGCTGTTGAACGGGGCACTGGCTTGCGATCTCTGCTTTGCCACCAGTGGGGCGGAGGCGCTGGAGACGCTGGAGAACATGATTCCGGACCTGATCCTGCTCGATGTCAATATGTCGGGGATGAACGGTTTCGACTGTTGCCGTGCAATCAAGCAAAACCCTGACTGGCGGGATATTCCGGTGATTTTTTTGACCGCCCAGCGCGAATCGGACTTTATCGTCAGGGGATTTGAGGCGGGGGGGAGCGATTATGTGGTCAAGCCGTTCGAGAGCAGTGAACTGTTGGCCCGAGTGCGGCTGCAGCTCGAACTCAAGCTTAAACAGGACGAGTTGAAGCGCCGCAACGACGAGCTTGAAGCGGCTATAGGCAGGATCAAACACCTTGAAGGGATCATCCCGATTTGCATGTACTGCAAAAAAATCAGGGGCGATGACAGCTCCTGGCAGCAGTTGGAGCGGTACATCTCCGAGCACTCGGATGCCTTGTTCAGTCACGGGATTTGTCCGGATTGTTTTCGGGTAAAAATGAACAATTTGAAGTAGTACTTACGATGGAGGCGATTATGAAACCGGTAGAATTAAATAACATGCTTGCGCCGGGTGATGAGATCGCCGATAGCCGATTGGCCGGAGAGAGTCCCAATCACGAGAGCGATGATTTCCGCGGGATTTTTAAATCGGCTCCGGTCGGGATGATGATTGTCAATGACCGCTGCAGGGTGATCGATGCCAACCGGGCCATGGCGGCAATCTGCGGCACGACGGTTGACTCTTTGCTGAACAGGGTGCCGGGGCAGGTATTCGAATGCATCTATACCACGCCCGATAGTCTGGAATGCGGCCAAGCTCCTGAATGTTCCGCTTGCAGGCTGCGGGAAACGGTTCGTGGGGTTGTCCAGTCCCGAAAGGGGCGTTATGGTGTTGAGCTGCTCCATATCCGTCGCAAAGAATCAGCCACGGAACAGCTATGGCTCAAGATCAGCGTCGAGCCGATTACAGCCGATGGGGCTGCCTGCGCCATTATCGCCGTCGATAATATCACGGAACAGCGCCGCCTGGAGGATGAACTTCTTAAAACGCGCAAGCTGGAATCTCTTGGGGTGCTTGCCGGTGGGATAGCCCACGATTTCAACAATCTGCTGACCGGCATCATGGGCAACCTGTCCGTCGCTCTGACGCGTACCGGCGACAACCAGCTGCTTTCAACGCCCATAGAGCGCGCCTTGCAGGCCACCGAGCGGGCGGTCGGTCTGACCAGACAGCTCCTGACCTTCGCTAAAGGGGGAGCCCCGATCAAGCAGCTCGCATCGCTTGCGGACATTATCCTTGATTCCGCAGAATTTGCACTGCGCGGCGCGAACGTCGCCGGGAAATTTTCCCTTCCCGATGATCTCTGGTCGGCAGAGGTCGATGTCGGCCAGATCAGTCAGGTTATCAGCAATCTGGTCATCAACGCCGACCAGGCCATGCCTGGGGGCGGAATTCTGCAGATCACGGCCGAGAACATGGAGGGGCACCCGGCATCAGTCACTCTTCCCGACGGCAGGTATGTCAGGATTACGATTACCGACCAGGGGATCGGCATACCTGCCGACTGCATCGACCGGATCTTTGACCCTTATTTTACCACTAAGCAGCAGGGGAACGGCCTGGGGTTGGCAACGGTGCATTCCATAATTGCCCTGCATGGAGGCGCAATCCAGGTAACCTCCGAGCCGGGGCAGGGAACGGCTTTTACTCTCTGGCTCCCCGCTTCTGACCAGAAACTCGATGCCGGCGTACGGAGATGCGGTCTGCTTCCGACCGGCAAGGGAAAGATCCTGGTTATGGATGACGAACTCATCATCAGGGAGCTTGTGACCGAGATACTTGACCTGCTCGGCTATGAATGCGTGGCCTGTATCAATGGTGCTCAGGCGTGCGAACTGTATCGGCAGGCTCTGGATAGCGGGTCGCCGTTCGCGGCGGTCATCGTCGATCTGACCATTCCCGGCGGCATGGGGGGGATGGAGGCTATGGCCCGCATTCTCGACATGGATCCGACCGCAAAAGGAATAGTAGCCAGCGGTTACAGCAACGATCCGGTCGTGGCTTCCTATGACAAGCATGGTTTTGGAGCTGCAGTGCCCAAGCCTTTTTCGGTGCGCCAGATGGCTGAAGCGCTATCCACCATTTTTGCCGGTTCATAACGTCATCAGCCAGATGGTCAACGGGAGTGTGAAAAAGGATAGACAGGTCTGCACCGTGATGATCGCAGCCATGCTGTCATGATCACCCCCCATCTGCCGGGAGAGGATGAAAGCCGAAGGCGCGGTCGGCACACTGAACAGAAGTACCGCCACGTTCAGTGCCATGCCGGACAGCCCCAAAGATGTTGCCAGCTCCCAGGCGATCAGCGGCTTGCAGAGAAACTGCACGGCGCTGCTGGCCATCAGCGGCCGCCAGTGCAGCATCAGGTTGCCGGCCCGGTAGGCCGCCCCTACCGCCATCAATCCCACCGGAAATGCCGCTTTACCGCCAAGTGCCAGTATGCCGTCGATAGCCGTCGGCAGCTCCAGTCCGGAAGCATTCAACCCTACGCCGATGACGCAGCCGATTATGAGCGGGTTGCGCAGCAGATCGATAAACAGCCGTTTCAGGCTAATCCCCGCACTATTGTTGACCGCCAGCGAAAACGCCGAAACACAGAGCACATTGATCAGAATGATCATGAAACCGGCCCCCATGGCGGCCAGGAACAGACCGTCCCTGCCGAACAGGTTCTCCGCCACGGCCAGTGCCACAAAGGTATTAAAGCGCACTCCTCCCTGAAAAAGCGACGTAAAGACCGGGCCGCCCATCTGCCGGTTTGCGAGCCACCAGAGCGTGACCAGCAGTGCGCTGGCGAAGATCGCTCCTTCCACGGTCAGCAGAATCTTCAGCCAGGGAAGAGAGCCGATCTGCCTGCCCGCCAGGTTGTGAATCAGGGTAGCCGGCATCAGCAGAAAATAGGTCAGCTTCTCGGCCGACGGCCAAAATGTGGGGGGGAGGAAGCCGGTGCGCTGAATGACAAAGCCGACCAGAATCAGGGCCAGCACGGGAATGAGGGCATTGGCGATGGCGGTCATGGTGTTCTCCTCTGTGTTCTATTCCGACATTGTACCCCATCCCCCTCCTGACCTCCCCCTTGAAGGGGGAGGAACCATTTTGATTCCGGGGAGGGTTAGGGTGGGGGTGGGGAGATGTCTTGGAACAGTAGAAAAGAGGATAGCACGGCTATTGTATAAATAATAATTGATAATACTTGCTAAACACTCAAGTATTTTTTATGTATCCGCACTCCCGGCAGAGTTCGTTCAGTATCAGTTCCGTCAGGGAATGGCGCGGATGGCGGCGTTTTTGAAACATCCCGACCCGCCTGGTCAACTGCGGCGCGCCGAATGGTGTCAAGGCGAAATGTTTTCCAGCCTGCTTCAAGCGCCGTTTATTGAGCGGTACCACGGCAATGCCGAGTCCCTGTTCCACCAGGCTGAGCGCCGCCTCCAGGGAGTCAAACTCCATTACGTCGCGGGGGCGGATGCCTTGGGCCATAAGCTGTCCATCCACAAGCGCCCCGGCCCAAGCGGTCTTGTCGAAGCGGACGAAGGGAAAGCGTTCGAACAGCAGTTCCACGCTGGAGGCCTCGGTAGTTTTCGGAGCAACCACGAAAAACGGTTCCACATCGTATTCCTGCCATTCGTACTGCGGAGAGACCGTGTAGGGGGGCTCGGTAGTTAGCGCCGCGTCGAGATTCCCTTCTTCAACCTGGCGTACCAGTTCGGCGGAGAGGCTGGAGAGGAGCTTGACATGCAGATCCTCATAGCGCTTCCTCAATCGTCCCAGCACCGGGGGGAGCGGACCGGTGAGCACGGTCGGGACGACCCCCAGGGTCAGCGTCCCCTTGATCATACCGGAAGGCGTCAATTCATCCCTGATACCGTCGTAGATGGTCAAGATCTCGCGAGCACGCTCCAGCACCAGCCTGCCGTTGGCATTGAGTTTAGGGCTGCGGCCGGTTCGCTCGAATAGCTGCGCGCCCACTTGCTCTTCCAGGTTCTTGACCTGAAGGCTTATCGCTGACTGGGTCAGACCCATGTGATCGGCCGCTGCCGCAAAACTTCCTTTGAGGGCGATGGCGGTCAGGATACGAAGGTTACGCAGGGACATGGGGAGGCTCCTGGAAGGACCGGAATTGAGCTTTCGTGCCGGATACTCTAGCCTGTATGCCTGCTGGTTACAACTGAAAGAAATGAATGAACCTGGAAAAAGCAGGTATCCACGAAAGACACGAAATACACGAACAGAATAGAATGATTACAATAAATGTATTCATACGCTTTTGGGTGAAGGTTTGAAATGTTGAATCACTTACATTGCAAACCAGTCTTCAAATTTGCAAGGTTTTTTCTCATTAGCGAAATAAAGGTTACAGCATGATCAAAATCATCCTTGCTGATGTTATGGGCGCCATGAAGCAGCAAAATGGATGCCCCGGTTTCCTTGGCAATCATTTCAGCCACACGCGGCGAAAGCAGTTCCTCGGTGAAAACATATTCCAAGCCTATCGCTTTAACCTGCTTAATTAGCGCTACCAACGTTGCCGCCGACGGCTCGGAATCGGCATTAACGGCAGACGCTGACTCATACTGTAAGCTGTATCGATGAGCAAGATAGCCGAACGCATAGTGGCCGCCATGTAGAAAAGCCCTTTTACTGCATGAGGAGAGCCCGGCCTTGTATTCGGCGTCAAGTTTTTTGAGTTCCGATTTATAAGCAATGGCATTGGCCATGTAGTAGTTCCTGTTCGAGGGGTCTTTGGCACTCATGGCGGAGGCAATTGTGTCGACCATGGTTTGAGCATCGGCGAAATCAAGCCAGATATGGGGGTCCATGCTGCCGGCATGGTGATTGTGTGCTTTACCATCATGATTTTCATGCTCATCTTCCTCGACCCCCGCCTTGAGAAACTTAATCCCTTTACTCGAATCGACAAGGGAAACATTGCCACTGTTTAGCCCTTTAACGAAGTTAACCGCCCACGGCTCCATATATTCGTTGGTGTAGATAAACATATCGGCATTGGTGACTCTAATGGCATCATCAGGTTTAGGCTCGAAACTGTGCGCCTCCATGCCGGGTGGCAGGAGGAGAGTGGCATTGACCTTATCGCCTCCTATAGTCCGGGCAAAGTCGTACAACGGATACAGTGTCGTCACAACAATCATTTTTTTGTCGGTTAATGCTGAAGTCGGCGCCTCTTTTTTCTGGCAACCACAGATCAGTATCAAACAGGTAATGAGAAATATGGACTTATGCGTAAGATTCATGATGACGCTCCTGATATTCGATCATATGCGGATCTGCTTGTGAAAATGATGCTTGATGCGTTGGTCATGGGTAGCGATCACGAGGCTGGCATCGGAGGATGCCGCGAGTTGCAACAACAGCTACATCACGGTTTCACATGCTTTGTCATCCAGCGCGGAGGTCGGTTCGTCACCAACAATGATCTTGGGACCATTGATGGTAGCACGGGCAATTGCCACACGCTGTTGCTGCCCCTGACCATATGCAGTGTCTGGTAAATTATGCCGATATGTCTGCCGCGAAACTCGTCCATGGCTGAACCCTGCAGATCATTGAAGTTTTATGTCAGCTGCTTTGGGTTTTTTACCGGGAATGGCTTCCAAGATGACCTTGACCCCAAGCATGACGAAGAACATGCAGGCCAGACTAGCCACAATGACCGGTGCGGTTGGAATATCCAGCTTGTATGAAAGAAATATCCCAACTACGCTGACCACCACCCCTACCGACCACCCGATCAACAGCACATGTAACGGTTTCTTAAAGAACAGTTTGCCGATAAGCGCGGGCACAACCAGGAATGAGAACACCTGGAGTATTCCTGCCATATTTACCGATTTAACCAGTACCACGGCAAAACTTGAAAAAAAGAGCAAATCCAGCAGAAAGCCGCCTTTACCCTCAAATGTCAGGGCATGAAAGCGTTTACGCAGAATGAAATGCAGAATCCCGACGGCACCATAGATGACTGCGGTTGATAAGATATCCTTTGGCGTTACCCAGAGAATATTGCCGTTCATGATGCCCTTGAATTCCTCCAGACCATGAGGGCTCTTGTCCAGTATCAAAATCGCAGCCGAGAAAGAGAAGATGTAGAGCACACCAATGAATGCCTCGATATTCACATAACGTGCGGCCCTTTTCGACAGAGAGAGAATGATTGCGCCCAAGAGGGCAAAGACGAGGGAGAAGAGCATGCTCTTCTCCCTTCCAAAAAGGAATGACAGTGCTATACCGATGCCGATGAACTGGGCCAATGCCAGATCGACAAATATGATGCCCCGTTCCAGAATATGGATGCCGAAATAGGCATGGATCAGGATCAGAAGCAGACATGCCAGAAACGGATACAGCAGAAAATTGAAGGTTTCCATGAATACCTCGTTACTGCAAACTTGTGACGACTTTATCCATGAACGAGAACCAGTCATCGGTCCCCGGCATGGAGCCGACATCGGCAGGCACCGTTACGACCTTGACTCCGGTTTTAAGCGAAATGGTTTCCGACTCCCGTTTGCCATAGAAACTTGTGGTCAGGATGCCATCCGGTTTTGTCGCCTTCATCCTTTCGATAAGCGCTTCGATATGGGCAGCCGATGGTGGGATACCCGGTTTCGGTTCTACGTAAGCGACGATCCTGAAGCCGAATTCCGCCGCCAGATATTCGAACAGTTTATGGTAGGCGATATAGCGGTTACCAGTCAGGTTTTTAGACTGCAACTTCCATGTTTTCGTCCGTTCTAAAAATTTAGCGTTGAACATTTTGTAGTTTGACCGGTAAAAAGAAGCGTTTGCCGGGTCCATCTCGGCCAGGGCATTAGTCATCCCTTCAACAATCCGAATGATATTGGACGGCGAATAATGATAATGGGGATTACCGAGAGGATGGACGTCTCCCATGCTTCGTTCCACATGGGCATGTTTATCGATAACCTTCACAAATTTTGAGCAGTCAAAGTTGCCGGGCCTGCCGGGCATGATTCGTGGATTCTTCGATGATTCCATGATCAGCGGCAGATAGCCGATTTCAAGATCGAGACCGTTGTACATGAGGATATCGGCCTTGCGTCCGGCGAGGATCATGCTTGGCTTGGCTTCCACGGTGTGCGGGTCCTGGGTCGGCTTAACCAGTATCGTCACCAATACCTTTTCCTTGCCGATCTCCTTTGCCAGGCTGCCGATCCAAGGCAATGTTGCGACAACGTTAACTCCTGCAAAAGCAGGGCTGGTCAGCATCAACGATAAACAAAGAATGAGTATTATTTTTTGCATGTTGGTTTCTCCTTTAGCAATGACAGATTTGAGATGATAACAAGGCGGCGAGGAAGAGGCGGCCGAGGCGTACCCTACGGTACGTTGAGGAAGCGTCTGCCGAGCCAACGAAGTTAGGGCTCAAATATGGCATTGCGCCTAGAATGTATGAGCCGGATGAGCGCCTATGGTTAAGATAAACTGTAATAACCCCTCGTTGTTCACCTGACCATTACGGGCAGAGAGATCATGACTGAATTGTGCGCGAATGGTGCTGAATTCGGTCGGGTTGAACTCCAGGCTGCCGGTCGACCGCCACGGTTTGCCGTCGAATGTCTGCTGGGTTCCGGCCACCTTGAATGTGTCGGCAAAGAGTTCCAACCGGTCGTAACGGGCTCCGACGCGCCAGCGGTCAAAGCGGTACAGAGCCTGGATATAGGCTCCATCCTGATGACGTTGAAGTTTGTTTACCGAAACGACGGCGCCGGTCGAGTCGGTTGCGGTCAGATCGCCGTTCTGCGCTAGGTAGAGGTACTCACCTTGCAGTGTCACCCCTTGACTTCCGGATTTCCACTTCCAGACAGCTTCCATACCATAGAGCGCGCTGTCGCCGCGCAATCCGTAGGTTGTTCCTGACGCAGGGTTTGTGGGGAGTATTGTGGTGCTGTTGGTGGAACCGAACAATACCCACGGCCCGGTGTACAGGGTGGAATTGTCGCTCGTATCGATAGATATCTTGGCAAATGCAGAGAATGCATGGGGTCCCAAGTTGTCATCTTTCCCGAAAAGCAGATTGCTGTCACCTTGAAGGGTTTCGATTCCCAACAGGGTGTATAGCGGCAATGGCGGCAGCCAGGTGAGTTGCAACCCGTTTTCGCCGCCGATGCCTTCTGAACCTAGAAATGCCTTGTAGGGCAGAGGAATATCGGCAAAATCCCAAGCATGGGGATGTTGTGAGTTAAGACGACTGGAATTGCTCTTGAAGCGCCCACCTTTTACCTGAAAGCCTTCCGGTAATGATGTTGTTACAAAGTACGCCTCTTCCAAAGTGGCTCCGTCCTGATTAACCGGAATGTTGGCGTAAAGATCAAAATAGGGATCTACCGGAGCAAAGACAAACAACTCGGTCCCATCCAGGTTAAAGCCATTGTTAAGACCGCGTCCCTCGGTGGTGAAGCCGGGTACACCCCGGTTCTGTAATGCGCCGCTTTTAAGATTCGAGACATAGCCCTTGGCATCCAGAACCACGGAGAGATAGGGGTTGCTCATCAGCGAACCGCCAAACAGACCGGTCAATTTGCCAGCATTTTCTTCCGTTGTTTGGTTCTCGGACGGATTTTGGGTCTTAAGATTTTCTTTTAGTTCGTCGATAGTTTTTTGCTGTTCGCGAATGGTATCCGACTGGCGGCCAAGTTCGGCATCCAGTCGGTTAAGACGTTCGTTCGGATCATTCTCCGCACATAATGCGGAGACAGGTATACAGGCAGCCATAATGATGGCTGCCGCAAAAATGCGCGCACGCATACACTCCTCCTTTGACGTATAATTCCATTTCTAAATCA
>CAIYDX010000358.1 GCA_903925005.1 uncultured Geobacteraceae bacterium
GAAGGAATTTACCGCGTAAACAAGGACGGTTTGAGATATGGCAAGCCTTAAAAGCATTAAAAAACGGATCGTATCCGTAAAAAATACTCGCCAGATCACCAAAGCCATGAAAATGGTTTCGGCTGCCAAGTTGCGCCGTGCTCAGGAAAATGTTGTGGCTGCCCGCCCGTATGCAAAAAAACTGGGTGAAGTGCTGCAATCGCTGGCCGCAAACCTTGAGGGTGATCTTCACCCATTACTTGAAAAGCGTGAGGCCAAGAAGCTGCTTCTGATAGTGCTGACCTCGGATCGTGGCTTGTGCGGTGGTTTCAATACCAACCTGTGTAAAGCCGCTGACCGCTATATCAAGGAAAAATCTGGTGTATACGAGCAGATCAGCGTCATGACCGTTGGGCGCAAAGGGTATGAGTTCCTTAAAAGCCGTTATACGGTATATAAGAACTTTGCCAATGTTCTGGCAAAGCCGAATTATCAGACCGCCGCCATGCTTGCTCAGGAAGTGATCGACGGCTTTACGGCAGGCGAGTATGACCAGGTTGAGCTGCTCTATAACTCTTTCCGTACGGTCATGACCCAGGACATTACTTTCCAGCAGATGCTGCCGGTTGTCCCGGAAGAAACTACCGTCGCCGACGAAACTCCCGTAGAGTTCATCTATGAACCTTCTGTTGGTGAACTACTTGCGGAGATACTGCCTAAAAATATTGAGGTGCAGATTTTCAAGGCCATGCTGGAGACGGTAGCTGGTGAGCACGGCGCCCGTATGACCGCCATGGACAGCGCATCCAAAAACGCCAACGAAATGATCGGCAAACTGACGCTCCAGTACAACCGTGCCCGTCAGGCTGCCATTACCACGGAGTTGATGGAAATTATCTCCGGCTCTGAATCGATCAAAGGATAATAGACAATTACGTAACACTATATGAGGCCGCAGGGCCGCAGGAGGACACCGTTCCATGAGTCAGAACACAGGTAAAATTTCGCAGGTCATCGGCGCCGTTATCGACGTTGAATTTGAGCCCGGCAAACTGCCGGAGATCTACCACGCACTTCGCGTGACAAATCCGGCCATTGATGACCGTGAAAACAATCTGGTACTGGAAGTTGCCCAACATTTGGGTGAGAACTCGGTACGTACCATCGCCATGGACTCTACCGATGGTCTCAAGCGCGGTCAGGTCGTCATCGATACCGGCAAGCAGATCTGTGCCCCGGTTGGCGCCAAAACCCTCGGACGCATCATGAACGTAATCGGCGAGCCGGTTGACGAAATGGGCCCGATCGGGAATGAGAAAGAGTACGCTATCCATCGTGAAGCGCCCTCTTTTGAAAATCAGTCCACCAAAGTTGAAGCGTTTACAACCGGCATCAAGGTTGTTGACCTTCTTGCCCCGTATGCCCGAGGCGGTAAAATCGGTCTGTTTGGCGGCGCCGGTGTCGGCAAGACGGTTCTGATTATGGAGCTGATTAATAACATCGCCAAGCAGCATGGCGGTTACTCGGTTTTCGCCGGTGTCGGCGAGCGTACCCGTGAAGGGAACGACCTCTGGATGGAGATGAAAGAGTCAGGCGTTCTCGATAAGGCCGCTCTCGTATACGGCCAGATGAACGAGCCTCCTGGTGCCCGTGCCCGCGTTGCCCTTACCGCACTTTCTGTTGCCGAGTACTTCCGCGATGAAGAAGGTCAGGACGTTCTGCTCTTCATCGATAATATCTTCCGTTTTACCCAGGCAGGTTCCGAGGTTTCGGCGCTTCTCGGCCGTATCCCTTCCGCCGTTGGTTACCAGCCTACGCTGGCTACCGAGATGGGTGAACTCCAGGAGCGTATTACCTCCACCAAGAAGGGTTCCATCACTTCCGTTCAGGCTATCTACGTTCCTGCCGACGACTTGACCGACCCGGCTCCGGCTACCGCCTTTGCTCACTTGGATGCTACCACGGTTCTTTCCCGTCAGATCGCCGAGCTCGGTATCTACCCGGCTGTTGACCCGCTTGACTCAACATCCCGTATCCTCGATCCGCAGGTTATCGGTGAAGAACACTACGCTGTTGCCCGTTCGGTTCAGTACGTTCTGCAGAAGTACAAGGATCTTCAGGATATCATTGCAATTCTCGGTATGGACGAACTTTCCGAAGAGGATAAGCTTGTAGTTGCCCGTGCCCGTAAAATTCAGCGTTTCCTCTCCCAGCCATTTTTCGTGGCCGAGGCATTTACCGGTTCCCCAGGCAAGTATGTAGAGCTGAAGGACACCATCAAGGGCTTTCAGGAAATCGTTGCCGGCAAGCATGACAGCATGCCGGAGCAGGCTTTCTACATGGTCGGTTCCATCGAAGAAGCCATTGAAAAGGCTGCCAAGCTGGCTGCGATTTAAAAAATTATCTGTAGGGGCGCATTGCATGCGCCCAAACTAGGGCGGACGCCGTCCGCCCCTACAAGGAATGATATATGGCAGAAAAGATGAAGCTTGAAATTGTCACCCCTTACAAAAAGGTGGTCGATACCGAGATTGAGGAAGTAACTGCAACCGGTAAGTTGGGTGAGTTCGGCGTATTGCCGGGTCACGCGCCATTTCTTACCTCGCTCAAGATTGGTGAGCTTGCCTACAAGAATAACGGTGTCGTCGAGCATATGTCGCTCAACTGGGGTTACTTCGAAATTCGCGATGACAAGATCATTGTATTGGTAGAAACCGCCGAGACCGCAGCAGAGATCGATGTCGAACGCGCCAAAGCCGCTTTGGGACGTGCTGAAGAGGCTCTTAAGAAGCTGACTCCCGAAGATAAACAGTTCAAAGTGTACGAAGCTGCATTGGAACGGGCAGTTATCCGCATGCAGGTTGCCGGTAAGGGTGTCCGCAAGTAACGGTATCTACAAAAAACATTATATTTAAGAGCGGCAGCGATGCCGCTCTTTTTTTTGCCTTCTGATTACTCTCCACTTCTTTATATTGTTCTTGACGAGTCCGAACCAGGATCTTTCTATAATTATTCTTGCCAAGAAGTAATATAATGGTATACATCCAGTGCAAGAAATGAATAAATAGATACACTTACTGTCCGGGTTGTGATCAAGTGTCACCTGTCTCTCTTGAGGGTGCCAGGTTACGCGAAGGTTTTAGAAAGGGGTGTTGATGTGGTAAAAGAGATAAAAGTATATTTGTTACCGGCGGTATTGGTCATTATTGCTTCGTTATCATCGGTTTATATTACGGCCAGGATAATGTTGGTGCAGCAGGCGATGGCTCTGCAGCAATCAAGAGAAAACCTTGCGGACGGTAATGCGTATAAGGATCTGCAGAAAATCAAGCAACTCTCTTATGAACTTAATAGTCTGGCGGAGCAGTTCATTACAACTATCGAGACGACTAATAACAACTATCAACTTAAAAAAACAGTGGTGTTGATCAGGGATAAAGGTAATGAACTCTATTTTCAGGCCGGCTATCCCTTTGGTAAGAATGCTTTAGGAGTGGTACAGGCGGCTGAAGCCTATATGGAGTTGAAGAGTAATGACGATGAAGAAGGTGTGAAGCTATTGGCTAAACTGAAGGAGAGCAGGAATAAATTCTTTGCGGAGTATTCCAAGGAAATAGCCGGGTATCAATCAAGCATAATACCGGGTAAAACCTCGAATGATATCGTAACCAGGCAGTTAATGAAGTTTATCGACGCTAAACCATGATTTTTCAATACTGAGGTCCGTCAACCGGAGCGGCAGCGATGCCGCTCCTTTTTGATATTTGCGACTGTACTATTAATCCTGGTATCATCCTGAAAGGAGGATATTATGTTCCTGGCCAACGAGCTGAAACGTTATCGCTGCTATGAACTTTTCTCCCAATCTGCCGGTATTGAAATCCGGGCGACGGCCAAGACCAGTGAGGAGAACGGTTTGGTTGTTGAACGGAGCGGCAGGATTCTCCTCCGGTTTTTTAAATTGACGCCGAAGACTAAACCGGAGGAAGTTACGCAAATTCGCTTCATCTGTGAGTCTGACGAGGCTTTCGGGTTGTCGCTGATGATTAATCAGGTGGCTGGTTCTTCCGCTCCGTGCAAGGAAAAGCTTAGTCCGCACAAGTTTTCCGTTGGGGAACAGCACGGAGAAACGGTAACGACATTATCGGTCGAAAAATGGGAGCGAGGGGGTAAAAGCGGCTACGCATTGACGGTGGCTCGCGGCAAGGATTTCATCAGCGTACCGGTGCCGCTTGCCAAATTTCTCTTTGCCGGAGAATTTCTGCGGGCAATCTCGGCCGAGGAATGCTGGGTGGAGCGGGTAGAGAAGAAACACTGAAAATGACACAACCCAAACGCTACAACACTTTTTCCGACGAACTGAAACGCCGCTTCGGCTGCAAGGTGCAACGCATCTCGGTCGATGCCGGATTCACCTGCCCCAACCGTGATGGTTCTCTGGACAGTGAAGGGTGCATTTTCTGTGGAGGGCACGGTTCCGGTTCATACGGCATCCGGCGTGACCTTGCTGTTGCCGCTCAACTTGAAGACGGCAAAGAGGTCATGCGCCGCAAGTATCGGGCTTCAAAGTTCATCGCCTACTTTCAGGCATATTCAAACACCTATGCTGAAGTCAGACGTTTGCGGGAAATGTTCAACGAAGCGCTCTCCGTTCCAGATGTGGCAGGGCTTATTGTCGCAACCCGCCCCGATTGTCTGCCGGATGACGTTCTCGATTATCTCAGGGAACTCTCCTGTCAAACCTACTTGTGGCTGGAGTTGGGCATACAGTCGATGTATAATCGAAGTTTGAAACTGCTGAATCGGCGGCATGATCACAGCTGCTCCGTGGATGCCGCTCAGCGTGCCGGATCGCGTGGGTTAAGGGTCTGCGCCCATGTTATTCTCGGTCTGTCTGGCGAAACGCGGGAGGAGATGCTGGCCATGGCCGGAGAACTTAACCGTCTTGGCGTGGATGGGGTCAAGCTGCATCTGCTGCATGTCATGAAGGGAACGAGGCTGGCGGAGATGTATCGACGGGGTGAAGTCGAAGTTATGGGGAGGGACGACTATGCCGGACTGGTCTGCGATTTTCTGGAACTTCTGGACCCGCGTATCCTGATCCATCGCCTGACCGGCGACGGCGGACATGATAACCTGATTGCACCGCTCTGGTCGCTTAAAAAGTTCGAGGTCCTCAATCTGATCGATGCCGAGATGGAGCGGCGCGGTACTAGTCAGGGAATCAGATTTTCCCCATAACAATCAGCACCAGAAAGACGAAATAGAAAAATCCCCCCACCAGCAGCGTTCCGGGCGTCAGATGCTTTTTAATCCGGATCTGCAGGTAGGCCATGCCGACCGAGGCAAAGGTCAGGGCCACGGTCAGAAGTGCCGCACTGTTCAGCTGCCAATCAGTCATCAAGATGCCGATGGCAGTGATGATCGACCCCTGGAAAACCATGGCGCCGGTGACATTGCCTATTGCCAGGGTGTCTTTCCCCTTGCCGATCCAGATCACGCTGTTGAACTTCTCCGGCAGTTCGGTGGCAATCGGGGCGATGATCATGGCCAGAATGAAAGGCGATATCCCCATCTGTACCGAAATGATCTGCACCTTCTCCACAAATATGTAGGAACCCCACACAATCAGCAGCAGTGAGCTCAGAACCTGCAAACCAATTATTGTCATGTGCGGGTTATGAGACTTGGGAGCAAAATAGCATGGCTCAAGGTCTGATTCTTCAATGACATTGCATGTGTCGTTTTCGCATCGGAGTGTTTTGAGCACATAGCCGCCATAGGTCAGAAAAAGCGCCATGGCGATGAAGGTCTTGATAACCGTGTGTCCACCCAGAAATGTTGCTGTTATCGCCACACTGTACAGCACAAGAAAGTACTCCATGTCGCGGCGCATGATGACCGTATCGACTCGCATTATGGGATAGTCGTCCCGCTTCTTGCGGTTCCAGATAACCGCCAGACCGCTGATGAAGAAGGCCAGCGTCCCCAGCATGAAGGGAGCGCCGATAATGGCTCCAACACCGATCTTGTGACCGGCCTCCGGTGTGCCGTACATGATAGCCACAATCGGGACCAAGGTCTCCGGCAGGGCGGTGCCGACTGCGGCGAAGATGCTCCCCACCGCGCCGTCCGACAGTTTCATCTTCTTGCCGAACCACTCAAGGCCGTTAGTGAAGACCGTCGCCCCCAGCAGGATGATTCCCAAGGCTATAAGCAACAGCAGCCAGTTGACCATGACTACATCTCCACACGTGTTACAACACCCTGCAGTTTCGCCACCGGAAGTTTGTTGAATTGGACGAAGTTGGGGGTCAGCTTTTTGATTGTTGAGAAGATCTTCCAGGCGGGATTGCCGGTGGCAATGTCTTCAATGCCGTAGAAAATAACTTTTTCTAAGATGCCGTTATCCTTGAGCAGCTGTTCGATATCGAACAGCACCATATAACCGGCACTGATCACGAAAGCGTCGAGTCCGGTTCCCAATCCGGTAGAAAGCTCGCTTTCCAAACCGTACGGTTCATCGGTACGGATAATGGAAATAAGCACATTACGCTCGTAGATGATATTCGAGCGTATCGTGCAGTGCACCAGATAGGGAGGGATAGTGTTCCAGTCCTTGACGAAGAACAGGCCGGTGCCGGGGATGTGTCCTTTTCGATAGATCTGCTCATAACTCATCAGGTAGGTATCCATGTCAAGCGGCCTGAGCGCTTTGTACAGGGCCCGCTGCCCTTTGGTCCAGATCAGGATCGCGGCAAGAGGGATGGAGGCGAGGATAAGTGACCAGTAGCCGCCGTGCGGCAGTTTGTACAAGTTGGAAATCAGGAAGGCGAAATCGACCACGGTAACGAACAGGGCGACCGGAACTTTCCATTTTTTTGTGGTGCGGGAAAAAATCATGACCATCATAATCCCGGTTATGGTCATAGTGCCGGTGACGGCCAAGCCGTAAGCAGCCGCCAGATTCTCGGACTTCTGGAAAATCAGCATGATCATGATCACCAGTCCGAGCAGAATCCAGTTGACCGCCCCGATATAGATCTGGGATTTAAGTTGATGAGAGGTGTAATCGACCTTCAGAAGCGGCAGGATGCGGGTTGTAATCCCTTGGTACACGATGGAGAACACCCCGCTGATAAGTGCTTGCGAGGCGATGACGGTAGCCATGACCGTCAGAATCAGAAAAGGAATGTATAGCATCGACGATTGCGACTGAACCATGCCGAACAGGATGTTCTTGGCATCCGGATGGTTGAGTATGAAAGCGCCTTGTCCGAGATAGTTGATTATCAGTGCGACAAAGACCAGATACCAGGCGCGTTTGACCGGTTTGCGTCCGAGATGCCCCATGTCGGCGTAAAGAGCTTCGCCGCCGGTTGCGCAGAGGATAACTTCGGAGAGCACGAAAAATCCGGCCATGCCGTTCTTTGCCAGGAAACCGATGGCATAGTGAGGGCTGATCGCGGCAATTATGCCGGGGAACGAGAAGAGGGCGATGATGCCCGAGATGGTCAGCGCCGCGAACCAGACCACCATGATCGGGCCGAACGCCTTAGCCACCTTGTCGGTCCCCTTGAACTGGAAAACGAACAGAAAAACGGCGATCAGCGCGGCAATCAGGATCAGCATCGATTGGCTGAGGCCGCTTAAGGACGGGATCAGCAGGGCGCCTTCCACGGCTGAGAGGATACTGATGGCGGGGGTGATGACACCGTCTCCGAGCAGCAGTGCAACCCCGAGATAGGAGAGAAACGTCACAAAAACCATCTGTCGCCCCGGCTTGATCATGCGCACCAGGATCTCGCGCAGCACGATGGTGCCACCCTCGCCCTTGCGGGAGAGGCTCATCGCCAGCAGCGCATATTCGATGTTGACGAGGATCATTAATGTCCAGACAATCAGCGATATGATGCCGAATACATTCTCCTGGGTCGGTTTGGTCAGGGCAATGATGACGGTAAGGGTATAAATCGGGCTGGTGCCGATATCACCGAACACCAGGCCCATTGATTTTATGATTCCGCCCCAGTAGGAGTCGGTCTCGCCATGTTTCATAAAATGCCTCCGATAAGTTGAAACTCGCTTTATATCACCACGTGCTGGGCGAGACAATATAAAACGGGTGGATAGTGCAGGCGCAATAATGCTTTTACAGTTGCACCAAAGTTGCTACACTCGTTCCGCGCAGTACTTGGAGGAAAAAATAATGACCGGCAGTAGTGATACGGATAACAAACCAATTATAGAAAGTACACGGAATGGTATCGTCAATTCCGCTTCAATGATCTGCCGCTATTTCAAGGTCGCCCACCGCGATATGGTTTACCTCAAGTTTATCCTGGAGGCGTATGAGGGGATGAACGTGATGAGTACCGTTGATAACAAGGCCGGCATTATCCGCATCGCCATCATGCCCGGCTTTGTCGATGATATGGATGGGCTGCTTGCTGAACTGGGGCGGCAGGTGACGCTGGAGCCGACCATGTGGCATGATGAACTCTGTACCTTTTGAATCCGGCGGTCGCGCTGCCCGCTATGCGCTCGCCCTGCTGCTGACGGTCAACCTGCTTAACTATGTTGACCGTCAGGCGCTCTACGCCGTGTTCCCGCTGATAAAAGCTGATTTGAAGCTGTCCGATACCGGGCTTGGCTTCCTTGGAAGCGCCTTTATGCTTTGCTATATGCTGGCTGCACCGGTTTTTGGCCGACTCGGTGATCGGACCAATCGCGCCCGTCTCGCTGCCGGAGGGCTTGCGGTCTGGAGCCTTGCAACGATCCTGTCCGGAACGGCCACATCATACAGGTCGCTGCTGGCGGCGCGAACGCTGGTTGGGGTGGGGGAGGCCAGTTTTGGAACGGTATCTCCAGGCCTGCTTTCCGACTATTATCCCCGCGAACGTCGCGGCCGAATATTGTCGCTCTTCTATCTGGCTATTCCGGTCGGGAGCGCCCTGGGATACATCCTGGGGGGGCAGCTCGGTCAGGCGTTCGGTTGGCAGAAGGCTTTTATGCTGGTCGGACTGCCGGGTTTTTTTCTGGCTCTGCCGCTCTATCTGTTGAGCGATCCCAGTCAGAGCGCCCGTCAGACCAAGATTCTTCCCCCTGAACAGTTCTTGCCGGAACTGAAACGTTTTTGGCATAACCGTTCCTATCTCCATGCCACGCTGTCAATGGCGGCCATGACCTTTGCGCTGGGCGGACTGGCCCAGTGGGCCCCCTCGTTTCTGCACCGCTCTTTTGACCTTGAGGTCGCCAGGGGCAATACCATCTTCGGTATGATTACGGTTGTATCGGGTATTATCGGTACTCTGGCCGGCGGCTGGCTGGGTGATTTCTTTCAGCGTCGCTCTGCCGCCGGCTATCTGTCCGTTTCGGCGGCCGGGTTCCTGATCGGGGCGCCATTGATGATTCTGGCCTTAACGACTTCCAGTCTTACCATCTGCCTGACCGCCATTTTTGCCGCCGAACTGTTTCTGTTCCTGAATACCGGCCCGCTCAATACCGTTCTGATCAATGTAGTTGCGCCCGGTCGCCGGGCTATGGGGTTTGCGATCAACATCTTTACCATTCATGCGCTGGGGGATGCCATATCGCCGGCAATTATCGGCGCCCTGTCCGATGCCTGGGGGCTAAGGGCCGCCTTGCTGATCACTCCGCTGGCCGTTGTCGCCGCCGCCATCTTTGCCGTCCGGGGGAGGCGATTTATGGCGGCGGATCAGCTAAATGCCGAATCACGACTTTCCCATTTTAGATGAGGGGAGAGTTACGTTTGAGATGTTGAGTGGTACCAGTCAGTTAAACGTCTATCCGGAGATCGCCTCTATTCGCAGGCCGTGCCCTTCAGTCGACATATAGACGAATGTGAGAGGAAACGGGCCATTCTCCTCTAACTCCTGGCGGTAGTCATGTCTGAACGTAAAGCGAAACGCTTTGACCCGGCTGTCGGTGAGGATGTTCATCCCTTCCGGAAGCTCTTTTCGTCCGGGCCATGAACAGTGATCCTGCAGGTGCGAAACGAATGCCGGAAGCTTACCCATCAATGGCATCTCGCTGCTGCAGTAGTCGAAGAAAAGCGCATCGAACAGCAGGGGCGCGTCCGCTTCCGGCAGCAGCGGTTCGCAAAGCCGGGCAAAAAGCTCGAAAACTCTAAGGCGGGAGAGGCTTGAGAGGTTATCATTACCTACCTGCCGTGCCATCCGGTCAAGAATGCCGGAGAAGGTGTCGTAACGCTCCAAAATCCGGAACGCCGCCCTAAACCGGCCATGTTTGTTGAATAGATCCAGCAGTCGTCCGATAGTTTCGATCAGGCAGATATCATCATAGGAAAGCCACGGATTCCGAAGAATCGTGTACGGAGGGGATTCTGAAAAGGCATACCCTTCGCGGTTGGCGATTGCGCGCATCGGAGCGCCTTTAAGCACTTTGAGCGGCTCGATCTGCAGCATGTCCGGTTTCATCCCGGACACCGCATGCAGGGAATTAAGAAATCCGGCATAATCCTCTCCCGGCAACCCGGCGACCAGATCAAGGTGCAGCTCTATCCGAGTTTCGGTTCTGAGCCGGTGGACATTAGCAAAGATTCGGGACAGGTCGGCCGTTCGACCCACCTCTTCAAGAGTCGCTGACGATGACGATTGAATACCGATTTCAAAGCGGAAGGTATTTTCCGGCACTCGTGACAACAGTTTCAGATTGCTGTCGGTTAAAAGATCAGCGGCTATTTCAAAGTGGAAGTGGCTGCTCCGGTTATGCTCCAGAATAAACGCCCAGATCGCATTCGCCCGTCCGGCATCATAATTAAATGTGCGGTCTACCAGCTTTATCTGCGCAATATCACTGTTCATCAAATTCAGCAGATCTTTTTTTATCCTCTCAATGCCGAACGAGCGCACCGTACCTTCAGTCGCCGAAAGGCAAAATGCGCAGGAGAACGGACACCCCCTGGAGGTCTCGTAATAAATCAACGGTTTTGCAGTGTCCACCAAGCCGGCCTGAAAGGGGGAGGGGAGCGAGTCCAGTGCCAGGTTTTTTATACTGAGCGGTCCTGATATCGTATCGCCGCCGTCACGGAAGAACAGGTTGTCTATCTCCGAGAGAGCGCTCTGCAAAAGGGCGTCTTCATTGCTCAAAAGCGTTTCGGACAAGCGCTTGAAGGTTTCTTCTCCCTCACCTTTAATCACAAAGTCAATCGCCGTATTGTCGTGCATGAGATCGAATATCCCGAAGGAGACCTCCGGTCCCCCCAGTACGATCCGGGTGTGTGGCGATATCTTTTTTATATCGGACACAATTTGCAGGGTCGTTTCGATATTCCAAATATAACATGAGAAAGCCACCAGATCGGCTTTCTCGGCCATGATGAGCCTCAAAGTATGCTCGCGCGGCTCGTTGACGGTCCATTCGCGGATTGCTATTTCGGTTTCGGGGATGTCACGGCAGTACGCCGCCAGGCAGGGAAGAGCCAGCGAAGCGTGCGAATATTTGGCGTGCAGTGTCGCAAGAAGTATTTTCATGTTCTATTTGGCTCTTTTGCATTGACGAGTGGGCAGTGCGAATGCTACTAAATACGACTCAATTTTACAATCAATAAAGGTGTTTCCCTATGCTTGACATGAAATACATCCGTGAAAATCTGGACGAGGCCGAGAGCCGTCTTCGTACTCGCGGCGGCGAATCATATCTGGACGGTTTTAGAGAGCTGGATGAACGTCGCCGCGCACTGCTGAAAGAGGGTGAAACACTTAAGGCGTTGCGCAATTCGGTTTCGGATGAGATTGGTCGCACCAAGGATAAAAGTCTTGTTCAGGACAAAATTCTTGAGATGCGTGAAGTTTCTCAGAAAATTAAATCGTTGGACGAAGAGCTGAGCCGTGTTGATGAACAGCTGAGCTCATTCATGTTGACTGTACCGAACGTGCCGCACCGGGATACTCCGATCGGGCGGTCGGAAAACGATAACGTCCAGATCAGGTCGTGGGGAGAGCCGCAGACGTTGCCTTTTGATGCCAAACCACATTGGGATCTCGGTGAAGATCTTAGTATTCTTGATTTTGAGCGTGGCGCCAAAATAACCGGTGCGCGTTTTACCCTATACCGCGGCGCAGGCGCACGGATGGAACGGGCTTTGATCAATCTGATGCTCGATCTGCATACCGATACGCATGGCTACCAGGAGGTGCTGACTCCGTTCATGGTCAACCGTGATTCGATGCAGGGGACTGGGCAGCTGCCCAAGTTCGAGGAAGACCTGTTTAAGCTGGTCGATCCGGATTTTTTCCTGATTCCGACCGCCGAGGTGCCGGTGACCAATATCCATCGCGGCGAGATCCTTAAAAATAGCGATCTGCCGATCAGCTATTGTGCCTACACCCCCTGTTTTCGTCGTGAGGCTGGCTCCTACGGCAAGGATACCCGTGGTCTGATCCGTCAGCATCAGTTTAACAAGGTCGAGTTGGTTAAATTTGTTCACCCGTCGGAATCGGATGCCGCGCTCGAAACGTTAACCGGCCATGCCGAAAAAATCCTGCAGATTCTGGAACTCCCTTATCGTGTCATGTCGCTTTGCAGCGGCGACATCGGTTTTTCTTCGGCTAAAACCTACGATCTTGAGGTCTGGCTGCCGGGTCAGAGCTGTTATCGAGAGATATCTTCCTGCAGCAATTTTGGCGATTTTCAGGCTCGCCGTGCATCGATCCGTTTTCGTGAAGATGAAAAGGGCAAGCCAGAGTTCGTCCATACGCTTAACGGTTCCGGGCTGGCCGTAGGGCGTACGTTGGTGGCAATCCTGGAGAACTATCAGCAGGAAGATGGTTCTGTACTTGTGCCGTCCGTATTGCAGCCATATATGGGCGGTATGAAGCGAATCAGCCGTTGTTAGGTGTCGTTAGTGTTTGAAAAATAAAAACAGTTGTGCTATAAAGTTCGGATAGATGATTATGGAAGGGTGGCCGAGTGGTTTAAGGCAGCGGTCTTGAAAACCGCCGAAGCTAATAGCTTCCGTGAGTTCGAATCTCACCTCTTCCGCCATTAAAATCAACGGGTTAGCCTACGGGCTAACCCTTTTTTGTTTAAGCTATTGCCTAGTTATTGCCTATTGATTGTTTTGCCTAGCAATTGCCAAGTATCAGCCTAGGCAACGGCTTAGAGCATATCAGGTCAAATCATAGACAGGCATAGTCAGTATAGCACTACAACGCATAATCGACGCCAAGAGCTTCACAGGAACAATATGGAGTATCTTTCAGGCTGAATCAACTAGGCAATAAGTAGGCAACCGCATATCTTCATCCGTTGTTCAGTTCCCAGAACCTCTGTGGAAATCAAAATTACTTCAAGTGCCAGTTCGACAGCATCATTTTTATTCGTTGTCCGGCTCGCTTCACTTCCGCCGATAATTTGTCATTTGAGTAAGATATATATGACTTAAAGTCGTAGTTGAAGACATTTTGACACAACGAAAACACGGCTCACGTCATTTTGAGTAAGATATATCAGCCTTAAACGCAACATTGAGTATGATATATCTTACCGAAACGCATAATTGCCTTTATCGGATTCTTGACCCACCCGACATTGACCAGCCACAAAAAAAACAGTTTCTTGCAGTTGATTATCTTTTGACGGATCGGTACCGCCGCAGCGGTACCGATAAAGTCTAAGACCACAAACGACCAATCACTAAAAATCCGTTTCTTGCCGTTGACCCACCACTATATATTGAATTGTCATGACAAATCGGCATACCATATGTCAATCGGCTTTGAAAATTGACCCACCATCGGCGTCCAAAATTGACCCACCCCAGATAGTAGTTTTCAGCTGTTAATCCTCGTTCTGATTCTCCAACTTTCATTCCCGGTTTCGATTATCTCGCAGTGATGGGTGACCC
>CAIYDX010000359.1 GCA_903925005.1 uncultured Geobacteraceae bacterium
CATCCACCTATCGGAACTGGGATCGGCCAGATGTAGTCACTCTCAATCACACCAGAAAGAACAAAGAGCAAGCGATTCTGGAATTGAAAGAAGCGGCTTAACAATCTAGACAAAGGCGACAACTCCCTTGACAACGACCGTCAGTGAGAATATTGGCAACCTTGAGTCTCCAACGTGTTGGCAAAGGATTTGAAGATGATTCTGTGCTTCTAACTGGAAGATTTAGCTTCATAAACGATACATCTCTGGTATTTAGTATCGAATACCCACGCTTCAATACCCCATCCTCACTGCTCTTCATCATCAGTTCATCAATAACCCACTCAGTGAACCTGAACATTATGCTAATTTCGTAAGTTTTTTTGCCGCCAAAAAAATCACAAATTGACGGGTTGCGCCGCTGCTCAGAGAGGAAAACCACAGGATTTTGGAAGATATGAGGTGGGTAATTTGCTAACCAGTCTAAAAAGTATTTGAAGGCGTATTTTTGTGTTCCTGTAGTCTTGAGCGGTTGGTTGTTTAACCATTCGACAAAAAGCTTGGTCCAACGCAAAGTCTCTGGCATAGGGTTTTGAACTACGTAGTCACCACCCAAAACACCTTTTCTTCCACGCTGAGGTTTTCTGCCAAGAATTTTCTTGTATGCATGATCATTTTTAAGCGCTGAATATGCCTCTGCAATCTTTGTTAAAACGGTACGACGATCGGTTGATGTTCCGAGAATATTAATAAAAGTTTTATTTTCAGCACGCCAAGAATCAATGATGGAATTCCAAGATGTTTGATCAATATCTAATAAATTATTAGCATTGTTGCATAGGAATAAGTTCAACATCACTAGTTTGAAGAACTTCAAACCGATTGATGTATGATTCAGCCTTGGCCAATGTACGTTGACATAACGATAAATTTCACTAAAACCTGGGATAGTTTGCAGTGTATCTAGTGATGCAAATCTAAAATAGTGGCGCTTAGGTATATTAAAAACTAGCTTGCTCTGGAACAAAACACCATTTTTATTGAGTTCAATTAGCAAATTTATAGTTTTATTTGCAGCTACTTCAGTGGTTAATTTACATAAATCATTAATAGCTTCATGTGTCTCTTGTTCATATAAGTCACAGTTAATTGGACGATCACCAATATTTATAATAAGTTCCGTTTTATTGCTGACCATCATTATCTCCGAATTCCACAAACAGCAGCAATAACAATTGATGAATGTTTTGGCCCCTCAGCAGACAAAATGAGTGTCTGAGAGGACGGCAAGCGTATTATTGATCTTTGAGAGGTCAAGCGCCGTATGGCCCCCTTCAATTTTCTTGCGGGCAACTTGCAGCTCTGCATTAATCTTGTTGTAATCTGGTTGTGTGTATGTCGCCTGACTTAGTACGCTCCTTTGTCTGAGTCCTCTCTGAATCATCTTCGGATGTGCGGCCGCATCAGAGAGGACCTGCCCATAAAAATGGCGTGGTGCGTGCTCTGTTGTACCGTTCTCCTTCTTTTTTATAATCTGTCTTCCGAGGGCCATAGAAACTCTTTTTAGTGCCTGATCCCAAACTTTAGAAAAGGCTTTCATGGAGTATGGATCGCCGACCTTGCTGATGCCTGAATTACGGTCCTCTCCGGTGGAAACGAAGAGAAACGGGTGATCAGGGAGACCGCGCTGAAGTCTTTGCTCGATTAGGCAGCTTCGATAACGCAGATAATTCAGGTACAAACCAGTAAAAAGGGCATCTGCTCCATCATGGAGCCAGAAAATCGGTGCGCAGTGAGATTTATCTGTACTTAAATTCTTCCATCCTGCGTGATAGGCTCTGGATGTGTAATCTGTATTGCGTGGCAGCAGGTTGATTTTTGCGAGATACTCTCTGCGAGTACCTCGTTCTCCATGGAAAAATGTCTCAGCCTCTTCCGGGTGACGAAGGAAAATTTTACACCTTTTATTTAAATCAACAATCACATCGTTAAACCAGAGATGGAAAGGTTCGCTCAACCGGCAG
>CAIYDX010000360.1 GCA_903925005.1 uncultured Geobacteraceae bacterium
ACTGGCCGTTGTACCGCCGTTCAGCCCGCCGCAGTTCCAACTCCACGGACCGCTGCCGCTGACAACGGATGCCGTGCCGGACTGGCAGAGGTTACCGGAGGGGATGGCCGTGAATGTGCCGCCGTTGCTGCTGCCGCAGACGCCGTTGATTGTTCCGGGCAGAGGAGTAACACTGTTGGAAGGAGCCGATGGCACGCTGGTTCCGGCACTATTGGCGGCGGTGACGGTAAAGGTATAAGGCGTGCCGTTGGTAAGGCCGGTGACGGTTATGGGACTTGCCGTACCGGTGCCGGTAAAGCCGCCGATATTTGATGTTACCGTGTAAAGTGTAATGACACTGCCGCCGTTGGCAGTCGGCGAAGTGAAACTTACCGTTGCCTGGCCGTTGCCCGCCGTGGCCGTACCGATTATTGGCGCCCCGGGAGCGGTGGCAACCCAGTTGTCGACAAGCTGGGTTGCGTCAACAGAACCAAGCCCCGTGGCAAGGTCATAACCGGCAGTGGCAAAATATCCGGAAACACCGGACACACTGTTGTTGCCGGATGTAATATCGTGATAGACGGCTGGCCCGCCGGGGGCGCGTTGGGCATCGGCAAGCTGATAGAAGCGCGGGTTGGCGTTGCCCTGACGCTGACCGCTTTTTTGAACGATGAGCGCCATGATGCCGGCAAAAGCAGGAGATGAGACTGAAGTACCGCCAAAAACATGCCAGGCGCCCTGAGTTCTGACCCGGTAACCGTCGTGGCTGCCTGCGGCCAGAGACACATCGGGGACGTCCCGTTTGCCGTCGGCCGGAACACCTAGACCTGTCTGCCATTCAGGTTTCGCATAGGTTGACGAACTACCGCCGCTTGTGGCCCAAAGTCCGGTACAGGGGGCAATGTCCGCCGGACAACTGCTCGCCAGGCTGCTCTCATTCCAGGCAACTTCCGGTATATAGCTCTTTACGGAAACGCCGGTGGAGCTATTCGATGTATTCCAGTAACTCCCCGCCCCTTCACTGAATCCGGTCCCCCCCACCGCAACATTGAAGGGGGTTGTAGCAAGTCCGCTTACCCCCGGCCCGCTCCCTGAAGCAGCGGTTGGGTCATCACAGCCGGCTGCGCCAGAGTCTCCTGTCGCGACAAAAACCGTAATCCCTTGGGTTACCGCTTGCGACCAAAGAGTATTAAAAAAAGCCTGTTCAGTCGTTCCCATCTGCGCTTCACATTGACCGAAACTGATGCTCATTACCGGAGACAGATTGTTGTTGACTATATACTGGGCCGACAGATCGACGCCATCGGTGGCAGCCGTTGATTTAGAGACAACTAACTTTATGGCGGCATTCTTCGCTATCGCACCGGACCATTCCACATCAAGATCGGCTTCCCCGTCTTCGCCGGCGCCCAGATCACCAGGATCAGTGCCGTTCACAATGACCTGGGGAGTGTTGACGGAGAGGCCGAAGGTGCTGCGAAAGGTATTCCAATTAGTGGCGGAGGGATGGGTACGTCCAACAATGGCGACAGTCTGACCGGTGCCGTCGATGCCGGCACTGTACAGGGGATTGAGGTTGTAAATAGCGGCGAAGTCTCCGGGGGCAAGACTGTGGGTGCCGCCGCCCGAAGTGAAGTCGGGATCCGGGGTAACATCAAACGGTCGTATTCCGCTGTTCATCTGACGACGGGGAAAGTTGTGCAGTGTGCTGACTCCGGCAACCAGACCGATGAGACCGCGCGGAATAGATGGATTCTGAGCGTTGGCGTGGTGAAGGCGCCCCTTGATGTTGTAATTGCGCATATGAAGACGGAAGGCACGTTCCACATCGGCTACAGTTCCGGAAAAATTGACCCAGGTTCTCCCCTTGGCTACTTCATCGATGCTAAAACCCTGAGAGGTGAGCCAGTTGGTCACCGCTTGAGTATCCTCGGGCGCCGGGCCGAAACGTTCGCCATACTCCTCCGGAGTCAGCCAATGGTGATAATTTATCGAGAGTGGATCATGCTGTTCAGCGATCAATTGCTTAAGAGCGGCCTCTTTCTCCGCCGAAAGACGGAGAGAGAGAACCATCCGTTCCATTGGCAACGAAGGAGCAGTTGCGCCAACCTCGAACAGTTGGCGGGCATGGGGATGAACATTACCCTGTAGCGTCACCCTGTCGCTGTCGTTAACAATACGCCTCTCCGATGCCAGGAGAGGATAAGCAATAACCAGACACAGGACGACCAGTTTGGCAAATGTTCTGATAAATAACAACATTTTAATTAATTTGCCTCATTATAATTAAATACAGGTGCCTGTTTTTAAGTACTTTAAGAAGCCGCAATCTCTCATAATAATAATTTCATAAAATAGTGCTTTTAATATCGGCCCACCGGTAGTATCTATTCAGTATATGATGATTATACTCTGACATGTTTTTTTTGGTATTAAATTCATGGGGTAATCGATGAACCGCCCGAGATTAATATCAGTAACCGATGAAAAAAGAAAACTCCATTCGCTTATGGAAATGGCGGCGTTGATAAATTCGTCCCTTGACCCTGACGAGATCAAACGGCTCGCCGTGGAGGCCGCCACCAATTGTGTCGACGCCGATGCTGCCAGCCTGCTGCTCCTCGATCCGGAAACCAACGAGCTGTACTTCGAGACGTCAACCGGAGAAAAAGGGACACAGCTCAAGGAGATCCGTCTCAAACCAGGGCAAGGAATAGCCGGCTGGATCGCGCGCAAAGGTGGAGCCATGATCATAGACGATGTGCGCGCAGACAAACGATTCAATGGGGGCGTGGATCAGTCAACCGGCTATGAGACCCGTAACATGATTGTTGTCCCGGTCGCCAGCAAGGAACGCATCGTAGGGGTTCTTCAGGCGATCAACAAGAAGGAGGGGCGCTTTACGGATGACGACCTGGATATATTGGAAACCCTGGCCCACCAGGTCGGCACGGCTATAGAAAACGCGTTTCTCTACCAAGAGCAGCGCGAAACCTTTATAGGGGTTACCATGGCATTCGCCGAAGCACTTGAAAAACGGGACAACTATACCGGTGGTCATACGCAGAGAGTTTGCGAATACAGCATGGCGATAGCAAGGCATCTCAAATTGTCAGAGGAGCAGCAAGAAGAACTACGACTGTCGGCCATTCTTCATGACATCGGAAAGATCGGAGTTCCGGACCGGGTGCTCCAAAAACCGGGCAAGCTCGATCCGGATGAATTTGCCGAGATGAATCGCCATCCGGTACTGGGTTCGGAAATTTTGGAACATGTCAAGTCGTTGCGAGCCATGATCGGAGGGGTCCGCAACCATCATGAAAAGTATGACGGCAGCGGGTATCCAGACCGTAAAAAAGGGGAAGAAATCCCGCTGATCGGGCGAATTATCGCCGTTGCCGACGCCTTTGACGCCATGACGTCAACGCGGCCCTATCGCACAGCCTTAAGCCATGAAACCGCTTTGAACGAACTGGCGACCTACAGCGGCAGGCAATTCGATCCCAACGTGGTGGAGGCTTTTCTGGAAGTCTACAAAAACGGCGAGCTTTCCTGCTGCAGCTGATATCTATAATAATGTGACAGGGAACCAGGCTTTCATTCAGCATGGTTTGCCTTCGTGCCGGCCATGAGAATATCCGCCGCTTCCTGTGGTTTAATCTTATCAATTTGTGACTGGCTATAGCCAAGATTGCGGAGGCATTTTTCATCCTGCATGGTAATCATAAATTTCACGCTTGCCGTCTTCGAGCAAACTTCACACTCATCGCTAACCATGTTATCAAGAGTTTCATCCGGCGTTTTGAATGCCGCCCCAAAATCTTCGAGGTCATAACATTCTAAAACCGACAGCAGGATTGAAGCCGCACTTGCATCGAACGTCGCCAGTTCACATCCACGATCTTCATTATTGTTGTTGACCTTGGCTGGAGTCGGCACAACGCCGAACTCGCGGGATATAAGTTTATCTGTTGATTTGATAATCATCTGATCCCCCTTATCGTCTATTATCACAATACCATGCAATGATATCTGAGTATAAGATTAAATGTGTAGATAGTGAACTGAACTTTGTTCCGAATTTACCACGGCACAAACAAAAAAGGAGCTACAGAATAAACTGTAACTCCTTGAATTTGCTGGTCGGTGAGACTGGAATCGAACCAGCGACCCCCTGCTCCCAAGTTAAATATCTTAGCCATTTCAGGCACTTTCACCCCCTTTCTATTTTACCCGCAAACAAGCACAAAACACCTTGAATATAATACGTTTTTACTATATTGTTGTTTCGTGCTGTTTCACTTAATAGCACAGCAACCTAGGCACTCCAAGTCACTTTTGAGGTCACTTTCCAAGCAGAAGTGACCTCACCATGAAAGGAACCCGCTATGAAACTCACTGACAAGACCATAAACGCATTAAAGCCCAAGGATGCCAAGTATTTCATTCACGGCGATATGAGCAACGATAGACACGGTTTTGCAATCTGCATTTACCCGGCAAGCGCGAAGTATCCGGCGGGCACAAAGTCATGGTTTTTCATTTATCGTTGGGAGGGCAAGCGCTGTTTTATGCCGTTGGGCAAATATCCGACAATGAGCCTTGCCAATGCTGCAAAGGCATTTGAAAACCAGTGGGCAATATTTGCAAGCGGCAAGAACCCGGCGACCGTTAAAGAAGATGAGCAGGCCGCAATAGAAGCAGCGCCGACTGTTAAGACGCTGGCAACGGATTACATAGAGAAATATGCAAAGGTGAACAAAAAAAGCTGGCTGGAAGATCAGAGAATATTGCAAAAGGAAATACTTGGAATGGAAGCCGAAGGGCAACGGCAAGCCGGGGCGGTTGACTGGAGCAAACGCAAGGCCGCCGACATTACAAAGAGAGACATTATTATTCTGCTTGATAAGATCGTTGACCGAGGCGCACCCGGCACGGCAAACAATACATTTAAAATTGTTAGGACAATGTTTAATTGGGCTTGCAAGAAAAGCATCCTTGAAACGTCACCATGCGACCGAGTAGACATGCCCGCCCCGCTTGTGGTTAAAGATCGGGCGCTTGACGCCGCCGAAATAAAAACACTCTGGAACTCACTTAATGACAAGACCGTTTCAATGATTCCGGAAGTACGGCACATGCTGAAATTGATTCTGATTACAGCACAAAGGCCCGGCGAAGTTTCCGGACTTCATACCCGTGAAATTGACGGGGAATGGTGGAATATACCGGCGGAACGTTCCAAGAACGGAAAAGCACACAGAGTCTATCTAACAGGGCTTGCACGGGGGATTATTGCCGAAGCCATACAACGTGTTAGACGTATCAGAGAGATACCGGCAGAGCAGGAATACAGCGGTTATATTTTCCCATGCCCGCACCGTGCAAAGGAAAAACCGATTGAGCGCCACGCATTGAGCCGGGCATTGAAGCGCAACGAGGAACCAGACGGCGCAACCACGTTAGGAATTGCCACATGGACACCGCACGACCTGAGACGGACGGCAGCAACGCAGATGTCAGAGTTACGGTTTATGGATGAAATTATCGATGCTATTTTGAACCACACAAAACAGGGCATTATCGCAACCTACAACCGCAACAAGTACGATGCCGAAAAGCAGCAGGCGCTTGAATCATGGGAGCGCCGTTTAATCAGCATTACCACGGCGAAAGATATGAGCAATGTTTATTCAATTCAGACAGGCAAGGCGGCATAGAGAAGTTTTCACCTTCTGGGGATAGGGCGGCCACCTGACAAGCTGGAAAACTCCACCAGCTTCCTCAGATTAAATTGGAGCCGTAAGGAGTTACGGGTATGGGTAAGCAAAAAATAATCTTTTCAAAGATAAACTTTGATCAACTCATCATTAACATTGAAATATTATCAGAGATATTTTTTGAGGAGTACGAAAAGAGTGAAATCATAAATGAATCTTCAGCAAAGGAAATTTGCCTTTACATAAGACAAATTGAGGATGATGTACTTCTAAGTTTATCAAGGTGCTATTCTAAATCTACTATTGACCGTATGGTTTCCGACTTTTTGTGGTATTCCATGGAATGCTCTTGGGCCGTGTCTGTAGTGAATAATCCTAAATTCAGATACTATTTTGAGAAATTTAAACCTAAAGCATGCGATTTAAAACTAGATGCAATGTGCACAATACTAGAGAATGATCGTAATAATAAAGGGGCTGTCCTAGATAACTAATTGAGACATCCTTTAACAAGTTCTTTAAGTAGTAAAACCTGATACTTAGGGTCTGGGTTGTTAAATCGCCACTCACATTCTTTTAGAAACAGATTGAAGTGCTCTTTTGGTATGCCAT
>CAIYDX010000361.1 GCA_903925005.1 uncultured Geobacteraceae bacterium
AAATCTTTATATTATTGGCACGATGAATACTGCTGATCGTAGCGTTGAAGCTTTAGATGCTGCGCTACGTAGACGCTTTAGCTTTGTAGAAATGCCTCCCGATTCTAAATTGATTGCTACTGACGGTAAGTTAAAAGAGGGTGTGTTAGGTGAAATTAGTTTGCCCGAGTTGCTTGATACCATTAATAAACGCATAGAAAAGCTTTTGGATAAAGATCATCAAATTGGCCATAGTTATTTTATGTCAGTTGCATCGTTGGACGATTTAAAACAAAAATTTCAAAATAATATAATCCCCTTGTTACAAGAGTACTTCTTTGGTGATTATGGCAAGATAGGTTTGGTATTAGGTAAAGGTTTTTTTGTTGGGCAAGAAGAGCTAATTAAATACAAATTTGCAGAATTTGAATATGCTGAGGCTAGTGATTTTTCTGACAGAATTATTTATAAAATAAAAACATTTGAGATAGGCGAAAAATCACATGATGATTTTATTAAAGCTATTAATTTATTGTTAAACAAGAAAACCAATGTCGAGAAGTAAACTCATTCGAGTTTTCGAGCATCAATCTATTAAGTTACACCAAGTTATAGAAGGGGTAACTTTTGATGAAGCATCTCTTAAAGCTTTACAAAGTTATTACGGTTACAAAGGCGTACCGTATTATTCGCTAACAAACAATGGCGTTAAGTTTAATGAGTTTGTCGGAGTTATACAGGTAGGCAATACAGTTATTGAGGTTTTACCTAAAGCCGATAAAACCAATGATGATAAAAATTATTGGCAAGATATTTTAGTGAAAATGCTTTCTGCAGTCGGATTGTTTGATATACAGTCAACTAGCGATAGTTCGTTAAAATTAAAGTCCAACTCAATCCTTGATCTTTACTTTGCTCTTTTTATAAAAGAAGTTGAGTATTTATTGCACAGCGGTTTGGCTAAACAATATCGTAAGAAAGAAGGCAATGTCACGGCCTTAAAAGGTAGTATTCAGTTTGCCAAACATATCCAGCAAAACCTAACGCATCAAGAGCGCTTTTATGTGCGTCATACGACTTATGATGTAGAGCATAAGCTGCATTTTATTCTTTATAAAACTCTACGCTTACTGAAACAGATCAATACCAATGCCGAACTACATAGTCGTATTGGTGTTTTATTGCTATATTTTCCAGAGATGCCTGATATTAAAGTAACAGAAGCGACTTTTGATACGCTGGTTTTTAATAGAAAAACACAGCCATACAAAAAAGCCATAGGTATCGCTAAATTACTGTTACTGCAATATCACCCCGATGTCATAACAGGACGGCATAATGTTTTAGCGTTGATGTTTGATATGAATGTGCTTTGGGAAAAGTTTGTGTATGTTAGTTTGCGTAAATATAAGCCCGCACACGTAACGGTATCAGCCCAAACCACTAAATCATTCTGGAGTTCTTCTGATAAGGGGAAATATTCTTCAATGAGGCCGGACATTGTAATTAAAGGTAGTACAGGTTGTGTTGTATTGGATACCAAATGGAAAAACATCAATGGATCTAGTCCTTCATCAGGTGACTTGAGACAAATGTTTGTGTATCACAAATACTTTAAAGCGAACCGTGTGGCATTAGTTTATCCAGGTACAGCGACAAAAGAAAATAGGGGTGTGTTCGAAATAATAGATGGTATCGAGAATGAAATCCAAAATATCTGTAGCCTCATTACACTCAACACCAACGATATAACAGCAGGGCAAAAACCTATATCAGTTTGGCA
>CAIYDX010000362.1 GCA_903925005.1 uncultured Geobacteraceae bacterium
TGCCTCGGATCGCTTCGAGCGCGACCTTTGCCTTGTACTGGCTGGTGAAACTTTTACGATTCTTTTCGCTCAATGCCTGCTCCTTTTTGTTGCAGGCTACCATCTTAAACTATTGTCCGAAATCCGGGGTCCACTATACCGGTCGTACCAATAATAATAATAATGGCTTACAGCTTATCGCTGTAGGCCATTTCTTTTTGTATTAGATATAGGGTCAGTAATATATAGAAAAATTCAGAACTCATGCTCTCAATAAGTCATTGCAATTAACGTCAAACATTTTTGCCCAGAACGTCCATTTACTGCCGAACTGATTGCAGAATATGGCTCTTGTACCTGTGATGGTATAGGGTGCTTCTGGTAAATGTTCTGGCAGTCAAATATGGCATCCTATCTCTACTTTACGATTTGATGTATAGAACCCATTCTGATTGGTTTCTGGAGGCTTCAAGGGATAACTGTTATATGCTCGGGTAAAGTATTTTGCGTTTGATCCGAGCGTTCCGAAGTAGGAAGTCATCAAGGTCAGGGTAGTTTCGGTTTTTTCTAAAGTCACTTAAAATGATCAGCTTTTGCTGATCAAACTCGTCTTCAAATCTGTCAATCTCCTCAGCCATAGCTAAGAACTCTTCTCTCTCTTCCTCATCCATATCTTCGGCCATCTTCCTCATATCTTCCATGAAAGTCATAGCATCTCCTTAAATCCTATTTCGTTTCTGAGCCACTGCAAGGCCTCGCCGAGTAGCTCCGATGACCTATAACGCTTCACTATGTCATCGATGTAATTAAATTCGATCGGCCATCCTAGCGCATCGCCAACTGCGCCGCCCTGAAGACAGCCGGCAAAATATTCTTGTTTATTTCAGTTCATACTGCCGCACTTCACATTTTAAGAGATATCATAAAAGGGATGGTTGGCAGATTAAACAACAACCTGCCAACCATGCTTCCTTTGGTCAGATGTTTCTTGAGGCCCGACGCCGACTGAGAGTTGCCATCCGTTCTTCTGGTCTGTTTCCACGCTGACGCTCGGCGGAACGGAAGAATGCTATGTGTACGAGCCATTCTTCAACTAAGAGGGCAGAACCAAGCAGACCATGAGCAGTGTAGCGACAGTCTTCTCCGATACCAACGGACGGGAAACGCTGATCTTCAGACGCCATCATCCGTTCCAGTATTTTGTGGAGTTTGGCAATGGCAGGTGGACTCTGACCCGGTCTGGACTGAGGGATGTCCATGGCATAACTGTTCAGCAACTTTTCGTGAAGTAGACGGTATGCCGCAGGGCGAGATACCATTTCAACACCGGCAACCCGCCCTTTTATCAATACGGCCATACCGCATTGCCCATCCTGACAAGGGTAAGCCTCCTGATAGGTATTGATATCTTCACGGCGCGCTTCATAGGCATCCTTCATCGCTCCGGTGCCGGAAGATGTTTGGTGGCTGGAATGAAGTTCTTCGATGCTGTTCCATACATCTCCTTGGTTTGACCGATAACTCTGCGATTCTTTTAACGAATAAGATACTGACTCGTTCTTGCGACTCCGCAAAGATGGAGACATACAGACGTTGGAGTCCTCAAAATGTGCCGAACGGTATGACCAGCGTCCCTGCTCTGTACAAGAAACCGGTATCAGTGCGCTATTGCCTGCTGCCACAAGTATGGTCGTGTTGAGTACTCGGTTTTGCTTGGCTCCGGCCAATTCCTCACCGTCAAGCATCAAAACATTGCTGGTGCTGGAGTTAATCACCTTTAGCTCGGGAACGCTGCCACCCTGACTGACTTCACTGATGGTAAGCCCGCCACCATCCAATGCCTCTTTGAGGGTGATATAGTCTGGACCTCCGACTTCTGTGCTGAAAAGCGGCACCACCGCCAGTTCTTTATGAATAACCATCTCGCCAAGTTTCATTCTATCTGCCAAGTGTTTTCTCAAAATTGTGTCCATCTGCGCCTCCTCTTGGTTGTTAAACAATCACTCTATACAAGGACTTCCCCTATGGAATATCTCATTGTGCTTCTGACTTTTGAAATGCTGCCGCTAACACCACATCATCAGGCTTTCTGACACAAGGCCAGGTGCTTCATGTGAACAAGTCGGAATCCAGTGGACCTCATTATTGGTCAGGTCAACTATGCTCAACCGTCCTCCTCTCCCGTACATGCCCGTGAATGCGCCAGTATCAACGCAAAGCGTATTTGCATCTGAAATAAAAGTTACTTCAGGCTTAATGCTATGTCCTACAACAACGGTCTTCCCACTGATATGAGCTGCATAGTCCCGAGTCCAGAGCAAGTCTTCCGGATCGGTTTGTGATAACGATATATCCGGATTCACACCGCCGTGTACGAAAATATACTTATCCAACTCTACGTAGACCGGCAGCTTTTCCATGAAAGTAATGTATTTCGAGAGATTGGCTTTCCCAAAACTCTTCAGCGTTGCATCGCCGCCGTTATCAAGCCAGAGTGAGGTTGCATCCTGTCCAAACGCAGGCTTGTCATGAAATGCCTTAATGCAGATATCTTCGTGATTGCCCCTGAGCAGGACGAGTTTTTTTCCGGCGACCTTCTTGAGCTTTATAAAATAGTCCAGAATATCTTTTGAATTCGGCCCTCTGTCGATATAATCTCCCAGCACGATCAGCCGGTCTGCGTTGTGCCTGTATCCTATTCCATCAAGAAGCAGAAATAATTCATCTGCCATTCCGTGGATATCGCTCATCACAAGTGTTCTTCCCATGTTACTCTCCTCTTGTTCACATTTTGATGTGGTGCTCTTCTTGGTTTTACGATACCAATGGTGAGCGAGAAGAAACAGGAAGCCTGATAGATTTTTTAAGATACTTTGATGGGGTGCTTTAGGGAAAGTAAGGGAGGGGGCTAACTTTACGTTTTATTACAAGTTTACAGATACATATGGCTTTTGAAACCGGAGCTGATCAATGCTTCTGCAGTCTTGTAATAATTCTGGATATTCTTTTCATCAACAAGATTTTTATCGTCAGGATAGGTGACTGACAACAGTTCGCATATCTCGCTGAAGGTCGGAGTCTTTCTCGCCGAAGTGTCATTTCTGATGTCGCGAACTATCAAACCATACTTCCACTTGTCCGGATAGAACCTGGCACTATTTGGCGTCTTCACATGTTCATCGATGAGACGCTCCAGTTGTGCTTTAAGATCTTCCTTTTTTGCACTCAGAGAAATGCCGACGTAAAGTGTGTTCTCAATATCTAGGGAGGGTGATATTTTATTGATCATCTTAAAGCAGTACTGGTTAAACAGATTATCATCCCCTTTTTCCAATGCCTCAAGAGCTTTGCTGCTTATTTTTGCCGACGCGACCGGTTTTGCACCCTGGATTACCGGAGGATGACAAAATTCGCGGTAACTGGTTTCAGGATATGGAAATCCCACAAGCATGGCTCTGTCGTCTTCGGGGAATTTTACATCTGCAAGGAGATAGTGGCGAGGACATTTACAGGTTCGGCTAACAGAGGGATTGGGCTTTATTCCGAATTCATTTTGGAGAACGGATAGTATCTCCCGCGTTCTGGCGTTCAACGTATCAAGTTTCAGTTCCCATGTAGATGCTGTCAGAATCCTTTCTGCTTTGAAAGGGGTGTCTTTGATTTGCAGGGACAGCTCCCGTATGAGAGCCTTATATTTCTCATTACGCCTGATCAGTTCCCATAACCAACCGGAGATGCGGAGTTTGTCGAGATAGTCGTATTGTTTTTTGATGTTTTCAGGTGTCATGGTATTGCCTTTTGATATTCTTCATTTCTTATGAACTGCTTAATTTTACTATAGTTGACCCGCGCGTATAATTTTTTTTTCTTCCCAGACTTTAGATGCAGTTGTTAGATTGCCGAGAAATCGGCGTGATATCTCTACAAGACTCTTATCTTTAATTAGCAGTTCATCTATTTTATTTTTCTGATGCCTATCAAACCCAAACACGAGAAGTATTACTTCATCTGCAAGATGCTTGGGGTCTGGCAACTGATCTTCCAATAACTCAAATAAAATTCGAGCTGTTTTGATATATTCTCCATAGGCAGCCAAAATATCCACACGCTTCTGCGATAGCTGCCCATTATATTTTTTGACTTGATCAACCACATCAGGTATTGAGCCTGTTTCAGACCAAATCTCGCTGTTACTGAAGTGTTTAACCTCAAAGAACTGCAACGTTCTTGTATCCTTGTTGTACAAAAGTAAATCGATTCTATCCTGTGTCTTTTTTTTCTCTAGGAAATCGGCCTCTACATCATCAAGTGCTTTAAGCGAGACTTCAATATCCAAGAGAACAATATTGGGGATGCCGATTTTGGGGTTTTGTAAAGCGTAACTCGATCTGCTAAATAGCTTTGACACACCTTCCGCTTCAACCCCAGAGTATAAAGAACAATTTTCTTTGATCCTGCCATATCCATCCATAAAATTCGTTACTAGCTTGGCGTCTTGGAGTTCTGTTTCGCTAATATATGGCTTATCATGCCCGTGCAGTACGGACGCATACTTAACATGTGTCGAAAATTTACCTCCCTTAAATTTGAATGCGTTGCCGCCTTTGTAATAGAAGTCGATAATGTTATTTCTGAATGCAGGGAAGATTTTACCTTCCTTGACGTCTTTAGATATAAGCTCTTTATATAGTGGTGCGTTACACAGATTTGCTCGCTGGTTTTTATCAAATACTCTTTTGAATTTCTTTTCTGTTGCCTGGCTCATTTTACGGCCTCCTTAGATCATGAATTCAAAATTGTCAGATAATTGAATGACATTTTCAAAAAAATCATTAAATAGATTACCGTGCTCTGTATGCACCGGCACTAGAATCTTAGGATTCAGTGCCGCTGCAAACGTCTGTAAATCCTCAACGGTTGCATGCCCGCTGGTGTGGGCATACACAAAGTTGACCTGCGGATCATTTTGATAACCGGCTATGGCTTCAGAGCCGTAATAATCAGAATCTGAACCCGATAGATAGCCAAGCCATTGGGAGTAAATGACACTAACCGGTTTTATTTTCTTATGCAAGTTTATCGTCTTGTAATGTGACATCTTGCTGAAAAACAGATATTCGGCAGGATTTGCCTGCATCTCCTCTTTCGAAATTTTATGCTGATAAACCCGTTGGCGGAAGTCTCCGAAAAAATCCCGATTCTTTTTGAGCTTCTCGTGCTGGCCGAAAGAGAGTTTGACTTTTATCTGCTCCCACTCCATGGCCGGTATGTTTTTTGATATCAGCTTGAGCTGTTCAAGAACCCAAGCGGTGTAGATGTCGAGTACCAAAGTCTTACCGGCGCGCTTGCACGCACGGAAGGCCGACACTATCCTGTCAATGTTCTGTGAAGATGAGATGAGAAAAGTTATATTCTCCTGCCCTTTGATTGTTTCGTATATTTTCTTTTCTACAGCGGCTTCTGTTGGGAAGTCGTCGTTACATCTCTGGATCATTGTCCCCTCCATAAAGAGGAGGTCTATGTCCTTGGGTGGATTCTTGGTGATCGTGTCAAAGAGTACGGATTTTCTGCCATGTGCCCTGAAGTCCCCACTGTAGAATACCCGCTTTCCTTCTGCCTCAATCAAAAAGGCGTAAGAGTCAACGGCTGAGTGATCTACCAGATATGGAGTAATAATAAAATCTCCTATGGCGAAAGGTTGCCACGCTTTGAAGTGTCGGAGTTCATTTTTTAGCAAACCATTACCCAATAACATCCGGGTGGCATTGATCAGGTTCTTGCTCAACTCCCCCATATAGACGGGAATATTTTGATCAAGAGCCTCAATCAGTCCGAAATGATCCTGATGAGGATGGCTTATAAGTACAGCATCCGGTGTAAGAGCGGCAACGTCAAGTTCCTTGCTGTTCTTGCTTAGCGGCAAACCGAGATCAAGCAGAATGGTGGTCTGTTCTGTTGAAATCTGGATACAGGTGCCACCTATTTCATTGGCACCCCGATGGATAGTTATTTTCATAGTTTATTCATTTCTTCAAAATCGGTTCTTACCTTCTCAGGCATTGGTGACTCCTCAAATTATTTAGTATGATTTTAGGGTATCACAGGTATGCGACAGAATAAGTCATTCTATACAAAAGTTAGCTTGAGCTGTTGTAGTTTGTAACTATTCTAAACACTTCATAGCAGAAATCACGCTAGTTTATCAACAGAATGGGTATTCATTAAGAATATATTTTCTGGTAAATTCTGATTACTGTCATCTGCATATGATGAGTAGATTGTTTACATAAGCCGCAGTGGACTGAAACCCCTGCGGCAGGACATGCTGGAGATATCGGCGGAGAAACTCTTTGGCAGTCAGTGTCATACGCTTCAGTTTTCCCGTGGCGCTCTCCTGATAACGGAAAGTCTCCTTCCCATTTAAGTTACCGCGCAGCGGTTTAGTTCAACTTCACAATAGGTACTCCAACGTGTCTCGCTACGGGAATCGGTGCAGCGTTTAAAGCTCTATGATCTTCCTCGTTGCGCCACACTTCAGTTTTGCATAATCCAGAAAAGCCCTCCGGTCAATCTCAGGTTGAACAACCTTCAGACCGTACTTGAATGCTGCAACCTTCTGCATTCTAGGTGCTACGTCCAGGAGCCAGTCGGCAACATCTTTCCTTTTAGCTCCTATCGCCGCTTCGATCGCACACGGATCTATTGTGACCGCTAGCCTGGAGTCAGACAACAACCATTTCAAAAATTCGAGATTACCTTCTCGTGCTGCTGTGATCTGTGCCAACGAGATATTCGCCTGCGGCAATGCCTCTGCGACCAGCCATTTTGCTGCTTCCACGTTACCCCGCTTAAGCATCTCACACAATTTTTTATCTACACCACGCTGTAAATCAACTACAACACCGAATTTCTTTATTATCCACTTTGCTGCACTGAATGAACCGTCGCTGTCAGCTGTGTCGAACGCATAGCCAACTGCAGTCGTTGTCAGATTTGTCAGCTTTCCAGCCGAATGCAAATTATCCAGTGTAGTGATGTCACTGTTCAGACAAGCGCGAATGAACTGTCCTCGTGACGTTATCTCGGTTTCATGCAATGGGAGCAACAATGCTGTGTTCGCCATTACTTTCCGTAATGTCACAAATTCTTCTATATCTGCGATGACGGTGCGGAACTTCAGGAAGCCGTAACCGGTTTTTGTTACGTCGGATGCTGCCGGTAGGTCGCAACA
>CAIYDX010000363.1 GCA_903925005.1 uncultured Geobacteraceae bacterium
GAAAAGAGGCATGGTACAGGTTGTAGTCAGCGCCGTGCCAAAGATTACCCGAGGTGGGTGAATGCTCTTGAAAATGGGGTGGGTGAATGCTCCTGAAAAATCAGGGGCTCAGGTGGGTGAATGGTTCTGAAAAATGACATCCCTTAATCCGACAGGGTATCCAGTCATTTTATGCATGGTAATTGGGTTTGTTTTAAGGAGGAAGCGGTGCCTGTCGGAAATCAGGTGTATTACGTCACTCAAGTGGTAAGAATAATTTCTTGACCTTACATGCACTGTCAGGCAATTTAAGTTATATTTTAATCTGATATTTTTTAAGCTAATTGAGTTTTAGACATTTGGTAATTTAATATCATTTTTCTGCTGATTATATTACTTGCTACACAATCATCTGTACTGGCCAACATCCCAAAGTGGAGGATGGCCGGATCTGGTCAAAATCGAGTTTCGCCAGATTTTTTTTGAGGGCAAATATGAACACTAGAAAAATGCTAGATGTTATTTTGATTATTTTAGCAATGCAAATGTTCACAGGTTGCGGTAGAAACTACCCAACGCCGACTATCCCAATAATAGGAGGGGTAATTCAGGGAAAGGTGCTGTCTTTGACGGGGACCGTTACAACGCTAGCTGGCACCTCGGCAAGCTCCGGCGCAAACCCCGCTGCCGACGGTATCGGACCTGCTGCGAGATTTTACGCCCCCATCGGTATTACCACAGATGGGACAAACCTCTATATCTCAGATACTTTCAATCACATAATTAGAAAAATTGATATATCCACTGAAACTGTTACAACGCTTGCAGGCAATGCAAGAACTATTGGCGCATCTGATGGTTCCGGTGCAACTGCCACATTCCATCTCACTGCTGGTATTACTACGGATGGAACAAATCTTTATGTTACTGAGGGGTGGGACAATACTATTCGTAAGATCGCAATATCGACTGGAATTGTAACAACTTTGGCGGGCACTGCTGGCACTTCCGGATCATCTGATAACATTGGACCTGCAGCAAGCTTTTCTAGCCCACAAGGCATAACCACTGACGGGACAAACCTCTATGTTACGGATACTGGCAATAGCACAGTCCGAAAGGTCGAGATTCCCACCGGGGCTGTAACAACACTAGCCGGCACGCCAGGCGTTTCGGGAACTACAGATAGTGCCAGCTCTGCAGCGAGATTTTACGGCCCTCAAGGAATAACTACCGACGGGACAAACCTCTATGTTGCGGATACTGGCAACAGCACAATCCGAAAGATCGTGATTTCGACTGGGGCTGTTACTACATTGGCTGGCATTGCAGGCTCAACCGGAGCGGCTGATGGCGTTGGAGCAACGGCGAGGTTTTCTTTTCCCACTGGCATCACCACTGATGGCACCTACCTATATGTGACAGAAATAATGATGCTGGGAGCTTCTTCATTGAACTCTAGCCAGCCTAGATTCGGCAATAACTTGATCCGAAAGATAGAAATTTCCACTGGAACGGTTACGACACTAGCAGGAACGGTAGGAAATATTGGAGCCGTTGACGGTATCGGAGCCGCAGCGAGTTTCTTTGCACCACATGACATTACCACGGATGGAAAATACCTATATGTTACGGATACTGGCAACAACACAATCCGCAAGATACATTGACAGAAGACGTGCCGAACCATAGGCGGCAGGCGGTCGTCGCGATGAGACCGCGCCGCCGCTGCGCCTCACTACCATTGGGGCCCATAACCAGCAAAAGTACCTCTAGGTAATATAATGTCATCATCGCTAATTTTTTTACTAACACTTCTCACTATGATCGCGTTTGCCGGGAATTCGGTGCTATGCCGCATCGCGCTCAAACATACCGGTATTGACGCTGCCAGCTTTACCTCCATTCGACTGGTTTCAGGTGCAGTAGTGCTATGGGCAATCGCGAGTTTCTTTCGCAGTAGCAGTACAGGAAGAGGTAGCTGGTTATCAGCTTTTGCCTTATTTGCTTATGCCGCCGGTTTTTCATTCGCGTACATAAGCCTTACAGCAGCGACTGGTGCCCTAATACTCTTTGGTGCAGTTCAAGCAACGATGATCGGTCATGGCCTTTGGGCTGGCGAGCAGTTTCACAAACAACAACTTTTCGGCCTTGTGCTCGCACTTGGAGGACTGGTTGGACTGTTGCTCCCAGGCCTGTCTGCACCTCCACTTGTTGGATCTGTGTTAATGTTGATCGCTGGCGTTGCGTGGGCTGTCTATTCATTGCGCGGGAAAGGAACCGGGAATCCCACCCGGATTACAGCGGGAAATTTTCTGCGTGCGACGCTCTTCGCAGTACTACTTAGCGTGTTGCTCCATTCAAACGCTAGACTGGAAATAGTTGGCGTTTGGTACGCCGTAGTTTCGGGGGTAGTAGCTTCCGGGTTGGGTTACGCCATCTGGTATTCTGTGTTGCCAGCGTTGAAGGCAGCCACCGCTGCAACCGTCCAACTTTGCGTTCCAGTCATCGCGGCACTGGGTGGCATCTTTTTTCTCGGAGAGCCCCTAACCGTACGTTTCGTGTTTGCATCCTTGGCCATTCTTGGTGGTATAGCATTGGTGATATTGAGTAAGCCACAACGCAATAGTGCCCAACCAAGCCGCTGACCTGACCGAATAAACTGTCAAGTCAGCGCCTACAGCGTTGGAGGTCTTAATTAAACCGAGCGTGCGAGCTTGCCTTAACTATCTGACAACGGAATATCACTAGGTGCTCTCATGCGAAAGTTGAAGCTGAGCAAGGCTTTTACACTGATTGAATCGGGGCCTGTTGTCCTCGTGACGACTCATGATGGGCAGAAAGACAACATCATGACTATTTCCTGGACGATAGTGTTGGATTTTACCCCGATATTTGCCATCGTCACGGGTGAATGGAATCACTCTTTCGTGGCGTTGCGAAAGAATAAGGAGTGCGTCATTGCCATTCCCACGGTTGACATGCTCGATACGGTGGTCGGCATAGGGATGTGCTCTGGGACAGATACAGACAAATTTGCAAAGTTCAGGCTCACACCTGTGCAGGGCAAAGTTGTCAGGCCACCATTGATCAAGGAGTGCCTCGCCAACATAGAGTGCAAGGTCATCGACATCGTTAAGAAGCACAACATAGTCGTGTTAGAGGCGGTGGCTGCGTATATCTATACCGCTCACAAAGAGAAGCGAACAGTTCACGCTGTTGGCGACGGAACGTTCATTGTCGACGGGCACAAGATTGACCGAAGGAAAATGATGGCCTCCAAAATCCCATTCGGCGTTTAGCGTACATTGTCAAACTTAAGAGGGGTTATCCCGCCAGGACTGCAACTAACAGAGTGTTATAGTTATCATAACGGTCTTAAAAATAGCCGACGGAGTCTTCAAATCGGGGTTGAGGGAACTAATGGACGCAGAAAGTGTAACTCAAAAAACAGTGTTAACTCTTGGCACCACGATGGGAGCAAGAAGCGTTGGCTACCGAATTAAATCAATCATCGCCGGTAGCATCGGCAATATGGTCGAGTGGTATGATTGGTACGCCTATTCTGCTTTCGCACTGTATTTTTCAAAAGTCTTTTTCCCTGCTGGAGACCAGACGGCGCAATTGTTGAAAGGATCCGCGGTGTTTGCTATTGGATTTCTTGCAAGACCTTTGGGAGGCTGGTTGCTCGGCACCTTCGCCGATCGAAAAGGACGAAAAGCTGCGCTGATACTGTCGATTTACATGATGTGCTTCGGGTCATTGCTGATCTGCTTGACACCCGGTTATGCGACCATCGGTGTTGCAGCGCCAATACTTCTCGTGGTGGCTCGACTGCTTCAGGGCATCAGCGTCGGTGCAGAGTATGGCACTTCTGCAACGTACCTTAGCGAAATGGCGACAAAAGAACACCGAGGCTTCTATTCCAGCTTCCAATATGTCACTTTGATCATGGGACAGCTGCTTGCACTAGCGTTGTTGATTCTGCTTCAACAGGTGTTTCTAACCTCTGCCCAGCTCGACTCATGGGGATGGCGTATCCCATTCTTCATCGGTGCTTGTTGCGCGATTTTCGCAATGTTGCTTCGACGCAACATGGAAGAAACTGACTCTTTCAAGAAGAGCCATACTCCGGAGATCAAGAAGAACCTAGTCCTCGTGCTTCTGGGACACCCGAAAGCCGTACTGACTGTGATCGGATTGACTCTCGGCGGCACGGTGGCTTTCTATACCTATTCGATCTACATGCAGAAATTTCTCGCGAATACTGCCGGGTTGTCTAAAAATAGCGCAACGCTGATTTCTGCTGCGACGCTGCTGATGTTCATGCTGCTTCAACCTGTCATTGGTGCTCTTTCTGATAATATTGGTCGACGCCCACTGCTAATCGCTTTCGGCGTACTTGGTACGCTGCTAACTGTGCCAATAATGACTGCGGTCAGCCATAGCACCAACGTCTGGGTTACCACCGCGCTAATCATGTGTGCACTGATCATTGTCAGCGGGTATACGTCGATTAACGCAGTTGTCAAGGCCGAGCTGTTTCCAGTTGAGATCCGCGCACTTGGAGTTGGCTTACCGTATGCTTTGACCGTGTCAATTTTCGGTGGCACTGCGGAATACATCGCGCTGTGGTTGAAGCAGATCAACCATGAAGAGTATTTCTACTGGTATGTTTCTGGGTGTATCCTATGTTCACTGCTAGTTTATACGTTTATGCGTGACACTAAAAAGACATCGCTGATCGAAGACTAAAAGATGGAGAGTGGGACAAATCTGTGAGCTGGTGCTTCTATGCTACATCCTTAAACGTTTCTTGATCATCCGAATTTTCAACCATGGAGGGAATATTGGATCTTGAACTAAGAGACAAGGTGGTTGTGGTTACTGGCGCAAGCCGTGGAATCGGACGAGCTATCGCTGAAACGCTTGCAACCGAGGGTGTACGGCTAGTCTTGGCTGCTCGAACTCGCGAGCAGCTTGAAGAGGTTGCTAAAGCCTGTGGGACTGAAACGCAAATCGTAGTAACTGACCTACGGGAACCAGATGCTCCACAAAAACTGATCGAGGGGGCGGTCTTGCGATTTGGAAGGATTGATACACTCGTTAACAATGCAGGAGCCACTAAACGTGGTAATTTTCTCGAACTAAGCGAAGCCGAATGGCAGGATGGATTTGCGCTCAAATTTTTTGGAGCCATGCGCTGCTGTCGTGCCGCGTGGGTTCACCTGAAGTCAAGTCACGGCTCAATCGTAAACATAATTGGGGTTGGAGGTAGAACGGGTAGTGCAGAGTTCGCCATCGGAGGTTCGGTCAATTCGGCGCTCTTAAACTTGACGAAGGTCCTGGCTGATCAAGGCACGAAAGACAGCATCCGAGTCAATGCAATCAATCCCGGCTCAATCGCAACCGAACGCTTAAAAATTCGGATTAAGGCATTTGCATCTGAGCGTGGTTTAGACATAAATCAGGCTGCTAAGAGCATGGCACAAAAATTGGGAGTTGCAAGATTCGGTGAACCAGTTGAAATCGCACGAGTTGTTGCATTTCTTGCTTCGCCTGCTGCCAGTTATTGCCACGGATCAATCATTGATGTTGATGGTGGTGAAACGCGGACCTTATAGAAAATAGAGACTCACCCAACCCGATAGGCCGGAGGAATAACTCGGCCAGCGGTAAGCCGCTTGGTGTTTTCTAGACAATATGCAGATTCAAATAGTTTGTGGCCTTGGTGGTAAACTCAATTCGCATTGAATGAAAGGAGAATGCTCAATGATTTCCCCCACAAAAAAAGGAATGAATCGCAGAACCTTTATAAAAACAGGAATGGCAGGGACTGCAGCGGCTTTAATCGCTCCACCCGCATTTGCAGACACTTTAATGCAAATAGCCGTTTCTGATCCTGACACTATTCCCAAACTGGTTTATCGTACCTTAGGACGGACTGGCCTAAAGGTCACTGTGGTCAGCTTCGGTGCAATGCTGACACCTGAACCTGAGGTCATCCGCCTTGCTATAGAGCAGGGAGTGAACTACATAAACACTGCTCGCAAGTATATGGGAGGCAAGAACGAGGAAACCGTCGGCAAAGCCGTAAAGGGCCTGCGCGATAAGGTGTTTATCGCCACTAAAGTCCTATCAGAATCAAGAACAAAAACCGAGATAATCCGTGATGTGGAAACCAGCCTAAAAACTCTTGGAACCGACTATATTGACGTGATTCAAGTGCACGACCCCACCGGTATGGAAAAACAGAAAATTGTCGAGACGCGTGAGGCTCTAACCCAACTAAAAAAGCAGGGAAAAGTTCGCTTTTGTGGTGTGACTACTCACCAGAACGAAGTCGCGGTATTAAATGCTCTGGCAGACGATCTCGATCAGTTCTTCGACACATGCCTCGTAAAATACAACTTCAAATCCGAAAAGGCAGTTTTAGTTGCCATAAACCGGGCCGCTGCAGTTGGCGTCGGCATTATTGCCATGAAGACACAGGTTGGAGGCTATGATACCACAGGGCTGGGTATCAGTCCGCACCAGGCGGCCCTCAAATGGGTACTCCAAAACCCGAATATTACTGCTGCCATACCGGGTATGAGGGACTTGAAAGAACTCAAAGAAAATACTTCTGTAATGGGTATGCCCTTCAAATATGCCGATCAGCGCCGTCTCGATCGTTATGCCGAGGCAATCGACCCATTCTACTGTAACTTCTGCGGTATTTGTGAGTTAGGGTGCCCACGAGGGGTGGAAATCTCCACCATCAATCGTGCTCTTATGTATGCCGAGGGAGGATACCGAGACTTATCCCTTGCTCGCACCACGTATGCAGATTTACCAAAACATGCAACGGCTGCAGCCTGTATGGACTGCGAAGGATGCACTGCACACTGTGTCAACGGACTCGATATCGCTGCCAAGTTGGACCGAGCCCGGACAGTTCTAGCATGATTAATTGCAGATTACCGTCAGCCCTATCCTCCATTTCGGTAAGCATCCACACGCCTTTCACAATAATGTTCCAAATTAGGAGTAAATAAATGATCATTCAGGCAGTTGACTAAGGGACTATGGATGATATGCCAGGGGACGCCAGTCTCTATTGAAATTTGCGTACTTCTTGAGGGGTACTCAATTTCTTTTTTTTTGTCGTAAACTTCACCGCACCCACAAACGGAATATCGCCATCCAATATTATTTTCTTTGCCAATAACTTCTATATCTAAATTATTAAAATACGATTCATATTTGCATCTTAGATGCATTTGTGCATAATAGCTGTTTCTAGATCACTTTACTCTGTACCGATCTCCGCGACTCGGCGTTGAAATCATTCTCATCATGGAACTTAGCGAGGTCTCCGTAATGTCAACACTACCACTATTTACAGACACCATCCACAGCAGCAATGAACTTCACGTTAACAATTTCAGCCAAGCCTTGGTTAACGCCATGGGAGTAGGTATCTTAGCGGTAAACACCTCTGGCATTACAATTTTAGCAAATTCTATAGCACATGAGAGTTTCGGAGCATATCCAGGTGTTGACCTAAATGAAGCATTTCCTGAGTTGTTGCCGAAGACGCTCCAAATACTTAAGCGTCGGAAACAAAATGCTGAATTTTCGCTATGTCGTGAGAAAACAAACTATCTGATCAGGGTCAATCCAATCGTTATCAACTCTGAACAAGTTGGCGCAATCTGTGTGTTTGTTGAGAGTTCAGGGCTGGAAGAAATGGCAATGCAGACTAGTTTTTTTCAAGAAATAATCGGAGAGCTGGAGGCTGTTATAAATTCTTCCTCTGAAGGTCTCTGGATTTGCGATGGCGAGGCAAATGTTCTCCGGATGAATCCGGCATCGGAACGAATCCATGGCGTCAAAGCCGATGATATTATAGGGCGCAACATGCAAGAACTGGTAGATGAAGGTTTTGTCGACAAGTCGGCCACCCTTGAGGTGATCAAAGCCAGGAAGGTTGTGAATATTCTGCAGAACAGGAAAGGACGAAAGCTGGTAATTACCGGAACACCGGTTTTCGATCCAAGTGGGAGACTTATCAGAATTGTTTCAAGTGTGCGAGATATTACCGAGCTAGAAACGATGCAAAGGGAACTTGAGGAACAGGAGGCAATGAAGGATCAGTTGCGTAATCACATGTTGGAACTGCAGCACATTGAACTGGAATCCAGACGGGTGATTGCCAAGAGCCCTTGCATGCTGAAAGCCCTGGGACAAGCAATAAAGGTAAGTTCTGTTGATTCGTCCGTGCTTCTCCTCGGTGAGTCAGGCGTCGGAAAAGGACTTATCGCCGATATTATCCATAAAAATTCACAACGATCCGAGAAACCGCTTATCAGGATAAATTGCGGGGCCATTCCCGACTCCCTTATAGAATCCGAGCTTTTCGGATACGAAAAAGGAGCATTTACAGGTGCCAAGACGGGAGGGAAGCCAGGTTATCTTGAATTGGCAGACAGCGGGACGCTGTTTCTGGATGAGATCGCAGAGCTGCCACCATCTTCTCAGGTCAAACTGCTTCGCTTTTTGGAGGATGGCCGCATTACACGGCTTGGCGGCACATTAAGCCGTACAGTGGATGTTCGCTTACTTGCGGCAACCCACAGGAACCTAGAAGAGATGATCACGCAGGGGACATTCAGGCTTGATCTCTACTACCGCCTGAAGGTTGTACCAATCAACATCCCGTCTGTCAGAGAAAGGAGAGATTGCATTCTTCCGCTAATACAGCACTATATAGAATTATTCGGGACAAAAAACGGCATCTCCAAGCGCCTTACACGCGCAGCATCCGATGCGTTGTTATCATACCCGTATCCCGGCAATGTTCGCGAATTAATGAACATCTGTGAGCGGCTTGTGGTCATGGCCGAAACCGATGTAATCGATCTCAAGGATCTTCCAAACGATATAGTTCCGCGTACAAAAGAGGTAACCGTAGAAACGACGGAATGGATGAGCGATATGACCCTTCAGCAGGCGTTGGACTCTCTTGAACGAAAAATGTTATCCAAATCCCTGGAGCTGCATGGAAATCAGAGGCGTATGGCCGCTGCCCTGGGCGTAAACCAATCATCAATTGCCCGCAAGTTGGAAAAACATGGCTTGCGCTGACGTAAGTCTAAAGAGTCCCATCAGCCTTATTAACAGCTGATGCGTTTTTGCATCAAATACGACACCCAACTCCCAATTTAGAATCCTGTTTTTTTGTTTTGTCTGTTTATTTGTATGCTGATAATGGTGCATTGCATATATATAAATTGCTGAACAGTATCAATATTGAAAATAATGTATGACTTTTATACCGTGTTATCTGCGTGTTGTATTTATATTCCTATTAAACTCAGCAATCCCCCTTAATTAGATAACCGCCTGCTTTACACACTCCTTCCAGTAGTTGGCACAATCCGTGCTGATGATTTCAAACAAGTGTTTTGTTCAATTCAATGCTGGAGGTGCCGCTGCAATGTTAAAAATTAAAGACCCCACCCTACTGAAGCAACATTGTTATCTGAATGGTCAATGGCTGGCCGCCGACAGCGGCGCGGTAATTGATGTAACGAATCCTGCCACCGGCGAGAAGCTGGGCACGATTCCCCGCATGGGTGCCGACGAGACGCGCCGCGCCATTGAGGCCGCCAACGGCGCCTTGCCGGCCTGGCGCTCCAAAACTGCTAAAGAGCGTTCCGCGATCCTCCGCAGGTGGTTTGAGTTAATGATGACCAATCAGGAAGACCTGGCCATCATCATGACCGCCGAACAGGGTAAACCGCTGGCTGAATCAAAGGGGGAGATCGCTTATGCCGCCTCGTTTATCGAATGGTTTGCCGAAGAGGGGAAGAGAGTCTACGGCGACACCATCCCCGGCCACACGGCTGACAAGCGTATCGTGGTCATCAAGGAACCAATCGGTGTCTGCGCCGCCATTACCCCCTGGAACTTTCCATCCGCCATGATCACTCGAAAAGCCGGCCCGGCCCTGGCTGCCGGCTGCACCATGGTTGTCAAACCGGCTACCGCTACCCCTTTTTCAGCATTGGCCCTGGCTGAACTGGGCGAGCGGGCCGGCATCCCGGCCGGCGTATTCAGTGTTGTTACCGGCTCGGCGGCCGCCATCGGTACCGAAATGACCGCAAACCCGATCGTGCGCAAGCTGACATTCACTGGTTCGACCGAGATCGGCAAACAGCTGATGGTCCAATGCGCGGCCACGGTTAAGAAGGTATCGCTGGAGCTGGGGGGAAACGCACCTTTCATTGTTTTTGACGACGCCGATCTGGATGCCGCAGTAGAAGGCGCCATCGCCTCCAAGTACCGTAATACCGGCCAAACCTGTGTATGTACTAACCGCCTGCTTGTTCAGGAAGGCGTCTACGATGCCTTCACTAAAAAGCTAGCCGCAGCCGTAGAACGCATGAAGGTTGGCAATGGCTTGCTCGGCGATTTTCAGCAGGGACCGCTGATCGATATGGCAGCCGTACAAAAGGTGGAAGAGCATATTGCCGATGCGGTGGCCAAAGGCGCAAGAATATTATTAGGAGGAAAACGTCATACCCTGGGCGGCAGTTTTTTTGAACCGACAATCATCACGGATGTTACAGAGGAAATGCTGGTGGCCAAGGAGGAAACCTTCGGCCCGTTAGCGCCGATCTTCAAATTCACAACCGATGCGGAGGCTATCCGGATGGCCAACGATACGGAATTCGGCCTGGCGTCCTATTTCTATACCAGGGATATCAATCGCGTCTGGCGGGTATCCGAAGCGCTGGAATACGGCATGGTCGGCATTAATACAGGGCTGATTTCCACAGAAGTGGCCCCTTTCGGCGGCATGAAGGAATCCGGGATCGGCCGCGAAGGGTCCAAATACGGCATCGAGGAATTCATTGAAGTGAAATATCTCTGCATGGGCGGTATTTGACCGCCTGCACCGACTTCCATGCTTTACATTCTTAAGCACAAACACCCAAAGGGAGGTTCAAGATGAAGCGTAAAACCGTATCAATTTTATCCGCACTGCTGGTCTGTTTCTCTTCCGCTGTCAGTTTTTCCGCAGAAACAATCAAGATCGGCGCACTCTATCCGATGTCCGGCAGAGGCGGTCTGTACGGTCAGGATTCCGAGGCCGCGATCAAAATCGCCCTCGCGGAGGTGAATGCCAAGGGGCTGCCGGGGGGTAAAAAGCTGGAAGCAATCGTTACCGATGACCAGAGCAAGCCCGCCCTTGCGGTAACACTCGCCAAACGGTACATAACGGAAGACCACGTAAAGTTCTTGTACGGAGTTGTTTCATCAGGGGCAGCACTTGCCGTGACCGAAGTCAGCAAGGAATACAAAACCATCTTTGTCGGCACTGACCATGCCGCCACCGATCTTACCGCAAATGCCTTCCAGAAATATTATTTCCGGGTGAGCAACAACACCTATCAGTCAATGGCGGCTGGAGCCATGTACATGCAGCAGGAGATGAAGGGCGCAAAGAAAATTGCCTATATCGGCCCTGACTATGCCTATGGCAGGGACCAGATAGCGGAGCTTAAGTACTCCCTCGGCAAACTTGGCGTGAAGTATGAAATGGTTGGCGAATTCTGGCCAAAGCTTTATGAGCCGGACTACACTTCATACATTACCGCAATAATGAAAGCACAGCCGGACGTGCTGGTCGCAGGTTTCTGGGGCGGAGACACGGTTGCTTTTATCAAACAGGCCAAAGCTTACGGTCTATTCAAAAAAATGAAGTATTTCCATCCGGATGGTGGCGGAAACTATGAAGTCTTTTCCACCTTGGGAGCGGAATGCCCGGAAGGGTTGATCATGTCTGCCAGACACCACAACAACTGGCCTGATACAAAAGATAACAAGGACTTCGTTCAGAAATTCAAGAAAGCAACCGGCAGATACCCCTCATATGCCGCTGAAGGCGCTTACGTAGGTATATTGGTGATAGCGGAAGCTATCAGAAAAGTAGGAAACGCTGACGATACCGAAGCCCTGGTAAAAGCCATGGAAGGGATGAAACTCCATCAACCCGAGGATCCCGCCGGTTTCACGTCATACATCGACCCGAAGACCCATCAGATGGTGCAGACACAGGCAATCGGCGTGACAATGAAGAATGATAATTTCCCCCCCGCAAAATTCATGCTTGGGAAAATGAAGGTCTATGCCGCCGACAAATTAATGCCCACACAAGAGTACATCGACATACTGACCAAGTCTAAAAAGAAGTAGCGGAGCATTTACATGAGTTTTGAAATATTTATTTCCCAGTTTTTCGGCGGCCTGTCTGTAGCAATGCTCCTGTTTCTGGTGGCGAGCGGCCTGACACTTATTTTTGGTGTGGCCAAAGTGTTCAACTTTGCCCATGGCTCGTTTTATATGATCGGAGCTTACTTCAGTTATCAGGCAATTGCCCTGTTCGACAATTTCTGGATAGGCGCGGTTGTTGCCGCTCTGGGAGCAGGTCTGGTCGGGATGCTGCTTGAGATCTGCTTCATCAGGAGGATCGTGGGACGGGAGGAAGAGGGAGCATTCCAGATTCTGCTGACCTACGCCTTTATCCTGATTCTCGACGATGCGGTGAAGTTTATCTGGGGACCGGCCTACAAAACTATTTCGAAGCCAGAATCGCTGGCAGGATCAATGGAGTTTGGAACCGTAACTATTCCGACATACAACATGTTTATCATCTTGCTCGGATTGGTGATTGTCGTAAGCGCCTGGTATGTGCTCAGCCGAACTAAAACCGGCAAAATAATCCAGGCGGCATCCACAGATACGCAGATGGTCGGAATGCTGGGAGTAAACGTTTCGCTGGTTATGAGCCTAGTGTTCGGGGTGGCGACCGCAATGGGCGGCCTGGCGGGAGCCATGGCCGCCCCGCTCCGAACAATTGCACCCGGTACTGGCGTAGAAGTTATTATCGACTCGCTGATCGTTGTGGTCATTGGTGGTTTAGGGAATTTCTGGGGGGCGTTGTTTGCGGCATTGCTGATCGGTGAAGTCAATGCCTTCGGAATCCTCTGGATGCCTCAATGGGCTTCCCTGCTCAGTTTTGCGGTAATGATCGTAGTACTAATCTTTAAACCGAAAGGGCTGTTCTCCCGTGAAAAAGGGAGGAAGAAAATATGAACGATAAATTTACTACCATGGCACCATGGCTGGCCTATTTCCTGATTTTTGTAAGCATTATTTTTGTCGGTGGGGATCACACCATCCATATTGCGTCTCAGATTATCATTCTCGGGCTATTCGCGCTTTCGTTCAATGTCCTGTTTGGCACGACCGGTCTGCTTTCATTCGGACAGGCAATATTTTACGGTCTGGGCGCTTATATAACCGGTATGATGGCCAAAAGTTTCGGTGGAGATTTTTTTGTGTGGGCGCTGCTGATTGCTCCCGTAGCAGCGATTGCGCTGTCCGTATTATTGGGAGCATTGAGCCTGCGCTTGTCGGACGTTTATTTTACCATGCTCACCTTGGCGTTTGCCCAGCTTGCATGGGGAATTACCGTTAAGTGGTCCGAGTTTACCGGCGGAGATGACGGTATTCAGGCAATACCAAAACCTGACCTTCTGGCCGGGGGGCTCAACTACTATATTTTCTCCTTTGTCGTCGTGACCATCTGTATTTATTTTCTCTGGCGCCTTGACCGGTCCCCTTTTGGCGCGGTCCTGAAAGGTATCAGACAGAATCCAACCCGAATAAGCTTTATCGGCATGAACGCGTTCCGCCACAAACTGCTGGCATACATGATTTCTTCCTGCTTCACCGCAATTGCCGGCGGCCTGTATGCCGGAATTGACAAAAGCATCCATCCCGACATGTTCGTCTGGACCATGTCGGGCAGCATAATCCTTATGACAATTCTGGGGGGGATGAGAAGTTTTTTCGGTCCGCTCATCGGCGTAGCGGTATTTATATTTCTTGAAGATGTGATCGGACGTTCCACCCAGTATTGGTCCTTTGTGATCGGGGTCATCATGATAATCGTAGTACTGCTGTTTCCAAAAGGGATTGTCGGCGTTTCACGGCACTTCGCGAGACTATTCGCGAAAAAAGGAGGCCAGCTTGACAACCCTTGAACTCAGAAATGTAAATAAGCACTTTGGTGGCCTGCATGTTTCAAAAAATATATCCATGGGGATTGAACAAGGTGAACTCACAGCTATCATCGGCCCCAACGGTGCAGGTAAAACCACGCTGTTCAACCAGATTACCGGTTATATCTCTCCGGACAACGGCGGCATATTTTTCAACGGCATTGAGATAACCGGAGCGGAACCGGAGGGCCTTGTAAAAATGGGGATAGTCAGGGCATTTCAAGTGGCCAGCCTCTTCTACGATGAGACTGTTTACGATAATCTCTACCTTGCCGCCCTGGCATACCATGTAAAAAGCTGGAACATATTCGCGAACCGTAAGGTTTATAGAGATGTTGAGGAACATTGTCGTTTTATTCTGGACAGACTGGGACTCAGCGGCAAAGAGGGTCTGAAAGCCTTTGAACTTTCCCACGGAGACCAGAAGGTTCTAGACATCGCCATCGCCCTGACCATGAAGCCGAAATTGCTCCTTCTGGATGAGCCGACTGCCGGCATGTCACCTGACGAACGGGTTAAGATGACTCACCTGATTCGGGCAATTCACGAAGAATTCAAGCTGACCACAGTCTTTGTCGAGCATGACATGGACATGGTGTTCGGGATTGCCGATATCATCAGGGTGCTGGTTCAGGGTGAATTGGTAGCCGAAGGAAACGCTGAAGAGATCCAAAAAAATTCGGCTGTTATTGATGCCTATCTTGGCCATGAGGTGCTTTGATTATGAATGAAACTCTGCTCGTGCAAAATATCCATAGTTATTATGGCAAGAGCCACATTCTTTTCGGCGTCGACTTTTCCGTTAAGAAGGGCGAGACATTCTGTCTCATGGGGAGAAACGGCGCTGGCAAGACCACTACCTTTAAAAGCATTGTGATGCTGGTCCCACCAAAGGAAGGCAAAGTAATCTTCAATGGCAAGGAAATCAACGGCCTGAAACCATATCATGCCGCACGTCTCGGCATTGGCCTCGTCCCGGAAGACCGTCGAATCTTTGGAGATCTTTCTGTAAAAGACAATCTTCTTTTAGGCACATCCAGCGGACGCCACGGCTACTGGAATCTGGAGCAGATATATACCTATTTCCCTATTTTATTGGATTATCAGGATAAACAGGCTGGAACCATGTCTGGTGGAGAGCAGCAGATGCTTACCATAGCCCGGACTTTGATGGGAAATCCCGAGATACTCCTCCTTGATGAACCTACAGAAGGCTTAAGCCCGGTGATGGTCAAGGTTCTGAAAGATTTGGTGTTGAAGATCAAGGAGATGGGTACCACGATTCTACTCTCTGAACAGAACATTAAATTTTGCATGGCGGTTGCTGACAGGGTAGTCATCATAGACAAAGGGCATATTGTTTATGAGGCGGATGCTGAAACCTTCCGACAGGATGACGACGTAAAAAAGAAATACCTCGCAGTTTAACTCATAGGAGAAGCCAAAATGAATGCTACGATAAACTATTTCAAGACCACGGGTAAAATAATTACCGGAATAAAGTCAATAACAACGCTTCCGCAGGAAATTAAGCTACTCGGGGGGAAAAGGGTATTTATTTTTACTGATGAAGGGATCGTTAAGGCCGGCATCTGCGATCATGTGTTGCAGATACTGGAAGGTAACGTAGAATCGGTGTCAGTATTTGGCAAAGTGCCGCCCGAACCACCACTAGAAACAATCGATGAGTGTCTTAAACTGGCGCGTGAAGCAAACTGCGACCTGATAATAGGTCTTGGAGGCGGTTCGGCCATGGACGTTGCGAAGGTTATTTCTGTACTGTTAACCAATGACAAGTCACTTGCCCAGATGATCGGTGTCAACCTTGTGGATAAGCGTGGAGTGCCCAAAATCCTGATACCCACGTCTGCGGGAACAGGAAGTGAAGTAACCCCGATTGTAATTCTGACAGATCAGGCAGAAAACCTGAAAAAAGGGGTAGTGTCCGACTTTCTTTTTCCTGAGACGGCCATTCTTGATCCTGAATTGACTTTATCACTGCCGCCTGGCGCCACCGCCGCCAGTGGTATGGATGCGTTGATCCATGCCGTAGAGGCATACACGTCCGTGAATGCGACCCCCATGACCGATCATCTCGCCTTGCGGGCGATAGAACTGATAGTTGCCAATATTCGCAGCGCCTGGGCCAACGGCAGCAATCTGGAAGCCCGCATGAATATGCTGGAAGGGAGCCTTCTGGCCGGACAAGCCTTTGCCAACGCCGGAGTGACCGCGGTACATGCTTTCGCCTATCCTCTCGGCGGGGAATTCCATGTGCCGCATGGCGTGGCTAATACAGTGATGCTCTGTGCCGTACTCCGTTTCAACATGATTGCCAGCCTGAAGAAGTTCGCCGCGCTGGGTAAATTGTTATGCCCGGATGTTTTATCCACTGACAGTAAAGTGCTTGCTGAAGCTGGAATAAGCTTTATGGAAGGGTTGATTATCGATCTACAACTTCCTAGAACTTTGAAGGAATTAAATGTGACACAGGACGCCATTCCTCGAATGGCGGAAGGGGTTATGAAGGTAACTCGGTTGCTGGCCAACAATCCACGAATAATTACCTTGAGAGATGCAAATGATATCTATCAGGTTGTGTATTGATTTGTAAAATAGTGGAGGTGAGACCATGCAGGCAAAAACTGACACACGCAATGATTACAGACATTTTCACATTATTACTACGCGCTGGATGGACAACGATACCTACGGGCACGTAAACAATGTCATTTATTACAGTTGGTTTGACACTGCGGTGAATCAATTTCTAATTGCCAATGGCGCCCTTGATATCGAACGGAGTCCAGTAATCGGACTGGTCATAGAGACACAATGCAACTACTTTGCTCCGGTCGCTTTTCCGGATCGAATCACTATTGGAATACGCGTTGCAAAACTTGGTAATTCAAGTGTGCGCTATGAGGTAGGAGTCTTCAGAGAGGACGAGGATAAAGTTGTGGCACACGGGCACTTCATTCATGTCTATGTTAGCCGCAACGAACGCAGACCAGCCGCAATTCCTGACGTTTTGAGGACGCTTCTGCAGTCCATTCATGTGTGACTGGACGAACAATATAACGCGATTTTCAGAAAGGAGGTGAAACGTGGCAAACATAACTATTGTAGCAAAAATTGTGGCGAAGACGGATTCTGTTGAAGCTGTAAAAGCTGAACTACTTAAGCTCATTCCGCCGACCAGAAAGGAAGACGGTTGCATTGAATACGATCTGCACCAAGACAACTTAGACCCGGCGGTGTTCATATTCTACGAAACTTGGGAGAGTGCAGCGTCTGTTGAAAAGCACGTAAGCACTGATCATTACAGAGTCTACATCAAAGCTCTTGACGGAATGTTAGAAGAGAAAGTCGTTAACAAAATGACTCGTATTGAATAATATAAGTAGTGGGAGCGCGTATCCCGATGAATCCGACCAGCGTCACGGCAAAAGCAACCTAGTTTGTTGTGGTTGTAATGACTTTCTCACTAAAAACTGGACATATTTATAGGAGGAAGGTTCACTCTATTCAAAGGGAAAAGTTCTAAGTGCGTCCACCAGGGGACGCCATACACTATAACAGCCGATTTCTTAATGAAATCGGCTGTTTATTTTTCTCAGTTTTTATAGCCATCAACTATTTTCCAAAATATGCTTTAATAACCGGAGGGTTATGGAGTTCGAATGACCTTTGGGGTAACTGATGTCAACCGATCAAAAGTTGATGCGTGTATATATTCTGACGTTCCTCCCATTGTCCGTATCTGCCTGTACTCTCACCTATCTGGAACTGTCCACTATCTGAAACTGTCCACTTGACAGTGGACTTTGCTCCATATATTTAAGTAACTCTGGCTCATATTTTTTACAGGAGTTTTATGAAACGCCTAAAGCTGATATTATTCACCATGTTGCTGATCTGTTGCTTCTTTCAATCGGCATTGGCCGAGGAATCTGGGGAGACACTCAAATCTGTTTCCTATTTTCCAGTGGGAATAAACGGCAAATGGGGTTTCATAGACAGGTTCGGAAAGATTGTTATTAAACCGGCTTTTGACTGGGCTGATGAATTTATTGGTGGCCTAGCAGTGGTCCGCCGTAACGGCAAATGGGGATATATAGATCAACAAGGCAAAATTGTTGTAGAGCCGGTCTTAGATAGTGCAATGGCTTTTGAAAATGAAATCGCCCTTGTGAAGATTTCTCATGGACCACGTAAATCACAATATGGAGTGATATCATCTTCTGGACAATTATTGTTGAAAGAAGAATTTACAGATATGCAACAGACCGGTAGAGTTTTTTTTGTTCAGGAAAAACAGGGCGGTGACTATGCCATCATGCTTTTGAATGGCAAGGTGATTACACCATATTATTATAAGAGTAGAAATGCTCTCCTTTCAGTTGTTCATGATGAGGATGAGCGTAATGAACGCGAATTTATCGTCGGTGCTCCAATAATTATTGATGAGATATTTTTTAGCGAAGGTCTTATTGAATATGTTGAAAATGGGCTTTATGGTTACGTAAATGATAAAGGCGATGTAGTTATTCCAGCAAAATTCGAGTTTGGTTATCCATTCAACAATGGAGAGGCAGTTGTGAAATATAGTGGCCGCTGGGGCATCATTGATAAGAAAGGTGCATTTGTAATCGCACCAAAGTATGAACGTTTGCAAAAGAAAGGTTTCAGCGAAGGTTTGTGTGGTGTTCGAGTCGGTGGCAAATGGGGTTTCATTGACCGTAAGGAACAACTTGTTATTAAACCACAATTCTGGCGTGTGGAAACGTTCTCTGACGGAGCAGCAATCTATGCCGTAAATACGAAAAGAAGCAACAATTATATAAAATACGGCTACATTGACCGCACTGGTAAACCCTTTATTAAGGCAACAATGGTTTACGCAGAACCCTATCGCAATGGCCTGGCTATGGTGACACGCACCGCTAGCGAAGGAAGTGATCCGTATATTATTGATAAGAAAAACCATGAAGTTTTTTGGGCAAAATTTAAAGGAATGGTGCAGTCAATGGATGATAACTATGTACTCCTTAATCGAGATGAGAACGGATACCTGCTGCTGGACCGTAAGAGTTTAAAGCCCGTTGTGGAAGTCAATCCGCCTATACGGTTTGTTGGTTATCCCCAAAACGGTATCATGTCATTCTGCATTGAAAGTAGCAAAGATAGTGCTACGTATGGCTATATGAATGTTGCAGGAGAAACAATTTTTCGTCATACTGAGACAGGAAAAGAGAACGTCAGGAAGTTAGCTTCTTTTTGTCATTAGTGGGAAACAACTGTCTTTGCCGGACCCATATTTATCAACACTGAGGAACTCGTTTGGATTTGAATAATTAAGTTTCCAATTTCATCTGATTCAGTCATGAATACCCTGTCGACGGAACTGATGATTGCAATGAACTTATGAAAAAGGCTGACAAAGCTATGCATGAATCAAAGCAGAACTGGAGATATGGATTTATGTTTTACTCGGAGTTTACTTCAGCTGACATTGTCTGAAAGATTAACTTCTGGTTTTTACAATTAATAACATACCGGAAAACCATTTACACACTTTGGTTGACAGCCTCCGAAATAGAGAACACCTTCGAGTCTAACCTTGGCGGCCGGAACAAATATCACTTTATACAAGTCCGAAATTCGGATTTGAACCAGTGTCAAAAAGTTCGAAGCGTCCACCAGGGGACGTCAACACTATAATGGACCCCATAATCCGGACAATAGTTTAAGATGGTAGCCTGCAATAAAAAGGAGCAGGCATTGAGCGAAAAGAATCGAAAAAGCTTCACCAGTCAGTACAAAGCAAAAGTTGCGCTCGAAGCGATTCGGTATAGTGGACCCCGGATTTCGGACAATAGTTTAAGATGGTAGCCTGCAACAAAAAGGAGCAGGCATTGAGCGAAAAGAATCGTAAAAGTTTCACCAGCCAGTACAAGGCAAAGGTCGCGCTCGAAGCGATCCGAGGCA
>CAIYDX010000364.1 GCA_903925005.1 uncultured Geobacteraceae bacterium
TCTGTTTCTGATGAAGAATTATAGACTGTGACAATTACAGCATTCGTGCCATGGATAAGAAAAGGGCAATAAACAAGGTTTAAGATACTATTTATGCGGGTTTGTGTGGCTTGCGGAGAAAAATGCGCGGGATCAATGTGTAATATATTACAGTTTTGGATGTAACATATTACAGTAATATGAATTAATTCTTATTCTGAAATCAGTAAGCATCCCACCTCCAGAGGTGATGGATGCTTACTTACTGTTGCCGTTACAAGATATCTTGAGAATTCGAATGATGATTTTTATCCTCTTTTTCCTTTAGGTGGCGATAAACCGTCGGCCGGCTGACGCCAAGCAGATTGGCAGCGCGGGTAATATTGCCGTCGGACATTGCCAGGGCCTGATCGAGGGAAAGGTTGCTGGCGGGCTTGGGCGCCGACGTGATGCCATGCACGGAATCAACCAGATCCTGCGGCAGGTTTTGAATTGTAATGATATCGGTTCTACAGAGGACAGCCGCATGTTCCATGGCATGTTCCAATTCGCGCACGTTGCCCGGCCAGGTGTGGGTGCAGAAGAGTTTCAAGACTTCATCCGAGAGTGCGCGAATATTTTTACTGAATTTACGATTAAATTTATGCTTGAAATGACCGGCCAACAGAGCGATATCATCACGACGCTCTCTCAGCGAAGGCAATTCCATCCGAATAACATTTAGACGATAGAAGAGATCCTGCCGAAACTTACCCTGAGTGACCAGTGTGGCCAGATTCTGGTTGGTGGCGGCAATGATGCGTACATCCACCTTGATCGGGGTCGATTCGCCCACCCGCTCGAATTCGCTTTCCTGCAATACCCGCAACAACCGCATCTGAATCGCAGGTGAAATATCTCCGATTTCGTCCAGAAATAGCGTGCCGCGATGCGCCTTCTGAAAGCGCCCGACTTTGTCTGCAACGGCCCCGGTAAAGGCGCCACGCACATGACCGAACAGTTCGCTTTCCAGAAGCGATTCTGAAAGGGCCGAACAATTGACCTTTACAAACGGCTCCTTTGTCCGCCCGCCGGCATGATGCAGCGCAGCGGCCACCAGCTCCTTGCCGGTACCGCTTTCGCCATTTATCAGCACCGTGGTCCGCACGTCAGCCAGAGCCTCAATCAACGAATAGACCCGCTGCATGGTGTCTGAAATACCGATGATCTCGTGAAACTGACCACGTTTTTTCAACGACTGTTCGAGTTCGACCAGAGGGCTCTCATCCCTGATGACCGCAACCGCGCCGATTACCGAACAGTCCGCTTCGTTAATCGGCGTAAACTTGATACTGACGGTGCAGGCGTTACCGTCCGGCATTATGTATTCAAAGCGGCGCAGCTCTTTAGGAGTGTTGGTGCGAACTGTTTCCATAAGTGCGGCGCAGTACTCGCCGCCGCCCGCAGCATCGATTTCCGACACTTTGCGGCCAATCATGTCGTTCGTATAGCCGCAAAGGTTTCCGGCCGCGGCATTGAACTGTTCGAGACATCCCTCCTTATCGACCATGATGATCGAATCGGAAACCGTCCGGAAAATGGCATCCATGTTAACCCGATACCGTTCGCGCTCATCGCGCATCTTTTTGGCCGTCAGAGCCAGGCGACTGACCGACCGCAGTATTTTAGGCTGAACCGGTTTGGTGATGTAATCGAATGCGCCGAGGCGAACCGCTTCGGCGGCCGTATTGACTTCAGGGCGGGCTGTAAACATTACCACTGCGGTTGCGGGGGAAATGACTTTGACATCATGGAGCACGTCGATTCCGCTATCTCCGGCAAGCATGATATCCACGAACGCCAGGTCGTACTGAGCGGCTTGAAGACAGACGATGGCATCGACATGGCCGGCGGCAACATCAACCAGGTATCCCTCTTTTCTTAATAGATCGCCCAGAGTGAAACGAATCCCTTCTTCGTCATCGACAAGCAGTATGCGGCAGTTTGACGGTTCTATCATTAAGATCTACTCCATTTTATCAAGAAGCTTCACCAAAACGCTACGCAACTGGTCCGGCTTGTACGGCTTCAGGATCACAGCGGCGTGTTCATCGTTATTGATATCTTCCATAATTTCATCGGTATTGTAACCGCTGCAGATAACAATCGGAAACTCAGTGGATATTTCACGAAGATTTTGGTAAGCGGCTATCCCCCCCATCACCGGCATGAGCAGGTCCAGCAGGATAATGTCGATGCCGTCTCCGCGCTCGCGATATATTTCAAGAGCCTCGCGGCCGTCAGCTGCGGTAATGACCGAAAAACCCATGGCTCTCAACAGCGCGGACCCGATAAATCGGAGACCTTCTTCATCATCCACGAGCAAAACGGTGCCGCGGCATTTTTCTATAGAGAAGAAACCGGCTGTCGGTGTAGTTTCAGTCGCAACGGAAACAGCAGACAAGGGGAAATAGACCTTGAAAGTTGTGCCGATACCCAGAGTGGTAGATAGCTGCAATGCCCCATAATGCGACCTGATAATTCCGAGCACGGCCGACATCCCCAGTCCGCGACCGGTAAATTTTGTCGTGTAGAACGGCTCGAATATTCGGTTTTGCGTCTCATTATCCATGCCGCAGCCATCATCCGACACCGTCATACAGGCGTAACTGCCGGGCGGAATGGCGTTGCCGAGGAAATCCGACTCACCTTTCTCGCTTTGTACAATCGTCCTGACAAGTACGACTTTTACGGTGCCGTTCTTATAACCTATCGCTTCAGCGGCGTTGATGATCAGGTTCATGACAACCTGCTGAATCTGGGCGCTGTCACCGATTATTTCCGGCACATCACATCTAAGATCCAGATCGAAAACTACATTCTTTTTAATGGCCGAGTGGAGCATTTTTACAGTTTCATCAACCAACAGCCACAGATTTATACTGGTTTGAACGAACGAGTTTTTGCCGGCGTAGGAGAGCATCTGCCGACAGAGGTCGGCGGCCCGGTTTGCAGCCTTTTCGATCTGCTTGATATGCTCTTTTTGACCAATTTCAATGTTGTTATCTTCATCGACGATGTAACAGTGCCCCAAAATTACAGTAAGGATATTATTGAAATCATGGGCTATGCCCCCCGCCAGCACTCCGAGACTTTCGAGTTTTTGGGTTTGCTGGAACTGCTGTTCAAACTTCAAACGTTCTTCCTTGGCTTTTTTTTGCGAAATGGTGGTTGCCAGAACATTTGCTACTCTTTCGAACAATTCTATACGCTCAGGAGTGAAGCAATCAGGACGGTGATCGTTAAATTGCAACAAACCAAAAATATTTCCGGTACACCTCAGGGGGATCAGTGCAACAGATTCGTAACCTTCCCCATTGCAATGATTGCGGGTTTGTGCCTGCCGTTCGGCAGCGGTGGTGGAAGCAAGCAGAGCAGTGGTGTTATTGGACCAAAAACTTCCGAAGTTGGTAAAAAACGGCAATGCCGAGTTGTAGCGGCCACAGAGTATATTTCCGCACATGCACTCAAGCACGGGATTGCCGGTGCTGTCCCGCAGGACTTTACCTGACGGGTCATACGAGCAGAGGTGGTTTTCCTTTTGGACAAATTCAGCGGGAAAACCGGATGTTTCAAAATAGGGAAAGTCCACACCGTCCTGCAAACGGATGCCGACAGCTTCATATCCGGTCCAGTTTTTCAGCAGAGAAGTAATGCCTTGCATGCTCTCATTGAGGGATTCCGGCTTGTTCAGCAATTGGTACACATGCATCATAAGGTCGCGTTCTTCCTCCACCCGTTTGCGTTCGGTGATATCCCGCGCAATATGGACGCAGGCCCTTATCTGACCCAAAGCGTCATAGAGAGGAGAGACCGAGACATCGAAGACTCCGTTCAGCGCTTTTTCTTCAATTTGCTCTGAATGCCCGCATCCGTCCTGAATCATCCTGGAATGGGGGCACTTGCCGGGCAGATCGGACATGCCATGCATAACCTCATGACATTTCCGACCGATGATCTCATCGGGGGTATAACCGCAACGTTCGGCCATGGCGCGGTTAACGCGGATTATATTGTGGTTGGTATCAATGATCGAAATCAGGTCGGGTACTGCATCGAAGGTCTGCTCCCAATCCTGTTTGGCGCAGCGGACGGCTTCATCAGCCTGCCTGCGGGCGGCGACAAAGTTCCACGTTGACAGCGCATACTTAACCGTAAGGGGCAGGTACTCGAATGCCGACGCCGATTTGACAATATAGTCCTGGGCGCCGGCCTTTATGGTATTTACCGCAACCTGCTCGTTACCCTGGGATGTCATCATTATTACCGGAAAGCGGCTGTTGGCCGCGAGCAGTATGTCGGTCCCTTCTCCATCCGGCAGCTTAAAGTCGGTAATAACCAGGCTGGGGGTCTGTCGCACTATCGCGGCCCTCGCTTCGCGCAGGGTACCGACTATTCTGAGACGGTACTCGCTTTCACTGTTCTTGAACGAACGCCGAATTACATCCACATGAGAGTCATCATCCTCGACAATCAGGATTAAAGGCGCATTTACGTTATCTGTCAGCATAACAAATTCCTTCGTATGTTCACTGGCAATCGGACTCGCTTCAAATACAGAGATAGGCAAGAATCTATAATATGTCTTAATATTTCGTATGTCTGTAGGGAAACCTTGATTAGTGAAATTATATTTTTTATTCGGCAGGAGTAATGTGATGCAGGAGGGCAAACTTTACGAGGGATGGAATATTGTTGACGCCGAGCTTCACCATGAGCCGGCTGCGGTAGGTTTCGATACTTTTGGGCGAAAGTGACAGAATTTCAGCTATCTCAGCGCTGGTTTTGCCTTCAACCACCATCTGAATAACTTCCAGTTCGCGAGGGCTGAGACTATCGATAGGGCTTTTAAGCACAGAGTTATTCTCCAGCGGTGCCTCAACCCCATCGCCGAAAAACTGAGTTCCTTTCATAACTGCCCTAATTGCTTTGACAACACTTGAGCCCACGGATTCCTTGAGGATGTATGCCGCAGCCCCCGCCTTAATTGCGCGAAAAACATGCTCATTGGAGTTATGCATGGAAAGAATGATTACCCTGCTCGTTGATATGCGTTCGCAGATTATACGCGTTGCTTCGATCCCGTTCAATTCAGGCATGGCGATATCCATGAGGATAACATCCGGCTTGAGCAATTCAGCCTGTGCAATTGCTTCGCGGCCATCACAGGCCTCGCCGACAACGTCCAAATCTCTCTGCGATTCGAGTATCATCCTGAGTCCATCACGTACAATGGCATGATCGTCGGCAATCAGAATTTTGACAGGCATCTAAGCGGCCTCCAATGGTAATTCAACAGACACGACGGTTCCTTTTCCGGGCGCTGAATCCACTTGAAAAATACCCCCTATCAGTTCAGCGCGTTCACGCATTATTTTCATTCCCCATCCGGAGGCTTTTTGATATTCCGAGGACAATGCCGGCATAAATCCTTTACCTTCATCACACACTGAGAGCCGGAGCGTACCAGCAGTTATTCTCAGCTGGATCGTCACTACCTGAGTATCAGCATGTTTTGCGGCATTTATGAGAGCCTCTTGCGCAATGCGAAAAAGAGCAGCCTCCGTTTCAATTGTTACCCGTGGAAAGGGATCGTCAACTTGAATAAGCACCTCAACACCGGTGCGTTTTATAAATTGATCCGCATGCCATCGCAAAGCGGCCAGAAGGCCGAAATCATCCAGCACCGGCGGCCGCAGGCCGGTCATTATGTCTCTAACAGTGCGGCTTATACCTATGGTCAATTTCGCCATATCCTTAACTCGTGCACCAATACTCTTCGACGTTTTATCTGTAAGGCTATTATCTATGAAAGCCAGATTCATTCCGAGCGCGGTCAGGTCGCGACCGATCTCATCGTGCAGCTCCGCCGCAAGTTTTTTTCTGAGATCCTCTTCAATCTCGATCAGGCGGCGGGCATAACTGCGCAGTTCATTCTCGGCCTGCCTGCGTTCGGAGATATCACGCAAGATGACAAAAGAGCGTGGGGGGTCATCTGACACAATGACGGAGCTGATCTCGGCCGGGAATCGTTCGCCGTTCTTGCGGATACAGATAAGTTCAGTGTTGATATGGCCGATCCGTTTTCGCTCTTCCAGCACAGGGGCTAACCGGGCATCGGTCATGTCAATGATTCCGGCGCGGCCGACCCGGCAAATTTCCTGTACAGTCATATCGAATAACTTGCAGGCCGACGAATTCGCATCGACAATGGATCCGTCCGGTATCGTGAGAAAGACGGCATCCAGTGATTCTTCGAAAAGCGCTCGGTATTTTTCCTCGCTTTTTATTAGCGCGTTCTCTGTCTGCTTGCGCTCGGTGATATCTCGGATGGCCGCCACACAAACTTTACGCCCCCTAAAATCAAAATAAGTGACCACAATATCAACAGGAAACACGAGACCATCTTTTTTGCGATGTAAACGTAAGTGTTCTAAATTCTCTTTATTGCGTATGGACTCTTCAGTCACTGATGGTTCAGCGGATAGATCGGCAGCCGTCAGTTGCATGAATTTTTCTTTACTGTATCCGTACATACGGAGAGCGGCGACATTAACATCAAGAACCTGGCCGGTCTCCCAATCTATCATCAGTACAGCATCGAATTCCATTTCAAACAAGCGGCGATAACGCTCTTCACTGCTTTTCAGCTCATCCTCGATCAGCTTGCGCTCGGTAATATCATGCGAAATGCAGATGAGACCAATAACCTGGCCTTCGGCATCAAATTTCGGGGTTTTAGAAGAAATAAAGGTACGGCTATTCAAGCCGAACTGTACCGTTTCTTCAATACTCTCTGCCTGTCCGGATCTCATGATGCGATAGTCATTCTCTGAAATTGCATTGGCGATTGCCGGGTCGGTATGAATATCGGTCAGTTTTTTTCCCACTACCTCCTCTGCAGTTTTTCCCAAAACGCGCAATGTGGCTGGATTAGCCAGAATGTACCTGCTGTCCCGGTCTTTAAGGAAAATAGAATCTTCTGCCCCATTAATAACGGTATTCAGCAGTTCTTTGCTTTCTCGTAGCTCGTTTTCGGCGATTTTACGTTCGGTGATATCCTGAATAGTACCTGTCAGCTGAAGCGGATTACCTTCCTCGTCGAACGTAGGCCAAGCTTTGTCTAAAAGCCAGCGGACCTGGCCATCTGAACGGATAATCCGGTACTCGGCTGAATAAGCCGTTTTTTCCGCTAACGTCTTGGCGACAGCTGCCATAACGCGATCAGCGTCATCGGGGTGCAACATATTTGTGAAGGATTCGAGCATCCCATTAAATTCAACCGTCCCAAGAATGTCAAAACACTCCGGCGACCAGATTAAGACGCGGGTCTGCACATTCCACTCCCAGACCCCCATTTTAGACGCGTTCAGGGCCAGGTTGAGCCTTTCTTCACTCTTATGAAGAGCGCGTTCCATATTCTTGCGCTCAGTAATGTCGCGCCCCACAGACTGGGTTTCAATAATCCGCCCTTCCTTGGTGAAAATGCCCCTGTTGACAAACTGCATCCATCGGACCTCACCGGAACTTGAATAGACACGGTTTTCGATCACAACAACCGGATGTGATGGCGACAATGTTTGCAGTTGCTCTTCGACAATTGCCACATCCTCAGGAAAGGCATCCGGATACCATGGGCTTCCCATAAGTTCATCTCTTGTTTTCCCAAAAAAACGACAAAATGCATCGTTGACAAATGTATACGTCCCGTCTGTTTTATACCGACTGATGAGTTCAGTTTGATCCTCAACCACCTTACGATATCGTTCTTCACTCTGCTGCAGCAGTTCATTCGCCCGCTCATGCTCGATAAGCAATTTGACCTGAGCTTCCGTTTCAATACGCCGAATTTCTGCTCGGCGCAAAACCGCGCTCAGAAAGGCAACTACCAAGCAGCTCATAATAAAGATAAGCAGCCCCAACCAATCGGCCAAATCCCGTATATACAACTGATATACAGGCTCAATCCAGAAATATGAAGCAATCAAGGCAGACAAAAATGTTGCCAAGATACCGGCCGGCAAACCACAGATGATCGTTACTATCATGACAGCCGGATAGAACGTCATATAGGGGGCTCGAAGCACTAGAGCTCCCAGAAAAGCGAAACGCACTGCGGCAGCCGCGATGACAATGGCAATAGCAATAACATAACAGATCCAGGGACTGCGTTCCCGCATTTGCATGATATTTAAGTTCCACCAGAAGTTACTATGCGATTCAGACTGTTTCTTGGTCATTGTTTCACATTCTCGATTGCTGTTTTATTTGTGTTGGTAACCATAATACTCAGAATACAGGCATGTAAAGAATAATCAAGTCATCCGGAATTGTTTATAAATCCTGTCACACATGCAGGCGCTTGACTTCCAGCCGCTTCGTGCTTAACTCATATACAGACGGCTGTACTAAATACATGACAAAAAAGGCACAACCATGGACTTTAACAAACTAACGCAAAAATCTCAGGAGGCCTTTACCGAGGCGCAAAACAAAGCCGTTTCCTTCGGACATGTCGAGGTGGACTGCGAACATCTGCTCTGGGCACTGCTGGATCAACATGACGGACTGGTGCCGCGTCTGCTGCAGCGAATGGATATCCGTCCTGATATGGTCAAAAACGAGGTAACTGCAGAACTTGATCGGAAACCGAGAGTATCCGGCCCTGGCACCGAAGCTGGAAAGATCTACGTTTCCCAGCGCCTGAACCGCATCCTTGTCGCTGCCGAAAACGAGGCCAAACGGCTTAAAGATGAATATGTATCGGTTGAGCATCTGTTTATGGCGTTGCTGACCGAGGGAGAAAAGACGTCGACAGGACGGATTTTGAAGCTTGCCGGAATCAACCACGAGCGTTTCCTGAAAACGCTGACCGAGGTGCGCGGCAGTCAGCGGGTACAGAGCGCCAATCCTGAAGCGACCTATGAAGCGTTGGAGAAATATGGCCGTGACCTGGTGAAAATGGCCAGAAACGACAAACTCGATCCGGTCATCGGACGGGATGACGAGGTACGCCGGGTAATCCGGGTATTGTCTCGCAAAACCAAGAACAACCCGGTGCTGATAGGCGAACCGGGGGTCGGCAAGACCGCCATAGTCGAAGGGCTGGCCCAGCGCATAGTACGGGGAGATGTGCCGGAAGGTTTGAAAGACAAAACCGTCTTTGCGCTCGATATGGGCGCGCTGGTAGCCGGGGCCAAGTATCGCGGCGAGTTTGAAGAACGTTTGAAAGCGGTGCTGAACGAGGTAAAAGAGGCCGAAGGGCGAATTATCCTCTTTATCGACGAACTGCACACCATCGTCGGGGCCGGCAAGGCCGAGGGTTCGATGGATGCCGGCAACATGCTGAAACCGATGCTGGCCCGTGGCGAACTGCACTGTATCGGTGCCACGACCCTTGACGAATACCGGCAGCATATTGAAAAGGACGCGGCTCTGGAGCGGCGCTTTCAACCGGTGCTGGTCGAACAGCCGACCGTTGAGGATACGATATCGATCCTGCGAGGCTTGAGAGAACGCTTCGAGGTGCATCACGGAGTCAGAATCCAGGACAACGCTCTGGTCGCCGCTGCCACCCTTTCCAACCGCTATATTACCGAACGGTTCCTGCCGGACAAGGCGATCGATCTGGTCGATGAGGCCTGTGCAATGATCAGGACGGAAATAGATTCTCTCCCCTCGGAGCTCGACACCATATCCCGCAAGGTCATGCAGCTTGAGATCGAAGAGGTGGCGCTCAAAAAAGAGAAGGACAAGGCCAGCATTGAGCGTCTCGAAGCTTTACGCAAGGATCTGGCCGATGATCGCGAAAAAGCCAATGCGATGCGAGCCCGATATGATTCCGAAAAGATCGCGATTCAGCGGGTTCAAGGGTTGCGTGAGCAGATTGAGAGGACCCGCCGTGAAATCGAGCAGGCCGAACGGGCCGGAAATCTGGAGCAGGCCTCAAAACTTAAATATTCCGAACTCCCCGGCCTTGAGACCGCGCTGAAAAATGAAGAGGCAACTTTGGATAATAAGCAGGGGGGGCAAAAACTGCTGCGTGAAGAGGTCACCGAGGATGAAATCGCCGAGATTGTTGCCCATTGGACCGGCATACCGGTTCTGCGTCTTGTGGAAGGTGAGCGAGAAAAACTGCTAAGACTGGAAGATATACTACACCAGCGGGTCATCGGTCAGGACGAGGCGGTTCAGCTGGTGTCCGATGCGGTGCTTCGGGCCCGCTCCGGCATCAAGGATCCGCGCCGCCCGATCGGTTCCTTCATATTCCTCGGCCCAACCGGGGTCGGCAAGACCGAGCTGGCCCGCACCCTGGCGGAAGCGCTGTTCGATTCGGAAGAGAATATGGTGCGGATCGACATGTCCGAGTATATGGAAAAGTTCGCCGTCTCGCGCCTGATTGGCGCTCCCCCCGGTTACGTCGGCTATGAGGAGGGTGGGCAGTTGACCGAGGCGGTCAGGCGCAAGCCGTACAGCGTTTTGCTGTTCGACGAAATCGAAAAAGCACATCAGTATGTGTTCAATATTCTGCTGCAGATTCTCGACGACGGCCGGGTAACCGACAGCCATGGCCGGACGGTCAGTTTTAAAAATACGGTCATCATCATGACCTCCAATATCGGTTCCGCTTATCTGCTGGAGGGGATCACCGCAAACGGCGACATCAAGGAAGATGCCAGAAAGAGCGTGATGAACGAGCTCAAGGCGTGTTTCCGTCCGGAATTTCTGAATCGCGTCGATGATATCGTGCTGTTCAAGCCGCTCCATATTGACGAGGTGAAGAAGATTGCCGATCTCCTCGCGGCGCAACTCAAGCAGCGCTTGAAAGATCAGCGCATAACACTTGAAATAAGCGAAGAAGCGCTGAGTTTTATCGCCAAAGCCGGCTACGATCCGGTCTACGGTGCACGACCGCTCAAACGCTATCTGCAGCGCGAACTGGAGACCCGCGTAGCCAGGGCAATAATCGGCGGCGATGTGGTCGAAGGGGGAACATTGAAGGTGGAACTGGAGAACGGAGCGCTCTGTATTAAATGATTAGAAAACGGCCAAAGACAGAATGTAGGGGCGTACCCGGTGGGTCGCCCTGGTGCAACATTCGCCATTGCGGCCCATGGCAACAGGGCGAGCCAACGGCGTCGCCCCTACAGAATCAAACAATGTACATAGCGGAAGATCAGTATTAATCAGGAAACCAGATGAGAGATGAGAACGTCAAAATCATCTCTCATCCCTCATCAAGCCTTTAATCAAGCCAAATCAAGAACTCCCTGATAAATGATGTCGAACAGCTCCTGGATATTTTCTTCGGCAATACAGGAGAAAGCAATGCGCAAGTCGGTCTTGGTGGTGGAAATAGCGCCGACCCCGTACTTGTCCAGCAGATGGAGGCGCAGTTTTTCGGCATCCACCGTTTTCAGCTTCAGGCACATGAAATAACCGGAGTTGAACGGATAGTATGTCCAGGCTGAATCATATTTACTGCTGTTAAGCACTTCCTTGGTTTTCAGGGAGCGCCCTTTCATGACCTGGAATTTTTCTTCCTTCTGGGCCAGGAACTGGGGTGAGCGAAGCGCCTCGATGACAAAAGTCTGGGAGGGGTGCGGGCAGTTGGAGATACGGGCACGGATAATTCCCATGGCTTTCTTCTCAAGGGATGCCATTACCGGCGCGTTTTCGTATTCATTGCCGTCGGCAAAGGTGATGAATCCGGTACGGAAACCCCAGACAAACTCCTCTTTGGTGGCGCCGTCCAGCTTGACCGCAAGAATGCGGGGATGCAGATTGGCGAGTTTGCCGAACAGCGATTCTTTGAGACTGTCCTCGTAAAAGAGCCCGAAGTAGGCGTCGTCGGCCACGGCAACAACATTGCAGCCGGATTCGGCAACTTCCAGGATAGCTGCCACCAGGGCATCCCCTTCAGCCACGGTCGGTGTGTAACCGCTTGGGTTGTTGGGGAAATTGAGCAGGACAATGACTTTGCCTTTTTCTTCGGCGCTGTTTTTCAATGTTGCTTTGAAGGCATCGATATCATAGCCGCCGGTTACGGTAAACGTCGGATGCTTTTTGACGATTGCGCCGCTGCAGGTGCCGAAAGTCAGGTTATAGTTGCCCCATAGCATATCCGGCAGGATCAGGTGGTCTCCTTTGTCGACGAACATGTCGGCCACGATGGAGAGACCATGAGTCAACGCATTGGTGACGATCGGATTGCTGAAGTGCTTCCCCTGCTGGCTGGGGTTTTCCCGCAGCATTTTTTCACGCCAGAGAGAGCGCAGTTCAGGCTTGCCGGCAGGAGGGGCGTAAGGATAGATATCCTTCGGATCGAAGGCAGACAGCTTGTCCTGAATACACTGCAGGAACATCGGCCCGCCATTCTCGGTAGCGATACCGATGGTGGCATTGTATTTGTGAGCCTTGTCCTTGGCTTCGGCCGATTGAGTCAGGATTCCCTTGGGAAAAAAGAGGTTCTTTCCGAGATCGGACAGCATTTCCAAAACATGCGGGCTGTGTTGAGCAAGCATATCGTTCAGTTCTTGGGCCAATGGGTTCATCGTTTCCTCCTGGAGTTGTTTGAAAAATAGTTTGAACTACAAAGGTATTATGATACGAAGTCACAATTTTGTAGTAAAACAACACCAGTCCTGTTTTGTCAATAGAGAATTGAATAAACAGAGGCAACGTCGGAATCAGACTTCGATCCTGAATTCCGCACCTTCGGCGGCGTTGCGCACCGTCAGCCTGCCATTCATGTTCTTTTCTATGATCGTCTTCGACATAAACAGCCCAATACCGGTCCCCTTGTCCGGCCCCTTGGTGGTAAAGTATGGTTCAAATATTTTGTCCATGACCTCCTCCGGTATACCGCCGGCATTGTCGGCAATGGTCACCACGCCCTTCTCCCCATCCTTGCTGATGGTTATCGTGACTTTCGCGCCATTGGCACGATTTTCCTGTAGCGCATCCCTGGCATTCGCCAGGATATTAAGCAGAACCTGGGAATATTCATTCGGAAATCCGGTCAATTCCAGATTAGCATCGTTGTGGATATCAATCCTGATCTGCATATCCATGAAGCTGTCTTTAATCAGCGCCACGGTTTTGGCAACCACTTCCTGTACCTTGAACAGGGACTGCTTTTTGTCCGGTTGGAAAAAATTCCTGAAATCGTTAATGGTTTGAGACATGTGATTGATAGAACTCATCGATTTGCTCACGCAGCTGTCCAGCTCTTCCTTATCCAATGAACTTGATTCATAAAAAATCTTCATTTGCTGAATCAATAGCGCCAGGACATTCAGCGGTTGACGCCACTGGTGGGCGATGTTGTTGATCATCTCCCCCATGGCCGCCAGGCGGCTCTGCTGCAGGAGCAGCCGCTCATTTTCGCGCAAAGCCTCAACAACCCGCAGACGTTCAAGGGTCTCCTCCTTTAAAGCCTGTTCCGCTTTCTGACGACGCGCCTCCCGCGCCATGTTGTCGAGGGCAAAGGAAATGTTTGCCCCCATCTTCACAAGCAGTTCCACCTGCTGTTGGTCAAAGAAATCCTTCTCTTCCGCATACAAAGTGAGTGCGCCGACAACCCACCCTTCCTCCTTCACGGCGACGGAGGCCGAGGCCTTGATCCCGTAAGTACGTCCCTTTTCATGCCAGGGCAGGGTGCAAGGGTCGTTCAGAAAATCATTACTGATGTAGTACGTCCCCTCGCGGATCGATATGCCGGTCGGCCCGGTACTGGTCGGTTTTTCACATGTCGAAATTCGGAGATCGTTAAGGTAGTCGGTCGCTCCTGAAGCCGCCACGACACGCACCAGGCTGCTCTCCTCGTCCAGAACGCCAACCCACGAGAGGATAAAGCCTCCAAGCTCCACAGCTATGCGACAAAAATCACGAAACAGGGAGTCCCGGTCGCCGGCACGGACAATAGCCTGGTTGGTCTCGCTCAGCACCGCGTAGAGTCGGTTTAACCGCAAGAGATTTATTTCCGCCCTCTCCCGAACGGATATTTCTTCCAGCAGGGTCTCCACGGAATCTGCCAGTTCAACAGTCCGGTCGGCAACACGCTGTTCAAGTTCATCGTGTGTTTTTTTCAACGTATCCATCAGGACTTCCCGTTCCGTCAGCGAACGGGCCAGCTTGATATTGCTGTAGCTCAGTTTTGAAATAATGGCGGCAAATTTTGTGAAATATTCCATTCCGGTGGCAAGAAACTCCCTGCTCAGACGGGGCACGCACTTCAGAGCAGCGATGTATTCATCTTCGTTGAAGCCGAACCGCTGAGCCTGCGATTTAAAAAGTTTGTAGTCCACCGGTTCATCATCAAAGAAAAATTGCCCCGAGAAGAGGTTGCCGATATGGGTATTGCCGACCATGATCGGTGTCGCCACATCCCACATGTTGTTCTTGCACTTATAGAGTTTGAACTCCCCTGGCGGAATGCCTGCGGTGAGTTGCAGGTCGCTTTCAATACAATTCGCACGTGACTCGGGATGAATACGGTGGAAACGCGTACAGATGTCCTGCCATCCCTTACCGACCAGCACATTGCCCTTGAGGTCGAGGATCGCCATCGGCATTGGGGCAAGCTTGTAGAAGTCATCCATAAGGGACTGAATTGCCTGAACATCGATGATGTCGGCCAGATCCAGATTACCGATATCTCCTTCGGGAGAAAGGATGCTGTCCAGCTTCAGCCTGACGCGCTCTTCGCTATTGCGCAACGCATTTTGCGCCTGTTTACGCTCGGTGATGTCATGGGTATATATCCGCGCGACCTCGAACATGGATGTAAAAAATATTGTCTCGCCGAAGACCCTGTCTTTAAGTTCGATCTCGCGATAAAGGGTGAAATCTTCTTTCCTGTCCCACTTTTCCAGTATGCCGTTCAGATCCGGAGGAATAAACGGATTGACATCCCGCTCGGCAATTCCCAACTTTTCGAGAATCTTTTGTGTGGCGGGATTGGCAAGAGTAACCTTGCCGGAACTGTTCACCTCCAGGACAGGGTTCGGGTTCAGCAGCGGGAAGGAGGCGAAATGGAGTGCCCGCTCCTCAATCTGTTTGCGCTCGGTGACGTCGACCAAGGTAATGCGGCACTCACCTCCCGATGAGGCGGCCAATCCCTCGATCTGCAAAAAGAGTGAGAGATTCTCCTCTTTCAAGAGCTTCACCTCGCACATCTCTTTGCCCGAGTTCATAAAAACCCTTGCAAGAAAATCGGCAAAAACGGAACGATCTGTCGCAGCGACAAACAGCCCGAAGCGTTGGCCAAGCAACCGGGCGCGCTCGACACCCAGAAGACCTGCACCACAGAGGTTCACGGCACTGATTGCCCCGTTGCGGTCGAGGGTGAAGTAGCCCATCGGTGCAAAGTCGAAGAGATCGCAGTATTTTTCCAGAGAGTTCTCCACCTCATCCCTGACATGACGAAGTTCTGCATTCTGCAACTCCAGCTCAATTTTGTGAACCTCAAGTTCATGAACAAGCCTCTGCGTGGCTTCCTCGGAACAGGGAGGATTAAAATCGGACTTTTTTGTCTGCAGCCACTCTTCCGCATGGCGGCGCAATTCAGCGGCGACCATGACATTTTTTTTGTCTTTGCCGGTTTTCATAACCAACGCCCTTTTAATTCCGCATTAAATTTGCATAGAGTATTAAAACGGATTCGTAAAGTCAATCAAGTGTCGCGAGGTAACATAATAAAGGGCCGAGCATGATTGCAGACATTCCACAACCGAACTCGGCCCACAATATGCTAGCCTGTAAAAATCGAAATTGCCAACAGCCGTCAAACTACCTAGTTTCCGTCCGGAAACTCTGGACGAGAAACTGTTGGTTTCCGCTTTGGAAAGCGGGGATTTTTTCTCCTGGCAAGGAGATCAAGGCGTTGCGCGGAGGCGTACACCGGTACGCCGCACAAGCAAAGCCGAAGATTGACGCCGCCAGGGGGAAAAAACACCCTTTCCGGACGGAAACGACCTCGGCAACTCCTTCCCTACCCTACTTTCGCACAAATATTTCCTTGGCAAGATTCGTATCAATGGCAAATTCGGAGTACCCAACCCGAAAGATATAGGACGGAAACGCCTGCACCAGAGTGATCTTGTTGCCAGGCAGAACACCCATTGCCATCAGTTTCTGCATTTTCTTGTTGTCCTCGGTCTGAATGTAGGCAATTTCACCCTCCTGTCCCGATTTAAACTCGGTCAGCGGCACAATACCCAAATCTCCGAGAGCGCGTGCTTCGGCGCAGCAGTTACCGGGCGGGATCGGCTTGCCGTGGGGGCAGGTGGTGGGATGATTGAGCATGGTACAGACCTTGGTATCCACACCTTCATTCAGAAGATGCTCAAACTGGCAAGCCCGTTGGTTGCCATCATCACCACGGATATTGAGCACGTCCATCATCAGGCGCTCCGCCAGACGATGGCGACGAATGGTCATCTTCCCTTCATTGTAGCCTTCGGGACGGAAGTAGATCATCCCCTGGCGGATCTCGATCATCGCGTAACCGGTCAACTCACGATAAGCGGGGTCATCCACCGCAATGCCAATCTTCTCAGGGTCAAGAAATGCCGCCCCGTTCTCTTCAACCGCAATCCACAACGCCTCTAGTATCTCTTCTGCTTTTTCCGAAAGTTTCATCCTTTATCTCCTTTAACTCCAACTTTATTTGCAAAAATTGTTCTTAATTTTTTGACAACACCCGACTCCATCGGGTTTTTATAATTGCAGCGCGGGCAGTGGACAGTGTGACAACCGCTGGAGCAGCCTCCGCACCCGCTCTTGCCTTCGCTCTCTTCAAATTCCAGTCCGCAAAATCCACAAATCATAGTATCTCCAAAACAGGGTCAAGATGCAGGGTCAAGGGGCCAGGGTCAAGGGTCAAGAAAAATTATTGAATGTACTTGTTTCTACTGGCCCCTTGACCCTTGACCCTCAAAGAATCCCAGTTACCAGCAAGAACTTGTTCAATACATACCCGCTGCCATAAGCAAACAGACTGACGAACAGACCGATGGCGCTTGCAGTTTTCCAGCCCCGTTCGTTCTTCATCACGAGGAACTGGGCGACACAGGGGATGAACAGAGTCAGCGTCACAGCTGCCACCGTAAGCTGGCGAGCATCCATCAACCCCTTGGTCTGCAGATCATAGAGGCCGGCCGCGCCGTAATCGCGCCGAAAGAAACCGAATATAAAGGCTACCGCCGTTTCCCGTGGCAGACCAATCGACGCCATAACAGGTGTCATGGCCGTAATCATCTTATCGAAGAAGCCGGTAATCTTGCCCAGCCAGAGCAGCACCGAGGCCAGTATGAACAGCGGCAGGATTTCCATAAAATACCACTGCATGCGGGTGTACGTCTTGGTAAGCACATTGCCTAACTGCGGCAGGCGCATCGGCGGAATTTCCATGTAAAACATTGGCGGCTCGCCCGGCATCACTTTTGAGGCGAGCAGGCCGACAACAATAAAGAGCAGCAGCATGCAGACTCCCCACACCATAAGAGCGCCGGGCGCCTTTGAAAGAAGCCCCAGTATCACTCCCAGCTGAGCCGAGCAAGGGATAGCCAGAGCCAAAAGCAGCGTGGCAATAATGCGCACACGAGTTGTCTCCAGAGTCCGGGTCACCATGGTCGCCATAGTGTCGCAGCCAAAGCCGAGCACCATCGGAATCACGGCGCGACCTGTAAGGCCGATATACTTGAAGAGACGATCTACTAAAAGTGCCAGGCGCGGGAAATAGCCGGTATCCTCAAGAAATGAGAAGAAGATGAAGAAAGTGGCCACGATCGGCAAGATGATGCCGACCGCATAGCGGATGCCGAGGGTAATGATGCCGTATTCACCCACGAACAGCTCCTGGATGATCTCCCAGGGGATCAAGGCTTTGACGGTAGCGGTAATCCAGGGATTAAAAATATCGACAAAAATCTGTTTCTCCAGAAAGTCTACCACGGTACCGGCTCCGAAGACTCCGACGAACTGGTAGAGCCCGAAGTAGAGCACGATCAGCAGCATCGGTATGCCGGTCAACGGCTGCACCGCCAGACGCGACAAGCGCTCGGCAAATGTCACCACCCGCTTTTCCGGTGCGGAGAAAACACCGTTGACAATCTGTCGGACCATCTCGTTGCGTTCCAGCGACAGGTCGAGATGGAACGATTCGCGACGGTCGAAAGCGATCTCCCGCACCTTTTCGGCCAGCTGCGGATATCCGTCACCCTCGCGATTACGCGCCATTTCGGTGATTTCATCGTCCTGCTGCAGCAGCAGAAGCGCCAAGGCGCGCCGGGACAGGATGTATTCCCCCTGCATCGGACCGGCGACCTCGTTGATGTCGCGCTCCAGCAGGCGGCTGTATTCAAAACGCTGCTGTTCGCAAGGGCAACGATACGCCGAAATTGCCATACGGATTTCATCGATGCCGCGCTTACGAGCGGTAGCCGCGCCGATCACCGGAATGCCAAGCTTCTGCTGCAGCAGCTTCAGGTCGATGGCGAGCCCCATCCGTTCCGCTTCATCCATGATGTTGACGACCAGTATCACCGGCAGACCAGCCTCAATCAACTGGATCGTCATTGCTAGCATCCTCTCCAGATTACGGGCATCCAGCACGTGAACCACGACATCGGGCCTCTCGTGCAAAAGAATTTCGCGAGCCACCCGTTCCTCTTCGGTGATCGTGTGGATCGAATACATGCCGGGGGTATCGATTACTTCCCACTGCTGCCCGTTGATGAGAGCGCTCCCTCGCGCTACCTCCACCGAGGTGCCGGGATAATTGGAAACCGTCACGTAAGCGCCGGTCAAAGCGTTGAAGAGTACGCTTTTACCGACATTCGGGTTGCCCACCAGGGCCACTTTTTTGGCATTTCCGCTAATAGTTGTTTCTGTCTGTTTGCTGCAACACGTAGCCATGGTATTCTTCCTTGATATGCTTTTGATATTCAATTTCAGTTAGTATTCAAAATAATACCCTCCCGTATATGACAGGGAGGGTATTATAGCTTATTGTCTGCAGGTGGCGCAGAGGCCATATATCTCCATCTTGTGGTTCTTGATCAAAAAACCGTGACGTGCCGCGATCTCATTTTGCAGCTTTTCAATAGTTTCGTCTTCGAATTCAATGATTGAGTTGCAGCCAGTACAAACCAGATGATCATGATGCTCGCCAGCCACAACATGCTCATAACGGGTCTGCCCGTCATGAAGCAGAATTTCTCTGGCCAGGCCGGCCTCGGCAAAAAGCTTGAGAGTGCGATAGACGGTAGCTTGGCCAATGCCCTGATTGCTGGATTTAATTTTAAGGTAGAGTTCTTCGACACTGACATGTTGACGAGTGGAGAGAAATATATCAAGGATGACATCACGTTGGCGCGTGGAACGAAGCCCCTTCGACGCCGCAAAATCGTTAAATATCCTCTTTTTTTCGAGTATCATTCGCCCTCCTTATTGAATACGAAATTCAATATAAAGAGAGGGCGCGAGATTGTCAAGCGTAATTTTACAGGTATATTTATGATTATTAGACATTCAATCGGTCCTGCTGATGCAACATTTCCGGACTAAAGACGATAGTATAGACAGGTCTGCTTTCCAGTTACATTGCCATTCAGAAAATATGTGCTAAAGTGTTGTATTGACTTTGTAACACCGTTTCACTACTCTTCATAAAAAATAATGGCGGAGTAATTCATTCCATGAAGTTCTTCTGTTTTTTCTTTACATTTATTTTCTTGTTTGGCTTCACGACCGCAGCCATTGCGGAATGGGCCGTGGACGGAGGCGCCAACCTGGTTTATGAGGACAACCTCAGTCATGCCTATGATAAAGGCGACAAAAAGGCGGACTATTCACTGAAACCGTTTCTTTCTGCAAGCCATTACAATCAACTTACCGATAATTCCCGTTTTTTCCTTACGGCTCTCTGCGAAGGCAGCCTCTTTACCAAATATGAACGATTGGATACCATCTCGGGCAAGATGACGGCAGGTATTAAACAGAAGATGGGACTTGGCGGCTATGCTCCGTGGGTCACTGCCTACGGTTCGGCCGGCGCCCTCTCTTCAAGCGAAAGCATACGGGACAGCTTCATCTCTACCGCCGGGTTTTCCACGGGAAAACGGCTTCATGAAAGAATAGATCTTCAAGCGGGATACGAGTATGAGCACAGGGCTGCGCAAAATTTTCTCTATACCCAGAACAATAATAAAATTCATCTGAAACTGGATCTATTGCTGACTGACTCTGCCACCCTCTCCTTGGGATATGCGCTGAGAAGAGGCGATATCGTGACGTATTACCAGGACGATAACTACTCCCCTTCTCCCGGCGAAGTCCGCCTGGATACCTTCAATACCCCGATGACGGCGGAACGAGTGCGCGCCACGACACATTCGTTGTCATTAACCGCGCTGTTTGCGCTTTCCGACAATGTTTCGGTAAACATTACCGGAGAGCGCTTTGAAACGACGGCTTCCGGTCACACTTATCCCGACGATGTACTAAGATTCGGCATTTCATATAGTTATTGACAGGGAGGAATAGAGATATGCGGAATGGGTTAATTACCGGATGGGCACTGTTATTTTTACTGGCCGGCTTTACCACGAATCTGCATGCGGCAACCATACATATTTCGGTCCTGGATAACAAGGGGGGCGCGGTTAAAGATGCCGTGGTTTATGCGGAACTTAAAGAGGGCTCATATCCTCCCTCTTCCAAAAAATTGTCCGCGACGATGGATCAACAAAACAAGGAATTCATCCCGTATGTGCTACCGGTTCGAATAGGCACCACGGTAAACTTCCCCAATAGCGATAATATCCGTCATCATGTCTACTCTTTCTCTCCGGCAAAAAAATTTGAACTCCCTTTGTATAAAGGAAAGCCGGCCAACCAGGTTGTGTTCGATAAACCAGTGTCGTCGCGCTGGGATGCAACATCCATGACTGGATGATTGCGTACGTTTATGTTGTCGATACGCCTTTTTTCGCCAAGACAGCGGACAATGGGAAAGGCAGTTTATTTGACCTGCCGGCTGGTCTATACGATATTCGAGTATGGCATCCACGCATGAAAAACTCTTCCGAAATAACAGCCAAACAGATGAGAATCCAGAAAAACGAGGAAGTAGATTATAAGATAGAATTAAAGCCGGAGTGGCGGCTGCATCGTCCCCCCGCTTCCGGTGCGGGTAAATATTAATTTATGCTCCGTTTTCATCGTTTTCAATACCGTATCATTTTCTTTTTCTCCGGCCTGCTGATTCTGGTGCAACTGCTCGCCTTCCTGGCGATCAACGCCACTAATATACGAAACGCCCAGGAACAGATCGAGAGCGGGCTTGAGGTCGGAAGCAGGGTATTTACCCGTTTGATGGCATCCCGCCTGGAGCGGCTTGCCGAATCGGCACGTCTGCTGTCCGGAGATTTCGCCTTTAAGACCGCCTATTCCACCGGTGATAAAGCAACCATTCTTTCCGCCATGGACAATCAGAGATCCCGCGTCGGCGCTGATGTAATGATGATTGTTTCGCCCGATTATGTCGTCATGGCGGATACCCTGCATCCCAAGGAAGCCCAGATACCGTTTCCGTTTCCGGACCTGATAAAAACAGCGGAGGAACAGGGAGAAACCTCTTCCATCGTTCTCATCAACGGACAGCCGTATCAACTGGTGATAGTCCCCCTTTTGGCTCCTATTCCGATCTCGTGGATCTGCATCGGATTCACGATTGACAACAAGCTTGCCAAGGATTTCCAGAGTATTACCCTGTTGGATATCACCTTCGTCAGGGAATACCCCGACCATCATGTTGACATCCTGGCCTCCACTCTCTCCAAAACATTAACCGATTCATTAATAACCTCCTTGCCGCTCTCAAGGGCGTCTGCTCAAAAGGCCGAACTGCTCCGTCTGAAAAACGACAGCTACATGAGCATTAAGATACCGTTAACCAAAGGAAACGGCCATTCGGTGAACGTACTCATGCAGCGGTCCGTAGAAAAGGCACTGGAACACTTTTACCGGCTGCGCAACGCGTTAATCGGACTGTTTGCGGGATCTGTTTTTCTTTCTCTTCTCGGAGCTGTCGTAGTTGCCCGTTCGGTTACGAAACCGGTACATGCACTGGCAGAAGGGGCTAAATGGATTGAACAGGGTGAGTATGACCACCGTGTCACCATTGCCCAAAAGGACGAACTGGGAAGCCTCGCCGATGCCTTCAACACGATGGCGGCCGGAATCGCGGAACGCGAAGAGCAGATAAAACATCAGGCATATCATGACAGGTTGACCGGCTTGCCGAACAGGGAGTGCCTTCATACTGAATTGGAAAAGGCCATCCGGAACGGCCAATCCGAATCCTGTTCACCTATCCTGTTGATGCTGAATCTGAACAGGTTCAAGGCGATAAACGGCATTCTCGGTCTCCGCGTCGGCGATCTGCTGCTGAAGCAGGTAGGTGAGCGGATCGGCGGTTTTGTTACTGAGAACTCCATGACTTTTCATCTGGGAGGAGACAACTTTGTCCTGTTGTTTCCGGAGGGACAGGGTGTCGAACATGCCGAGGATATTACGCAGCGATTATTGGCAGGTTTTGAGGGGCCATTTCTGATTGAAGGCTCTCCCATTTCACTGGATGCGCGGATCGGAATTGCAGTTTCTCCTGTTCATGGTACAGACCCGGAAGCCCTCATAAAGTATGTGGACATTGCCGCACACCTTGCAAAAAATTCGGTGGACAATTTCACCATGTACTCGCCGCAACGTGATAAACAAGCCCCCCGCCAACTTACATTGCTTGGAGAGTTGCGGCACGCAATAGAACATAATGACCTTGAATTATATTACCAGCCAAAAATTAATTTTAAAACCGGTCATATCTCCGGTGTCGAATCTCTTGTGCGCTGGAATCACCCCCAGCACGGCCTGGTGCCGCCCGACGACTTCATTCCCCTTGCCGAACAGACCGGGCTGATAAAGCCGCTTACAGGGTGGGCGCTGAAGACCGCTTTTGCCCGAAAAGACGCCTTCCTCCAATCCGGCCTGGACATTCAGGTTGCCGTCAACCTGTCGGCACGCAACCTTCAGGACGAGCAGCTTCCCGCGAACGTGGCCGAGTTGCTTCAGGCTTACAAGATAGATCCAGCCACCATAATTCTTGAGATCACGGAAAGCGCCATTATGACGGACCCCGAACGTTCCATGAAAATAATTCGGCAGTTGGATGAGTTAGGAACCAATATTTCCATTGACGATTTCGGAACCGGATACTCTTCGCTCGGATATCTACAGAAACTGCCGGTGGATGAACTCAAAATCGACAAATCCTTTGTCACCAATTTGGACAAAAACAGCAACGATGTCATGATTGTACGAAGTATTATCGAGCTGGCGCATAACCTGGGATTAAAGGTAACAGCCGAAGGGATAGAGACGCTGGAGACATATACCATGCTGGAACAACTTGGCTGCGACAGGGGGCAGGGATACCTGATGAGCAAACCTCTTCAGGTGGCGAAATTCAGTCAATGGCTGCTGGATTCCCAATGGGGAATAAATATATAATATTGGCTAACAGCATCAATTACCGCAAAGACGCAAAGTTCGCAAAGGAATCGTAATGTATAAGGAATGCAGAAAATGCTGATTTACCGTTTTTAAACGTAGTGGTAAAGCAAACGCTTCACCTGCTTTACCCTTGTCGGCACCGATTCAAAGGCGGGCGAAGCAGATGAAGCTTGCTTAGCCCCTACAAGTCAAAAACGTTATTTTAATAATTTACGAGTCCCTGAGACAATGATATTCTTTGCGTTCTCGGCGTCTTTTCGGTTCGTATATCAAGTTTATGGATTATTTATCCTGCGACACCAACAGATGCCGACCTACCCAATTCCTGGCAAACTGGTAAGCTGTACGGCCACACCGTTTGCTCTTGTCGTGAGACCACTGGATTGCGTCACGCTCAATATCGCTGCTCCAGGGAATTGTCACGTTGCGCAGGGTGCACTCCTTTTCAACATTCAGGCGTACAGCATCCAGGTAACGGTCCTGGGAAAACGCATAAAAAGCGACCCAGATGCCGAAACGGTCGGAGAGAGAAACCTTCTCCTCCATCGCTTCGCTTTGCTGGAGTTCCCCTTTGACGAACTTCCCTCCCAGGTGATCAGATTCATATTCCGGCAGCAGATGACGACGATTGGAGGTCACATAAATCAGGACGTTCTCGGGCGCCGAATAAACCGAGCCATCCAGGGCGCTTTTCAACATTTTATAGCTTAACTCCCCGACTTCGAAAGTCAGGTCGTCGCAAAGCAGAATAAACCGGTACGGCTGATTCTCTACAGCGGTGAAAATTTCCGAAAGATAGATCAGATCTTCCTTTTCGACCTGGATAAATCGTAATCCCTCCGTAGCGAACTCGTTCAGCAGCGCTTTTACCAACGACGACTTTCCCGAACCGCGCGACCCCCAGAGCAGGGCATTATTTGCCGGCAGACCAGCCAGAAACTGGCGGGTGTTGTTGACCATGATATCTTTCTGTTCCTCAACCCCAAGCAACTCCTTGAGCATGGTCGTGTCGGTCACCCGAACCGGCTCAAGATACCCCGAAAAAGAGTGGCGCCGCCAGTTTGCAGCGGTGCATGTAGACCAGTTGATTGGCGCAACAGCTTTGGGGAGCAGCATTTCTACCGAACTCAATACGCGTTCGAGTCGAGCGACTACATCAGGTTTCAAATTAAACATGGTTCCAGTTCTCTCTTTTCGTAAATTTTATTTCGGCAAATAATGCATGTCACCGGAAGGGCTAACTAGCTGTGAAAAGGCACTTAAATGCAACTCATCTGTATACGTCATCCAGCCGTATGCTGTCAAATCAATAATCCTGGAAAATCTTTTATTGCTTTTAGTTTCAGTTTTTATATAAAAGATAGCTGATAAGTTTCAAAGGGAGTGCTATGAAAATCATTGATTTGATCAACAGGGATGAACAATTTATTTCACTTGAATTTTTTCCGCCGAAATCACGCGAAGATTGGCCGGCATTTTTTAAAACAGTACAGCAGCTTGCGCAGTTGAAGCCGCTTTTTGCCTCCGTGACATATGGAGCCGGTGGCAGTACCAATGTGGATTCTCTGGAAATTGTCACACGCCTGCAGAAAGAGTATGGCCTGGAAACCATGGCGCATCTGACCTGTATCGGCTCGACACCCGACGAAATCGCCACTTTTCTGAATGAACTGGCTGCGGCCGGTGTTAGCAACGTGCTGGCCTTGCGCGGGGATCCTCCTCAGAATGGGACGGTTGAATCAGCCCTTACCTCTTATCTGCACAATGCTTCCGATCTGGTCGCCCTGATTCAAGCTTCGTTTCCCGCCAAGGGAATCGGCGTTGCCGGATATCCGGAAGCTCACCCCGAAGCTGCAAATCCGGAGGAAGACCTCTCTTTTTTGAAACTGAAACTGGATAGTGGGGCAGACTTTGCGATAACACAGCTGTTCTTTGACAACAGCCAGTATCACAATTTTGTGAAGCGGGCGCGCGAGGCGGGAATAACCAAGCCGATTATTCCCGGTATTCTGCCGGTCGTCAGCCTAAAGGTCGTTAAAAGAATCGTCTCAATGTGCGGCGCAACTATTCCGGCAGAGTTTCTTGCCGAGCTGGAACATGCGGATCAAACAGGCGGAGCCGCCGCTGTACAAATAGTCGGCGTTGCCCACGCCCGCAAACAGATCCGGGAACTTCTCGACTCGGGAGTCCCCGGAGTACATCTCTATACGCTCAACCGGGCTGAAGTTGTATTAGAGCTGGTAGAGGGTCTGGAGCTGTAGCGGAGTAGTTTTATTAACAGTTGATGAGGGATGAGAGATGAGAAAATCATCTCTCATCTCTCATCTCTCATCTCTCATCTCTCATCTCTCATCCCTCATCCCTCATCTCTCATCCCTCATCCGTTTTCATCATACCCTGATAACTCTCTGTCCGCTGAACGCCAGACAATTCATGATCCTGCGCGGAATATCGGACAGTGGCGATATTTCATCCACCCCGCCCCGCGCTATAGCCTCTTTCGGCATACCGAACACCACGCAGCTCGCTTCATCCTGGGCAATGGTATGGGCTCCGGTTTGATTCATCTCCAGCATTCCTGCCGCACCATCATCTCCCATGCCGGTCATGATTATGCCGATACAATTTTTCCCGGCGCTGTTGGCGGCGGAGCGGAACAGCACATCCACGGATGGACGGTGGCGGCTGACCGGCGGGGCGTCGGCAATCCGGGTTATATAGTTGGCGCCGCTGCGAGCAAGCAGCAGATGCCGGTCCCCGGGAGCTATATAGGCATGGCCAGGGAGTATTCGGTCATCATCACGCGCCTCCTTGACCGAAATTCGGCAGAGGCGGTCAAGGCGATTGGCAAAGGCGCTGGTAAATGCCGCGGGCATATGCTGGGTTATCAGGATACCTGGCGAGTCGGCCGGCATGGCGGTCAGCACATCCTTCAACGCTTCGGTTCCTCCGGTGGAAGCCCCGATTATCACCAGCTTCTCGGTAGTCATGATATGCGAATTCAGTGAGGGGAGCACCACATCGGCACTGTTTTTCTTTTCGACTTTCAGCTGCGCAGGGCGAACAAGGTTTTTAATCCTGACTGAGGAAGCCCCGCGAATCTTGTCTACTATCTCCTGACAGCTCTCGTGCAAACCCTTACTGATGTCGATCTTCGGCTTCGTGACATAGTCGAATGCCCCCAGCTCCAGAGCCCGCAGCGTGATATCCGAACTTTTTTCGGTCAGCGACGAAACCATCACCACCGGCATCGGGCGGAGCCGCATCAGCTTTTCCAGAAAAGCCAGCCCGTCCATGCGCGGCATCTCAACATCAAGAGTCAGCACATCCGGATTAAGAGCCTTGATCCGGTCGCGGGCAATGAATGGATCCGGAGCTACGCCGACCACGGTCATATCCGGCTGGCTGTTGATCAATTCGGTTAAGAGACTCCTGATCAGAGCGGAGTCATCGACAATCAGGACTTTTATCGGCATGAATATCTCCAGGCACAAACTTACATAGCCTTATCCTCATTCAACGTCCGAAGTTCTTTCGGAATCTGCTGTGGCAAAGCATTCGTAAATTTCATCGAACGTACCGTCAATATTACTGAAAACGGTCAGAATATCCGGATCGAAGTGTGACGGCTCTATCCTGCCGTCTCCTTCCATAATTATGCGGCAGGCGGTTTTGTGATCAAAGGGAGGTTTGTAGCTCCGTCTGTTGCGCAGGGCGTCATAGTTATCGGCTATGGTAACGATGCGGGCATCCAGCGGAATAGCCGCGCCGCGCAAGCCAAAAGGATAACCGCCACCGCTCCACCGCTCATGGTGGTGAAGCGCAATGTTGCGGGCTATTTCCAACCGGGGATGATTGCCGATGATTTTGGCTCCGTACAGCGGATGCTCACGCATCAGGGACATCTCGGTGTCCGTAAGTTTACCCGGTTTTTTTAACAGCTCTGGCGGGATATGGATTTTACCCACATCGTGAAGTTGACTCTGCTGCGCAATAATCTTCGCCAGCTCTTCAGAATAACCGATCCGGCGACAAATCGCGGCGCAGTATTGGCCGACACGCAGAATATGATTGCCGGTATCTTCATCGTTTGCCTCGGCAGCCCTGGCCAAAGACGTGATGGTATACAGGAAAGCCTCGTCGGTCTGGTGGTGTTGCGCCGAAATGGCATCCATGTAACGCGACTGCACGGCAAGGTTCTTGAGTACCGCGGCATCTCCGGCTGTAACAGGAGCCGGGTAGTTGAGGGCACAGAGAACACGGCGACCGTTGCGGTACCAGACAAGGTTGCGCGGTTTTTCACCAAAGCGGCTGAAATGTTTTACAAAACGCCTGAGGAGCGGGTCGTCCGGAAGTTGCTCATCTTCGTTAATGTAGTAAAGGGCATGGCTGCCGACTGACAGATTCAGATCCAGATCCGGATGATCCAGAAAACAACTTTTCTGTAGCGGCATCCCCCTCTCCGTCTCGTACATTAACCATTCCGGCTGCCCGGCCAGACCATTTGTCAAAGTCATGATCAGGCAGGCTGGACTATGCGTTGCCGCACCGCCTTCCCCGCAGAAAAAACCCTCCACAATCCGGTTGAGCTGCCATTCCATCTGGATACTCAGATTAATAGAGCTATCCAGATTTTTCTCACTGTAATCAATCAGCGAGTTTATGGTCTGATAAGCGACAGAGATGTAACTCTCCCTTTCGCTAAGAATTCTGGCTTTTTGAACAAGTTCGACGCAATGTCGCAGGGAAGCGTCCAGCTTTTCCCGATCCAACGGTTTGAGCAGATAGTGGCATATGCCGAGATCAATCGCACCCAGAAGATATTTTGCCTCGTTGTAAGCCGATGTCAGGATAATGGTCGCCTTATCATTCTCTTTCAAAATAGCGCGGGACATCTCCAGACCATCCATGACCGGCATTTTGATGTCGGTCAATACAATATCCGGTATCTTATCACGATACAGCTCATATCCCGCCGCCCCGTTTTCCGCCATTAATACCTGGTCGAACCGGCGATTAAGAAACCACAGCATATTCTCGCGGATTACATCGTCATCCTCAACGTACAGGATCGACGTATCCTTTATCTTTGTGATCATGTTGCCCCCCATCCGTTATCGAAGCCGGCAACCGAAGGCCAAACAGTGCGCCTTCCGGGATATTTTCAGCCCAGAGTTCTCCCCCCATGCTGTTTTCAATAATCAGTTTCGAAATATACAGGCCTATTCCGATGTCGATGGCTTCTTTAGTTTTAGTTGTGAAATACGGCATAAAGAGTTGCTCCATCGCAGTTTCGGCTATACCGCCGCCGTTGTCTGAAACGGTCATGACGGCATCATAATCGCCATGCGTGAAGTTTATCTCGATTCGTCCCCGAAATTCCGGCCCTATCAGGCGTTGCCGTTCCTGAATTGCATCATTGGCATTGCCCAGCAGGTTGAGAATCACTTGATTGAAACTGTTTTGACACCCGGCAACCTGAAAATTTTCCGCCCCCTCGATTGCATTGATTATGATGTCCGGATAATTTGAAAACCAGCCGGATATCAGTCCCACTATCTCCTCTATACTGCGCATCGGAATAAAATGCTGTGTTGTCACTTCAGGATTGAGAAACATCCGGAAATCGTCCAGGGTCCTCGACAGCATTGTTATCTGTTCCACAATCTTGAACGCGGATAGATTAAGATATTCTTCATCCAGTTCACCGTATTCCCAGGCATCCTTGATGTTTTGGACAATGATCGATACACCGTTCAGCGGTTGGCGCCATTGATGGGCAATGGCCCCCAGCAACTCTCCCATAGCGGCATGGCGCGCCTGATGGAGCATGACGCGTTCTTGCGCCGCCTGTTTCTGCCGCATCGCCTCGATTCGGGATTCCATGGAACTCTGCAACTCGTATAACTCGCTGTTTTTTTGCAGAACGAGTGATTCAAGGTGGGTAGTATACAGATGCAGGAACTCCACACCGACATCAGCCGAGGCGCTACCGGCGGAGATGATGTCGGCACATGGGGAACCAGCCGTATTTCCATCAGCAATCCTGTGTCCAAAGGATGGTTTATATCCTGCAAAATCGATTGTTCTGCATTTTTTCGCACCGGTCATGGCGGTATCCTCTTTAACGACCTCTCATCCCTCCTCACGCATAGCACTCCTCACGCATAGCACTCCTCACCATACGCCACATCACCCGAACAGACCGGTTGACAGATATGAGGGCGGTAGACCGTTTTTCCGCAGTGGTCGAACAGATCGGCCACATGATTGAGATTTTCAGAATGACCGGCAAAAAACAGACCGTCGGTTTTAAGATGCCGCAAAACATGCTGTAATACTCGTTTCTGAGTGGAGCGATCGAAATATATCATCACGTTTCTGCAAAAAACGGCGTCATACTGAACAGAATGCGGCCAGACATGGTCGAGCAGATTAACTGTATTAAAGGTAACCATCTTCTGCAATTCCGGACGAACCTTGACGTAGCCGCAATTTTCCTTCCCCCCCCTTAAAAAGTAGCGCCGCATAATTTGTTCGGACAGGAATTCGATACGCTCGACCGGATAGATCCCCGCCCGGGCCGTCGCAAGAACCCCCGGATCAACGTCGGTGGCCATGATGTCAACCGGCGGAGCCAGCGACCCGAACTGTTCCGCCATACTTATCGCTATGGAATAAGGCTCCTCTCCTGTGGATGCCGCGCTGCTCCAGAGCTTGACTCTTCCGCTGGATGCCTTTTTTACGGCATGTTCCGCCAGGATCGAAAAATGATGCTCTTCACGGAAGAATGAAGTCAGATGCGTAGTCAGCGCACCGACAAACGGTCCCCACTCCGACCCGTCCCCCTTGGTCAAATAATCCAGATAAACGCTGAATGAATCCAGTTCCAGAAGCCGCAAACGCCGTGAGAGCCGGGAATAAACCATCTCGGCCTTTTTCGGAGGAAGACAAACTCCGGCACGTTGATACATCAGAGCGCTGATCCGCTTGAAATCGTCTGCGGTAAAGCGGTATTCGTGCTGTCCGCTACCGGAGTTGAAGCTGGACGTCGAATTCGACAGCTGCATGGCTTTGCTCCTACTTTGTTTTTTGAGGAAAACCGACATCAAAGACAAATCCCCAGCACCTCGTAACATCTAAATCTACCCACCCTCACTCCCCCCTTATTTAATGGGGGAAGCCTTTAAGTCTCCCCTTAAATAAGGGGAGATTTAAAGGGGGTAAGGGGGTAAGGGGGTAAGTTGTCCATTAAAACTCATTCCACTCAACATCATGCCCGACAGCCTTGGCCACTTCAGCGCCCCTGGCTTCGTTGTAACCGCTGGCCTTGTGATAGCCATTAGCTTTACCGGACTTTTCCGCCACCTTGGCCTGCTTTACGGCTTTAGGCACGGCCTGCCCCTTTGCGGCGACCGGCTCCATCTTCAACACCTTGGCTGTTTCGCGTTGCTGCCCTTTGCTCTGATCGTCAAGCTTGAAGCGGTTAACCGCCTCTACCAGCAACTGAGCCTGTTCTTCCAGTGCGCCGGCGGCAGCCGAAGCCTGCTGCACGACCGAGGCATTCTGCTGGGTGATCTCGTCCATGCTGGTGATGGCGCCGTTGACCTGTTCGATACCGCTCGACTGTTCAATTGAAGCGGCCGAGATTTCAGACATGATGTCGGTCACCCGTTTGATGCTGGTGACGATCTCCTGCATGGTCTGGCCAGCCTCTCCTACCAGCTTGCTGCCATTACCGACCTTGTCCACCGAATCGCTGATCAGCTCCTTGATCTCCTTTGCCGCCGCTGCGCTCCGCTGAGCCAGATTGCGCACCTCGCCGGCCACGACCGCGAAACCGCGCCCCTGTTCACCAGCCCTTGCCGCTTCAACCGCCGCATTCAAAGCCAGAATATTCGTCTGAAAAGCGATGCCGTCGATAACCGATATGATATCGGCAATTTTCTTTGAACTGCCACTGATGGACTCCATCGTATCCACCACGCGGGTGATGACATTGCCACCCTTGACCGCTACATCGCTGGCATCGATCGCAAGCTGGTTGGCCTGCTGCGAATTGTCGGCGTTCTGTTTGACGGTGGAGGTCAACTCTTCCATGCTGGAGGCGATCTCTTCCAGGGACGATGCCTGGGTCTCGGTGCGCTGGGCCAGGTCAGAGTTGCCGGTGGCGATCTGTTTGGTAGCACTGGCGATCGAATCGGAGCTGGAACCGACATTACCAACGATCTCGCGCAGATTGGCCGTCATAGTGACAAAAGCATTGCCTATGGCATCGTTTTCGGAGGCCGGTTTAACGTTCACGGTCAGGTCGCCTTCGGCAATCTGCTCAGCCACGCCGGCCAATGTCTTCAGTTGCGCCACCATGCGGGTCAAGGCCTGCATCAGCTGATCCTGAGGGGAGCGCTCGCGCACCTCAACCGACAGGTTGCCGAGGGCAATCTGTTCGGCAGCACCGGTGACTGAGTTCATCGCGTCTATAAGCACGTTAAGGTTGTTCTTGATCTCGTTAAAGTCGCCGTTATAGTTGTCGGAGATTTTGGGCGGAATATCACCCTTGCTGATCCGGTCAACATACTCGGCGGCCACATTCAGCGGGCCGATAACCGAGTCGAGGCAGTCGTTGACGCCGGAAACTATTTTTTGAAAATCGCCTTGATGTTTTGAAGCATCAGCGCGGGTGGCCAGTTTGCCGTCTACAGCGGCTTTCGAAAGCATACCGGCGTCGTCTACTAATGCATTGACCGCCTTGATGCAGGTATTGAGATTGTTCTTGATAGTGTTAAAGTCACCGTTGTAACTGTCAGTAATAGTTAGTGGAATATCGCCTTTAGAAATTTTGTCAACGTAGTCGGCGGCGACATTCAGTGGGCCGATAACAGAGTCTAGTGTTTGGTTGACACCTTCCACGATGGCTTGGAAATCACCCTGATGCTTGGAAGCATCAGCGCGAGTGGCAAGTTTGCCTTCCACGGCGGCCTGGGAGAGCATTTTGGCGTCATTGACCAGCGCGTTGACCGCCTCGATGGCCTGGTTCAAGTTGTTCTTGATTTCGTTGAAGTCGCCGTTGTAGTTATCAGTGATCTTTGGCGGGATATCTCCCTTGGAGATGCGATCCACGTATTCGGCAGCCACGTTCAGCGGGCCGATAACCGAGTCAAGGGTCTGGTTGACGCCTTCCACGACTTTCTGGAAGTCGCCCTGGTGTCTTGTTGCGTCGGCGCGGGTGGCCAATTTACCTTCAACGGCTGCTTTAGAAAGCATACCGGCATCGGCAACAAGAGCATTGACCGCTTTGATACAAGTATTAAGATTGTTCTTAATGTTGTTGAAGTCTCCGTTGTAGCTGTCGGTAATCTCCGGCGGAATTTCGCCTTTGGAAATTTTGTCTACATAATCGGCAGCGACGTTCAAGGGGCCGATAACGTCATCAAGTGTTTGATTGACGCCTGCGACTATTTTCTGGTAATCGCCCTGATGCTTCGCGGCATCGGCACGAGTGGCCAGCTTGCCGTCTGCCGCAGCTTTGGCAAGCATGCCGGCATCCGCGACAAGCGCGGATACGGCGTCAATAGCCTGATTGAGGTTGTTCTTGATTTCGTTAAAATCACCGTTGTAGCTGTCAGTGATCTTCGGAGGGATATCGCCCTTGGAGATGCGATCCACATACTCGGCAGCTACGTTCAAGGGGCCGATCACGGAGTCGAGGGTTTCATTGACGCCGACCACTATTTTCTGGAAGTCGCCGTGATGCTTGGAGACATCGGCTCGGGTAGCAAGCTTGCCATCAATCGCTGCTTGGGAGAGCATACCGGCATCAGCTACCAGGGCGTTGACGGCATCAATGCACTGGTTGAGGTTGTTCTTGATCTCGTTGAAGTCGCCGTTGTAAGTGTCGGTGATCCTGGGCGGTATGTCGCCCTTGGAGATACGATCCACGTACTCAGCGGCCACGTTCAAGGGCCCGATCACGGCATCCAGGGTCTGGTTGACACCATCCACGATTCCGCGAAATTCAAAGTTGATCCCCTCCACTTCACCACGGGTGGCCAGTTGGCCACCCACCGCCGCCTCGGTCAGACGCGCCGACTCATCCAAAAGTCCCTTGAGGATCGCGGCAATGTTGCGTTTAAGGTAGAAACCGATTCCCATTGCCAGAAGAAGCGCCAACACGATTGCACTCACCATGACCCCTTGCATCCGGACGGTTTCCACTTCTCCGGCCTTGTTCGCTTCATGCCCCAGTTTCACGTTCAGTTCGATCAGTTTTGTCAGGGGCTCATCCACATCCAGAAATATCTTGCGTGAGTCCAGGGAGGCATCAAACACCTTGGCGTCAATAGCATCGATACGGGCATCATTCAAATTTACTCCAGAAGCAATAATACGGTCTATTTCCCGTGAGAGGTCAACAACCTGCTGATGCGCCTTTTTCCATGCCTCCCATTTGGGAACGAAACCTTTCCACATGACCGCTTCTTCCTTGGTCTGCGGCAGCGGCTCGTAGATCTTCCATGCCTCGTCGGCCTTCTTGAGCGCCTTGTCGGCATAGTCATACTGGGCCTTCCTGATTTGCGGTACCATCAACCTGCGGATGATCAGGCCGCGCTCCGCAACCATGACCCTGTTCATGGACTCGCTCATGAGCAGAAGGCTCTGGACACTTGGAAGCCGGTTGTCTCCGAGTTCACCCAAGTCCTTTGCGATTTCTCTCATGCCATATATTCCCACACTACCCATAATGGCGGTTATCAGAACAACCAGCGCAAATCCCGTGATTATCTTGGTTCCAAATTTCATCGTTTTGAACATGGTAAATTTCCTCCTTTTTTGTTATTGACTGTGCGTATCAATATACGAACTGTTGCATGGCTTCGTGGTACTGTTTCTCAAGCCCATTATCCGACCTGCGCAGAACATGGAGACTTTTCCTCACCAACTCGTTGAGCCCGCCGCAAACCGCTCCGTTGTGACCGGTATAGGCAAGCCACAAATTGAGTTCCGCCAGCCTTTCCAGGGTGATCAGCCCCTCCGGCGAGAAAGATTCTTCCACAACATGGCAACGCAACGGCGTATCGCCGGAAAAGAGACATCCCGACTCGCGGTGAAACAGGCAGATCGAATCGGATGAATGCTCGGGGGTATGAATAACGTCCAGATAGCCGTCAGCCACCCGCAGACATTGGCCGTCACTTATCAGTTCATCCACGCACGGACCGTCGCAGAAAGCCAGCACTCGCGCCCCGTAGCGTTTTTTCAATTTAGATACCCCTCCGGCGTGATCAAAGTGATTGTGGGTCAGGATGATCTGTTCTACCGGGCGCTTGCCGCAGCCGGTCGGTATCGTATCTATCTGCGCGATGATGCTGCCGTCCGTGCCGGGATCTATCAGGGTATTCCTGTCCTCCAGCCGGTTCCACTCCCCCAGTATCAGGTAGCTGTTGCAGGTATAGATATCCGGACTCTTGCAGAGTGACTTTACACGCACCTCACACCCCTACCTTGCGGAACAGCTGGGCATCGGGTACCACCTGCTCAAACTTTTCCGAGAGCTCCTGCGGCATCTTCTGGGTGTTTTCACAGGCAAGGAAACCGCCCGGCGTCAGTGCCTGATGAAACATCTTCATCACCTCGATCCTCTGCTCGGGCTGAAAATGCAGTAGTACGTTCTTGCAGACGATCAGGCAGTAGTCATTGCCGGCCGGTTGCAGCGAGAGCAGATCATGGTAGCGGAAGCGGACCCGCTCACGCAGATGCGTGGTGACCCGCATGTGCCCCGGCTTCTCCGCCGGTTCGAAATACTTTTTCACAAGCTCTGCCGGGGTGCGCTGCAGCTCATCAATGGGGTATACCGCGCTGGTAACGTGATCGCCGAAATTGTTGGCCTGATCGTAATCGGTGGCTTCGATGGTCAGATTGCGAAAAGCAAATGAATTCATTCTCTCGGCCAACACCATGGCGATAGTATAGGTTTCCTGACCCAAAGCGCTGCCGGCCTCCCAAACCCTGATCCGGCTCCGTCCGGAGGCATGAGGTATCATATGATTGGCGGCATGTTCCAGAGTAGGCAGGTCGCGCATGAAAAAGGTGAAAGCCATTTTGTACTCCTTACGATTATGCTGCCAGATCCAGTTGGGTATCGGCGGAAGCCATCAGTTGCATGTCGTCGCTACCGATCAGCCTCTCTATGTCCGTCAGAATCAGCATCTGCTCGTTGACTGTACCGATGCCGGTGATGTATTCGGAGTTGATACTGGAGCCGAACTCCGGTGCCGGTTTGATCTGGTCGGACGATAGAGTGACCACGTCCGAGACACCGTCCACCACCATTCCAATCACCCTTCCCAAGACATTGATGATGATCACTACGGTGAACTCGTCGTAGACCACGTTGTCCAGGTTGAACTTGATTCGCATGTCGATGATCGGTACGATCACGCCACGCAGGTTGATGACCCCTTTCATGAAATTGGGGGAGTTGGCGATGCTCGTAACCGAGTCATAGCCGCGAATTTCCTGTACCTTGAGGATATCCATGGCGTACTCCTCCTTCCCCAGGGTAAACGTGAGATACTCCTGCACCCCACCTTCGGCTGTCCTAATCGTATGTTCGTCCATGCTCATACTCTCCCCCTTTTTTTATTTACTCCGCCAAAGCCGGACCATATCGACCGCATCAAGAATCAGGGCTACCCGGCCGTCGCCAAGTATCGTCGCCCCCGCGGTGCCGTCCACTTTGCGGTAATTTGTCTCAAGACTCTTGATCACCACCTGATGTTGCCCCAACAGTTCGTCCACCAGCAGCGCCAGATGTTCCCCTTCGGCGTCAATCAGCATGACAACCGCCTCTTCAGGACGTTGGACGGCCCCGGAGATGGAGAAAACGTCCCCAAGCCGAATCAGTGGTATGTATTCACCGCGAACATGCACCGTGGTATTATCATGGCCGACCTCATTCAGATCTTTTCTTAGCGGCTGCAGCGACTCGATGATCGAGTTGAGCGGCACAATGAAGGTTTCTTTCCCGACACGCACCGAGAGTCCGTCCAGAATCGCCAAGGTCAGCGGCAGGGAGATCACTACACGGCTCCCCTTTCCTTGAGTGGAAAAGACATTGACGCGCCCCCCCATAGCGGTGACGTTTCGGAGCACCACATCCATACCGACCCCGCGCCCCGAAACATCGGTAACCTCTGCAGCGGTGGAAAAACCGGGGGCAAAGATCAACTGCCAGACCTCTTCGTCGCTCATAACATCAGATATCGGCAGCCCGTTTTGAACAGCTTTGGCCAGGATTCGCTCCCGATTCAGCCCGGCGCCATCGTCGGCCACCTCCACCACAACCCGTCCACCCTGCTGCGACGCCTTGAGGGTGATCACGCCGCCGGGTGATTTGCCGCCGGCAACGCGTGTCTCGGCAGACTCGATTCCGTGATCGAGACTGTTGCGCACCAGGTGTGTAAGAGGATCCGCCAGTTTTTCGACCAATCCTTTGTCCAGTTCAGTTGTCTCACCCACCAGCTTCAGCTCGACCTGTTTGCCAAGCTTGTCCGCCAAATCATGCACCAGACGCGGAAATCTGCTGAAGATGAAGTTTATCGGCATCATCCGGATCGACATGACGCTTTCTTGCAGGTCCCTTGTATTCCGTTCCAGAAGCGACAAGGCACGGTGCAGATTCTCGAACTGCACCGGATCCAGCAGCTGGGCGGTTTGGGCCAGCATCGCCTGAGTAATGACCAGTTCTCCCATCTGGTTGATCAGTTGATCGACCTTGGCCACTCCGACGCGTATCGATGAAGTCTCGGTATTTTCATTGGGCCTCCTTCCGAAGGCGCCGGGAGCTGTTTCATTTTTGTCGTACAGGCGCCGCCCCAAAACCGTTCCGCCGTCCGCAGCTGCTTCTTCCGTTTTGGATAAAGTTTCCGATTGCGCGAGGAGAGCAGCGGAATCACCATCATTTCCGGATACCGGTCCAAGTGCCTCGATACGCACCTCCTCTTCATCTGCCACGAACATGAATATTTCGCGGATATCTTCATGAGTGCGGTCGGTAGTCAGGGTCATCTCCCAGGAAACCGTGCAGCGGGTCGGATCGTAGCTCTGTAGTTCCTGATGCGGCTCGATCTTGCCGGTAACCGTGAAGTCACCAATGCCGGACAGTTCTTCAAAGATCGGTTCCATGCGCACCATACGGGTGTACAGGTCCGGAGGGGGCGTAAACAGAATCCGGTAGGTCGCGGCGGAGACAGGCTTGCTGTTGTCTACAGGCGTCTCCGGTGCGGAGGATGGAGCAGGTCGGACAGGAGAGTGTGCACCATTGGATGAGATGGCGCTCAAACGTTCGCAGACCTTTTCAATAATCTGTTGATCTACACTGCTGCCGTCCCGATGACCGGCCAGCTGCATGTTAATGGCATCTCCGGCCTGCAAAAAGACTTCAACCATTTCCCCGGTAAGCGCAATTTCGCGGTGCCTGATCCGATCCAGCAGGGTCTCAAGAGTATGGGTCACCACAGTCATATCCGGGAACCCGAACGTCCCGGCACCACCTTTGATGGAATGCGCCGCCCGGAATACGGCGTTCAAATCTTCGTCATCCGGATTTGCCGGATCGATGACCAGAAATATCCGTTCCATCTCCGCCAGATGCTCGGCACTCTCATCAAAAAACACTTGGTAGAACTGACTGAGGTCAACGTTCATAAATCATCTCCGAGTCAAACATCAGGCCGCATCCGGATAGTTGTCGGTAAAACAGTGGCCAAGACCCAGATGCCTGATGCTCTGCTGCATGCCGTCCGGCAGATTGTATAGATGTGCTTCCATGCCACGCATCTTTACCAACTCCATCCAGACATGGAGGAGTTGTAGTCCGCTCATGTCGATGCTCTTGATTTTTCCGCAGTCAACCTGAATGCGCTTCTTATTCCCGGCTTCCAATTTCTGCAGGGAACGAGACAACACGTTCACCTGGCTCACGACACCTTCAATGGTCCAATTTCCTGACAAATGATGCTTGCTGTCTGTTGTCCGGGTTGCCATACAAACCTCCTTTTCAATTTAAGGGTTGTTTTATTAAAAACAGATAAGCATCTTTACACTTTGTGTGCCAAATTCATTTATGGAAATTGGTTTGGATTACGGAGGGTTAAAAATGAAGTAATTGCAAGCGGAGGTAATTTTTTTGCACCAAGAACATGTGATTTACAAAATTATGGAACATAACTTAAATATATCTATTAGTTGACGAAGGTAAAAAATTTGCGGTTGGCGGCAAATAATTTACTTCAGGAGAAGAGGTACTAAAAATATTTGGTTCAATGACCCAATCTTTTTGTCACCGTCACCACGACAAACGAGACCGCCAGTGCCGCCACCAAAATTATGAACGAGACCATCACGCTGTTCAGAAGAGCGGGATTAATGAGGAGAATAGAGCCGAGTCCGAGCATCATGACTCCTGATACGAGTTTCAGAACCCTCCCCTGCCATTCGGACAGCTGCCGTTTTCCGAGCGTGAGCGTGAAGCCGAGGACGATGACTAACAGCGGAACGATGTAGATAATATTGTACAGAACGAGATACAGATAATAGGTAGTTGTCGAAAGGCTGCTCAGGGTAAGTATACGGGTAAAGACCATCGGAAATCCGGCCGTGCAGAGCAGTTCATACGAATTGGCAACAACCGCGAGCACCGTGGTGCCGATCATGATCGGCACGAGTCTGGTAGAGCGGAGCAGTTTTCGCATCCGGTCAAACAGCTTTGGCTTGGCGCTATCCGGAATACTTAAGGAGACACCCTGTTTGAACAGAAAAAAGTCCTTGATGTTAATCCCGGCAATAAGCACCGAAATAATCCCCGCGATCATCGTGATAACAGTAACATGCCCCATGAAGAGAAACAGATTCAACCAGGCCGCCATAAAAATAAAATAGATAAAACCGGAGAAAAAGACGAAGACTCCCCCGATCAGGAACATTTTATTGCGTGATTGAGCATGTACCAGAAGGCCGAGCAGGGAAAGCAGCACGAAGAACGCGCAAGGGTTGAAACTGTCCATCCCGGCAATCACCAGAGTAAGCAGCGGCAGTGACGAATTCCGGACATCCAGGGTTCCCATAACCGGGATGGCAACCTCTGAATCTGTTCTTGAAGTTGATTTCCCCGCCTCTGCAACCTGTTCCGGCTGCCCGGCTTTCCAAAGTCCCGCAGCAGGGTCGCCGCATGGCAATACGCCACACTCCTCGATAACCTTTTCTATCGAAGCTCTGGTATGGGGAGCAAAACCGGAAAACATCCGGTCATGTATAAATGTGACAGGAACTCCGGAAGATTGTACCCCAAGCCGGCGGAGCATGAGCGCCATCAGCCCGGCATTCTCCCTGTTGTACCAAACCTCGTAATTCTTTATCTGCAGAAAGGTGTTTTTGCGCTTCAAGTCATCAAGAAATATTTTCTCCTCTTCACAATGCGGGCAGCCATCTCCACGAAAAAAATATATGATAATTTTGGTATCCGTTATTTTTGACCGACCGGTATATTCGCCTGTTGCCGGCGAGGCATCTCTTCCTGCGACAAAATTAGTCTGCAGCGAAATCAGCAACAGCAGCGAACTTTCGGGAACAGCCTGAGTAACGGCGTTTTCCGGATCGGCACAGATACCGGTTGTGTCCTGCAGCTGTCCGGTACCAGGTGAACATACAAATTCAGATATTGCCGGACAAGGAGCAAGAATCACGGTTCCGATAATAATGAAGCAAGCCAGATAAGTAGCGGTTTTCTTCATCTCTACCCCACCATGCGAAACCCTGCATAATTCAGACTCCGTAAAATTCGTTTATCCCGGTCTTAACTCAGATTGTTCCGAATTGTCCGACTTAGAACATAACTATGTATTTCCTTGAGAGATTTGATGATCTCGTTGCGCAGTGCTTTTTTCTCCGGAATCAGAGCCACTTTGTTTTTAAAATCATTGGCGGCAATCCGTAGAAGCAACTCCGTACAAGCCCCGGATTTATTTTTTTCAATATCCTCTTTAACCGCGAGAATAATAAGATTCAGGTTTTCAAGAGTTACCATATCCTTTTCAATATCCGCCTTATATTGGACACTGCCGGTCTTCTCAAGTTGCTCAATGAGGACTTTCTTGATTTCCTGACATGCCGCGCTGACACGGTCGAGTTGTCCGCAAATGTGCATCCTGTCTATTGCTGTCATAATCTCTCCAGTTTCTAATAGTCTCGCTGTTTATCCGTCAGTGTAAGTTATACGCACAGCTGGTCAATCTGTTGCAGCAGCTCTTCAAAATCGAGCGGTTTTGCCGCATAACCGTTAAAGCCGCAGGACAGGAAACGTATCCGATCCTCACTGAAGGCATGCGCCGTCATCGCGATAATCGGCACCGCCGCATCGATTCCGGTCTGATCGCCGGAACGGATGATCCGCAGCACTTCGATGCCGTCCATGTCCGGCATGGATATATCGGAGAGGATGATATCGAACTGCTGCCACTGTAGCGCTTCAAGCAGTGAAGTGCCATTCTCGACAGCCGTTACACTGTGCCCTCTGCGCTGCAGCATTGCAGCGGTGACGCTTCTTCCAAGTTCATCGTCGTCCGCAAGCAGTATTTTCCTGGGTACAGCGGGAATTGTCTCTGCACACCAGGCAGTTGCCTGCCGAATCGGCCGGCTGACGGCAACCGGAAGCGACAGGGTGAAGACGGAACCTTGACCCGGCATGCTCGACAGAGTGATAGTCCCACCCATCATCAACGCCAGCCTGCGGCAGATTGCCAGTCCCAGGCCGGTACCGGCATGGCGGCGATCGCTGAAGTTTTCCAGTTGGGTAAAGCTGTCGAAGATAGTTTCCTGTTTTTCAGGAGGGATCCCTATGCCGGTATCGCGAACCGCTATCACTAAAACAACACTATCCTTATGCGTATCGAATGGCGGCTGTTCCCAAGTTATTTCGAGGGAGATCGTACCGTGGTCGGTGAATTTTATAGCGTTGGAGAGCAGGTTGGTTATGATCTGGCTCAGCCGATGCTGGTCGCTGGAGATATGGGCGGGGAGGTCTCCGGCCGATTTAAGCGTGAGTGCCACCCCTTTATCTACGGCACTGCCGGCAAAAATCTTCACAATTCCCCGGACCATCGAGATCACGGAAAATGATTCTTTGTTCAACTCAAGCTTGCCCGCCTCGATCTTGGAGAAATCCAGCACATCGTTAATGACCTGAAGCAGCATTTGAGCGGCGGAGTGACAGTTTTTCAAATATACCTGCTGCTGAGGTACAAGCTCTGACTCCGAAAGCAGTTCGATGCTCCCCAGCAAGGCGCTCAAAGGGGTACGGATCTCGTGGCTCATGGTGGCCAGAAAGGCGGTCTTGGCATTGCTGGCAGCGTCAGCAGCGGCTTTGGCTTTACGCAACTGTTCCTCGGTTTCCATCTGACCGGAAATATCATGAGCAACCCCAATAAACTGCCACTCGTTATTTGCATCTAAATACCTAGAGCCATTGGCAACAAAATAGCACCATGATCCATCGAAACGTTTAACTCGATAAGGTGGGCTTGTAATATTCTGACAGCCATTCATAATTTGCATGAGATATTCAGCACAAGGCGATATATCGTCCGGATGTACGAAAAGAGAAAAATTTCTCCCAAGTACTTTTTTTAGAGAGTAGCCAAAATGCCGCTCCCATGCACGAGACACAAACTGGAATTCCCCTTCAGTGTTAAGTGTAAAAATGACATCGATCGAGTTATCCATATAGGCTTTCAATCTGCCTCTACTCTCCTTCAATGCACTTTCCGCAGTTTTACGGTCGGTGATATCCCTCCCCACGGCCTGGTATTCAATGACAGATGCCTCGGAAGAATAGACACCTCGGTGAATCCAGTGCTGCCAGCGGAGCGTCCCGTCAGACATGATTACCTGATGTTCGACATTCACTATAGGCCTGTCGGAAGTAATCTCCTTGAGCTGTTCTAAAACAATGGTGAGGTCAGGTTCCGGGATGTGTGGAATATAGTTATGGTTAATAAGCTGGTTGCGTTTCTTTTTGAAGCAGCGAAGGTAGGCTTCATTAACAAAGGTTAGTCTGCCGTCAGGTCGATAGCGGCAAATCAGATCGGTCTGGTCTTCGACTATTGCCTGATAACGCGACTCGCTCAACTGCAGCTCCGCTTCCGCAATTTTCCGGTCGGAGATGTCACGAATGAGTGTAACAATATGATTTTGCGATCGCAAAAAGACTGTACTTATTTCAACGCTATAAACCCAGCCCTCTTTGGTCTTGTGCTCACTCTCAAAACTGGCCACGCCATCTGCAATAAGTTCTTCCAGATGTCGGGCAGTTTCTTCCGTTGACTCGGCTGCATCGAGGTCCGTTATATAAAGCTGCAGCAATTCTTCTCTGCTGTATCCGGACATCCGACAATAGGTGTCGTTTACATCCATCATTTTTCCCGTCATATCCAGCAACCAGAAACCAAACAGACCAGTTGCAAGCACGGCCTGATACTGTTCGGCATATTTATTAATATCTTTTTGGGATTGCTGATGAAGTAACATTTCGATCTGCCTGCGTTGACTTATATCCGTCACCACAACCCAACGTTCATCGCTCCGCATCTGGGTCATCTTCAGTTCCGCCCAGAAAAAGGAGCCGTCTTGTCGCGCCAGCCGCATCTCCCACTGCCAAGACAATAATGACCCGGATATTTTACTGCGCTCAAGGTAATAGATATCCAGTTCTTCGGGCAAGACGTACTTTGTGAATGGTTTATTTATAAGGGCAGGCCGTGCCACTCCAAGCAGCGTGGCAATCGTGAGATTGGCTTCCAGGACATTTCCCAGTTTATTAAGTGTCAGATAACCGACCGGCGCCATATCAAATAATTCGAAGTAGCGCCTGTGTGACTCATCAAGTTCATCATGGGTCCGAAGTAATTCGTCGTTTTGCTGCTCCAGCTCTATCTGATGCATTTGCAATTCGTGATGGAGGCGATTCATAGCCATAAGCGACAACTCTTTAGATGTCGTAGCGTTATACGCCCCGATTATCGTTTTGGCTCGCTGCCGGAGCCTCTTGCCTGATTCACCCTTCATGACCTTGCCCCTTCTTGACATGTTGTCCGTCCTCAGCACGGCATCCTCTGCTCCGAAGTTGTCCTTGCGTGTCATTCATCATCGCTAACCGTTACATCTCAAAAAGATGTCCATTTGTCGGCGCATCTGATTTCCTGCTTTTTGTGGATGTTCCAACCGATTTCTTACGGTTGGATAAGGTCTGCCGCGATATGCCGAGCATGGCCGAAGCCACGTTGAAGGCGCCTGCCGAACGGCGCAGCGCTTCTTCAATAAGATATTCCTCAACCTCATCAAAGGTCGGAAAATGCCCGAACAGTGAATCGATGGAGTGCCCCGACAAATCGACGGATGACGCCGAGTCAGGTACTACTGCGCTCTCACCTTTGTAGCCTCCGAAAGAGAGAGCGCTCAGCTCTCCCCCCTTATGGCGGGCCACGGCATCGTATACCATCGCTTTCAGTTCGCGAACATTCCCCGGAAATCGCCATCCGAGCAGATGTGAAACGGCGCTCGTCGCTACGGAAGGAGAATCCTTGTGATAGGCTAACGCCGCCTCGGGGATAAAATGGGCAAGCAGCAGTGGGATATCCTCACAGCGGTCTCGAAGCGAAGGGATATGGATCTCGTGAGTGCAGAGCCGATAGTAAAGATCACGGCGGAACAGTTTTTCAGCTACACGTTCGGGCAGGTTCTGATTGGTTACCGCTACGATGCGTGCCGTGGTTTTTTTGAGGGTATCGGAGCCGACCGGATAATATTCACCCTCCTGTAACAGCCTGAGCAGCTTGATCTGTGAGCGTTCCTCCAGATCGCCGATTTCGTCCAGAAAGAGAGTGCCGCCGGCAGCACGGGCAATTAGCCCGTCACGGGCCTGGTCCGCGCCGGTGAAGGCTCCTTTTTTGTGACCGAAAAGGGTATCCGAGAAGGTTGCGTCATCCAGTCCGGCGACATTTACGGTGACGAATTCGCCACCTACCCCGCTCAAACGATGTACCGCCAGGGCCATAAGCTCTTTTCCCACCCCGGTTTCGCCGGTTATCAGAATCGGCAGCGCCGAGCAGGCAATTACCTCGGTGTACTGGAACAGCGCCCGCATCTTGCTGCTGCGGGTTTTGATCGCTTCGAAGGCTGCCGGATGGTCAAGCGAATCCTCAAGCATTCGCCGTTTGAGCGAGAACAGCTCCCCCTGCATGGCATTGATTCTGAGGACATTGTTGACACAGGCGATGAGCCTGTTCGGCTCGACCGGTTTGTTCAGATAATCGAGCGCGCCGAGTTTCATGCACTCCACGGCCCCGTCCAATCCATTGGCGCCGGATATGACCACCGTCTGAATACCAGGGTAATCGCTCCGAACAACTTTTAGCAGATCATGACCGGACAGATGCGGCATAAGCAGATCCAGCAGCAGCAGTGCCGCGCCATGCTCCTTCAGAAACGGTAGTACCAGGCGGCTGTCCGAAATACACTGCACGTTTGTTACGCCTGCTTCCCGCAGCGTGAGCGCCATCATGCGGCAACAGGTTTCATCGTCGTCGACAAGGAGAACAGGAAGATGTGATGTCGAAGAATCAAGCATTGATTTCACACTCCGATAACAATCTCATGCGCTTCATTTAACTGGCAGAGAGACAAATACGGCCGTTCCTTTGCCAGGCTCGGATTCGACTGACAATGTTCCCCGGTGATTGATGACAATCCGGTCGGCAACGGTCAGGCCGAGCCCGATACAGCCATGCTCGGGCCAGGCAGTGAAAAACGGTTCGTACATTCGAGTGAATATTTTCGGGGCTATGCCGACCCCTTCGTCCCGTACGCAGATTCGGACGCAGCCGTCGTCATGGTTGCTTGAGGCGGAAATTACAACCCCGCGGGATCTTTCCGGAAGCGAGAGGAATGCATTGATTGTCAGATTGAGTATGACTTGCGAGATCTGCAGGGCGTTGCCCGGAACCGGGGGAAGGTCGTTTTCAAGAGTCAATCGGAAAGAATTTGTATATCTGGTAATCTCATGCTTAACCATCGCGATGCAGTGCGGAATCAACCAGTTTATATCAACGTCGCTATCTCCTCCGACAGCTCCGCTCCCGGACAATTCGGATAATGAGGAGACCAATCGATTGAGCTTGAGCGCCGAATCACTGATGCCCTGAACGACCTGTGGAATGGCATCCAGTGTATCGAACAACTCCAGCCGGGATCCGGGTTGGAGCCATTCTTGGTCGACAGTTGAATCGTCAAAGCGGTTGTTGATATCCTGAACATATCCGCAGAGGAGTCTGCTCGCCATATGAATTGAATTGATGGGATTTTTAAAGGAGTGGCAGAAACCACCTAAAAAGAGGGCTTGATTGTTGGCCTGGTTAATTCTCAGCAGTCGCTCGAACGGATGCGCGCAAAGATATGATTCACTGGCAAGGGTCATTTGGCACGTACTTTCAAGTTTCAACTAATTAAAGGAAATTTCCCAGATTAGCGGAATGCTTAAAAGCAGTTTAATACAAAAAATGGTTTGGTCAACTTGATGATGTTATTTTTTTAACTGAGCAGGGGCGAAGCAAGGTTTACCTGCTTCGCCCGCCTTTGATCTCCGTGGCTAAGGGCGAAACAGGTTAAACTCTTGCTTCGCCCCTACATGAATAAACGGTATATTTACAATTACCAGATCCCTTAGCGGGTGATTGGTGCTAATCCTGTCTCTTTTTGCTTTTACCCGAAGCCTTGGCCGGCGCGGCCTTATCAGCAGACGTACGCCGATATCCGCAGCTGCGGGGGAGCCAGCGGAGGGTCTGTACCAATTTCTGAGTCAATTTTATGCAGCTTGGGTTAATTTCGAAACGGCGCTCGAAAATCTTGCACTGACGGCTGACAACATCAAGAAAGCGGCAGGCGGTCTGGGTGTAGAAGATGTTGCCCCGTTCGTCTTCGATTTTTTCAAAGCAGCAGCGCCCACACTGCAGACAGCGGCTGTCCCAGTCAAGATCTTCGGAAGGATAATCGGGCATCGTTATTTTTTATTCCTCTGCGTCCTTCGCACCATGTCACCAAGAGTTCCCATCCCTTTCGGCCCATCGTCCGACTGACGTCGAAATTCGGTAAGCGTGGCCTCTTCCTCCGCGGCGGCGCGAGCCGGACCGGCTAGAGCCAGAGAGATGCGGCGATTGGCGCGGTCGATGCTGTCGATCTTAATTTCGATCTGTTCCCCCTCTTTGACCACTTCACGGGGGTGGTTGATCCGCTTGCCGGAACCAAGTTTAGAAATGTGCAGCAATCCGTCAACTCCGTCGCCTAAGGTGACAAACGCACCGAATGTATCCAGACGGGCAACCGTTCCGGTATGGAACGAACCTTCCGGAAACTTGTCCGGCACCTGCTCCCACGGATCGGCCAGGGTATCCTTGATGCTGAGCGAAATTCGTTCCTTTTCCTTATCTATCGATTTGATCGCAACTTTCAGCTGTTGACCGACGCTCAGAACCTCGCGAACATCTTTTACCCGGCTCCAGCCGATCTCGGAGACCGGAAGCAGCCCTTCCAGCCCCCCTATATCGACAAAGGCGCCATAATCCTGGAGCGAAGTAACGGTACCGGTAACCGTCATCCCTTCTGCTATGCCGGCATGCGCTTCCTCTTTCAGCCGTTGTTGTTCCTCCTCCAGCAGGGCACGGCGGGATACGATGATGTTGCGGCCGTTTTCAGCGTATTCGCTGATCTGAAACGTCAGGCGTGTGCCGATCAATGCCTCTGGGTTGTCAACCCGCCGGAGCGCAATCTGGGAATACGGGCAGAAAGCGCGGGCCGTCCCGCCAAATTTGATTTCATACCCCCCCTTGATCTCTTTCTCTACCACCCCTTCCACCGGCACCCTTGCCTGCCAGGCCTGCTCAAGCTGAGCACTCCCCCCACCGGAAACCGTACCGCCGATTCTGGTCGTGAAGCGCATCTCACCATGGCTGGAAGAGAGGAAATATGCGGAGATTGAGTCACCTTCCGCGACGGTGAGGTTGCCGTCAATATGCAGGAACTCCTTCCGTTCAATGACCCCCTCCCCTTTTTGACCGGTATCCATGAAAATCCATTCGTTACCAATCTTCAGCACTTTCCCGGTCAGCTTCTGCCCTGGTTCCAGCCAGCGTTTACTCTGTTTGGAGCTCTCCTCAAACAGCGCGACAAAACTTTCATCTTCGGTCTCTTCAGTTTCCCCAACTATTTCGTCATCATCAATATCATGCTTGCTTTTCATCTGGTTATCGCTCCTCTGGATTAAATATGTATTTATATATCCGTGTAAATCCGCTTAAATCATTAGTGACTGTTGCTGCGCATCTTGCAGCTTACAGTCATTTAGTTGTCTCATCAGATTTGATCCGCGTTCTATTGCATTCAGCTTTTTCTGATTTCAGCCTGTCCGGTCGTGACTATATCACAACTGGCTTGATAATCAATTACGTATAAATTACTCCCGGTTTTTCCAGAATCTGTTTTTTACTAACTCCCCCCTTGAAAACCTGACGCAGTATGATTATGTTTCCGCTATCAACATTCCATCATGACCTAAGGAGACGCAACAGTTATGTCCAAAACCACCAAGCAGTTCCAGACCGAAGTTCAGCAATTGCTGGATCTGGTGATCCACTCCCTCTATTCCAACAAAGATATATTCCTGCGCGAACTGATTTCCAACGCTTCCGACGCTATCGACAAAGTACGCTTTGAATCACATTCAAACGAATCGCTTCTGGAGGGAAACAGCGACTGGAAAATCAAGCTGATCCCGAACAAGGAAGCCGGCACGCTGGTAATCCGCGACAACGGTATCGGCATGAACATGGCCGAAGTTGAAGAGAACATCGGCACCATCGCCCGTTCCGGCACCAAGGCGTTCATGCAGTCGCTGAAGGAAAAGGCCGACAGTAATAATCCCGAGCTGATCGGTCAGTTCGGCGTCGGCTTCTATGCCTCGTTCATGGTTGCGGATCGTGTAGTACTCGAAACGCGTAAAGGGGGAGCAGCGGCGGACGGCTGCCGCTGGGAATCTTCCGGCGACGGCAGTTATACGGTCGAAGAGTGCAGCCGCGAACTGCGCGGCACCGAAATTACTCTGCATCTCAAGGAAGAGTTCAAACAGTACCTGGACGAATGGAAAATCCGCTCGATCGTCAAAAAATACTCCGACTACATCCAGTATCCGGTCGTTATGGATGTCACCCGGACAGAAACCCCCAAGGGTGTCGATGGCGAAGAGATCGAAGGCGCCGGCACTATTGAAAAGACCGAAGAGCAGACCCTTAACTCGATGAAAGCGATCTGGACCCGCGCCAAGAGCGATGTCACCGAAGAGGAATACACCGAGTTCTACAAGCATGTTTCCCACGATTACGACGCACCGTTTAAAACCATTCATTTCTCGGCCGAAGGGGTCAGCGAATTCAAGGCGCTGCTCTATCTGCCGGCCAAGAAACCGTTCGACATGTTTATGAATGATCGCAAAAAGGGGCTTCAGCTCTATGTCCGCCGCGTTTTCATCAGCGACAAATGCGAAGAGCTGATTCCGGACTACCTCCGTTTTGTTAAAGGGGTTGTCGATTCTTCCGATCTGCCATTGAATGTTTCTCGTGAAATCCTTCAGGAAGATGTCCAGATCAAGCGGATTCAAAAGAGTCTTGTCGGTAAAATTCTTTCGACACTTTCAGAAGTTAAAGAGCAGAACTTCGATGAATACGTTACGTTCTGGAAGGAGTTCGGGCAGGTCATCAAAGAGGGGATGCACTTTGACTATGCCAACAAGGAAAAGCTGCAGGAGCTGATCCTGTTTGAAAGCACCGCCACCGAAACAGGCTCTTTTGTTTCGCTGAAGGATTATGCCGCCCGAATGCCTGAAGGTCAGAAAGATATCTATTACATAACCGGCGCCAGCCGCGAAACTCTGGAGCAGTCCCCTCACCTTGAAGCGTTCCGCGCCAAGGGGTACGAAGTCCTTTTCCTTACCGATCCTGTCGATGAGTGGGTTGTCCAGTCGCTGACCGAATACAATGAAAAAGCGCTCAAAGCGGTTGATCGCGGCGATATCAGCCTGGACAGCGAAGAAGAGAAAAAGGAAAAGGAAAAGAAACGCGAAGAGGCACAGAAAGAGTTCAGCGATCTTATTTCCATGATGAGCGACCGCCTGAAAGACAAGGTCAAGGAGGTTCGTTTCTCGAACCGCCTTACCGACAGCGCCTGCTGTCTGGTGGCCGATGAATTCGGCATGAACGCAAACATGGAGCGGATCATGAAGGCGATGAACCAGGCGGTTCCGGAATCAAAGCGTATCCTGGAACTGAACCCCAATCACGCCATCCTGAAAGCGATGGCTTCGATCCACCAAAAAGATGCCTCGGCAGCAGCGCTGGCCGATTATGCCGACCTGCTCTACGACCAGGCACTTTTGACCGAAGGCTCCACCATCAAAGACCCGCTACGTTTCACGAAGCTGGTAAGCGATCTGATGGTCAAGGCCGCCCAGTAGCAATTTTAACTGACAGGTTACCAATCAACGGCCTCCGGACATGTAATATTTCCGGAGGCCGTTCTGTTTTCGATTGACAGATTGACTGTAGAATGTTCCTAATACGCATTATCTCTCTCCTGCAGACAACTGAACGGTAAACATCAGAGACGGAGGAATTGCATGAAGGCGTTTCAGCATGATTTGAGTCGTTATCTGTCGGATATTTCAGCGGGCAATCTCCCTGATGAACTGCCGCGTGATATGGTATGCCGTCAGGAACTTCTGGAGTTCATGAACAAGATTAAATCCTTGTCCGATGAGATCTCGCAGCTGCAAGCCGAATCGTCAACCTTGAAGAGTAGCTGTAAGCAGATATCAAAGCAGGAGCATCTCTACCGGTCGGTTTTCGCACATGCCGTGGTGGGGATCATGATCGTATCCCGTGACAACAGGATCATCGATGCCAATCAGTCCTTGGAGTATATGCTCGGATGCCAGGTTGACGAATTGAAAGATATGAGCCTTTCCGATTTCACGCTGCCTGAAGATTATCTGATTGATGCGGAACTGCAGCAGGACGTCATTGAGGGGAAACGAAACTATTACCAAATTGAAAAGAGATATACGCGTAACGACGGCATGCTTTTCTGGTGTTTGGAAACGGTCTTCGCGGTATGGGATGAATCCGTAACAGTTAATCTGATTCATATGCTGGAGGATATATCGGCACGCAGATCGGTTGATATGCAACTTGAACAGGCGAGCAACAACGACGCCATGACCGGACTATACAACCGGGCCCACTTTGACAGGGAATTTAACAGGCTTCAACACAGCATGCGACTTCCGGTCAGCATTATCGTGGTCGATGTTGACGGACTCAAGCAGCTGAATGACACAAAAGGGCATGAGGCGGGGGACCGCCTGATCATACGCGTCGCCACCATCCTCAAGGAGACTTTCAGGGGGGATGACATTGTGGCAAGGGTCGGCGGTGACGAATTTTCCATTCTATTGCCGGAAACAGGATTGGAGATAGTTGATGCCGTTATCGAACGGCTGCGCAAATGCCAAGCCAGCTACAATGCGGCAACACCGAATTTCCAGGCAACTTTTTCCATCGGTTCGGCCACCGCGTTCAAGGGAAGTGAAATTCCGAAAGCGCTTAAGCTGGCGGATGAAAGAATGTATGCCGAAAAGAAGATTCACAAAAGCGCGCAACAGACCGCTCAAGTCCCGCCCCTAAACATCTGAACTGGAATCAATGCCCCCCTTCGAATCCAGACAGCTCCGTCCAGAACTGCCGGCCTCAGACGGCCTCCTTGATCTCCTTAATAATCTCAATCTGTCTCTGAAAAATATATTGTGACAATTGGCGTTCCAGCAATTTATCAGGACAGATGCTGAATATAAATTTATAAGGTAGCGCATCATCTTTATAATTAATCAGCGTGGCCGGAACATTAACCTTGATATAGGTATCCTGCTCAACGCTCCTGAGCACAAACCGGATTGTCGATTCTGTTCCTACCGTTAGCGGACAATAGTGATCGATCAGGACACTCACCCCGGAAAGCGAGATATCGTACAGCTCCCCCTCAATAATTCCAAGCGGTGATTCGATTACCGTTTTCGGTTTTGGTACCAAGGCAATTCTAAGAAAATTCCTTCGCTCGGCCATAATTTCCACATAAGAAAATTTTGCGAAAGATACCGCATGCTTCTTAATATTTACATACTGGGCCTGGGCAAACACATCATGCTTAAAGAGAGGAGACCGGATAAAGGCTGAACGGCTCTGTTCAATACTTACGGCCTGTTCCGCCTTCACATCCATGTCAACTATGCCTCTTTCGATGGCGGTTACAGTCGCCGGATAGGAGAGCGGCAGCCCTTCGTAATAGTTAATTAGCTTGAGCGTCTTGTTGAGATTCGTATTCAGTATCGAGACAATTTCCTCATTATCCTCGTCAAAAGTTTTTTGAATACGGGTGCTGTACAGGTCCGTAATATTCATAATACCTCTGTTGGTCGCAGCTGTCGGTTAGTGGCAATACAGTGTCTATTATTCATCGTGGGCACAGCAGCCTTTCATATCCATTTCAAGTTGTGCCAGAACCGTTTCATTCACGTGAAGCGAATCGATTTCAGGAGCAGCATTTAGAGGCTGGACATAGCGTGGAAAAGAATTCAGTTCATATTGCTTGCTAATGTAATTAACCAAACGAACAATGACCAGCAGGGTGTCATGGGGATCAAAATGATACGCATGATGATTTGCCACGATTTTACCGTATATGTGGGGAATGTCCCAGTGGTTCATGATGCGAACCCCCTGATCGACATGCATGTCGGAGAAAACCGCCAGAAGTGTTTCACGGTCAAGCTCGAACCCGGTTACACTGTTCAGGCAGATCTGCTCCATGGCCTTGAGAAGATAGAGTTTTCCGATGTCGTGTAAAAGGCCGGCCAGATATGCCTGGTCAGCCAGTCCCCTGTGGCCGGTACCGATTGCCAGTGATTGGCAACCTAAAGCGCAGGCATGGGAATGGAGCCAGAGTTCCTGCATTATTTCATTCACCACAGGGATGCTGGAAGCGTGGAGTGCCGCCTGAGATGCGGCCATGGCAAGATTGGTTATCTGTTTGACTCCCAGGCGGCTTACAGAATCCTTGATGGTCTCCGACTTGTAGCGCCCCGCATAAGCCGATGAATTGGCCATCCTGAGGATCTGTATCGACAAGGCCTGGTCTTTGTTGATTGTTTCTATGACATCCTTGATTTCAGTATCATGATCGGCCAGCAACTGAAGCAGCTCTATAGCAACGGAATTAAAAACAGGCAACTCGATGGGCTGCAAGCAAATATCGTAGCGGAGATCAAGAGAAAAACTCATTTTATTCTCCTTGTAATTTAAAACTTATCCGTAACTATTAATGCATTGCAACGTTAAAATCTGTATTTGACGTAGACAATAGCATCGTTAAAGAACCTGCGTCAAATATTTACGAGATTCGAACCATGAATTTTGGGGAGACTATGAAAAATGTTATCTACCATCGATTATGATATAATAATCACAGTGAAATACAATAAATGGGACACTTTTAGAATTCTTTAGACAACGTGCGCGCAGACAGGCAATCCTGTTTTGAAGGGGGTCGGTATGAAAAAGCTGATTTATATGTCTTTGTTAATATTGATTCTGTTGATGACCGCAGTATCCGGCCAGGCCGAACGTCATGGACACGGTTGGGGGCCGGGCTGGGGGCCTGTATTGGGCCTGGGGCTCGGTTTGGGATTATGGGAGTTGTCGCACCCCTATTACTCCGGGTATTACTATCCACCACCTGTTGTCATTCAACAACAATCTCCGGACGTGTATATCCAATCGGCTCCGCAGTTCGCACCGGCGCCCTCCCCGGAACCGGCCTATTGGTATTATTGCCCGGATCCGCAAGGCTATTATCCGTATGTGAAACAGTGTCAGCAAGGGTGGATGAAAGTAGTGCCAACTCCGCCGGAACCACAACCAGGAGCCAGGTAAGAGTTGTTTTGAGAGTGCAACTCTTTCAACATTAAAAAACATAACAAAAGCAACAGGGAATGAAAGCCGTCAGCCCCCATCCCCTGTTGTTGTGCATTTACAAAAATACAATTGCTATTTACGACCGATATTACCCTTTAACATTAGTAGCGGTCTGCGTACTTGTCATTAAATCCTGCGTTTTCGCCACCATCTCAGGAGGAATTTGGTATATGACATTGTTGTTGCTATCCATATATTTGATTCGTACCTTACCTTGGGCATTATATGATTCAACAATATGACTCATGGTTCGGGGAGATTTCTTACTGTTAACGTTATCAAAAACCGGCGCGGTCTTATTCGCGGTGGTAACATTATTGCTAACATCTGAACTGGCAACTTTTGATTGAGCCGCTTGAATAGTGGACTGATTGTTTGCCGCAGAAGCATCTTTAGCTTGCTGTTTTATAGAAGCATGTGTATTAAAAGACGCCGGACTTATCACAGCCGCACCACTATTTGCTATTGGATTAGTTCCCATAGTTACCTCCCTGCTACTCCATATTGGTCGGTACAAGCCATACTATGCTAACCGAACACGCTAAATGTGGTAGCGTTTGCATCACCATTCCCATTGGCATTCTGAGCGGCACTGCTTCCACCACTGTTTGGTGATCTGTTCAGAGCTTGTGATGAAATAGTTACCGTATCGGTCTGAGCTGACTGAACAGCTTTTTTAGCATCTTGGCCGACCTGAGGAACAGAAGTAGCCTGATCACTCTTTACCTTAGGATTAAGAAGTGCAGGGTTTACAGTTACGCTGTTAGGAGAAATGGCTATTGATGACGACATTGTTATCACCTCCAGACATAAATTTTACCTATTATTATTTTACCGGAATTTAATAATTTGTTAAATATAATTATTTCTAACATAGAAATAACTCGACTTCCGCAGCTGTACGGGAAAATTCCCCGATGATTACCAACAACCGCCACAAATTTGCCGCATATCACAATATAATCACAAAAGGGGCTAGCATTTTCTGCTAACCCCTTGATATTAATGGTGGGCGTTACTGGGATTGAACCAGTGACCCCTGCCGTGTGAAGACCTTACCCCCCCCCCCCGCAAAATGAACTTCAGTAAACACTAGTGAACAAATAAACTGTTGAAATTTAAGCACTACCAAAGTATTATTGTTCATGCTTGTTTACTGAAATACCCACCTTGTTCATCATCTCTGCCGCATATTTGCCGCATGGAGTTGATTTACTTCGACACTCTTAGTGGGATTAACCCGCTAGACCCAAAGTAATTCCCCTATAAACCCTTCTCATCGTTGTTTTTGGGATAGAGAGAGGTTTAGATTATTATTTGCAAAGGTGTCATTAGGATTAATCCGAAGTGCATTCTGGAATTCACGTATGGCTGCGTCAAAATCTCCTTTTTTTGCATGAACAACTCCTAAGTTACAATGTGCATTAATATCATTGGGTTTTACCCGAATTACATTCTGAAATTCCGTAATTGCTGTATTCAAGTCCCCTTTACGAATTAGAGCAACCCCTAGATTGTTGTGCGTCATTGCGTCATTGGGGCTGATACGAAGTGCCACCTCATATTCCTGGATCGCTGCAGCTAGATTCCCTTTTTCTGCATGAACAAGCCCTAAGTTATTGTGTACTTGAATGTCAATGGGTTTTATCCGAAGTGCAATCTGAAACTCCTGAATCGCTGCATCCAAATCCCCTTTATTGACATAAGCACGCCCAAGATTATAATGAGATATATTGTCATTAGGACTTATCTGAAGTGCAGCCAAGTATTCCCTAATAGCTCCATCAAAATCCCTCTTCTTGGCAAGAGCAGATGCAAGATTCATATGCGGCCTTAATTCTCTTTTGGAAGAAAGATGTATTGCAACGCTATGCTCACTAATGGCTGCTTCCAAATCTCCCTTTTCCCCAAGAGCAATGCCCAGATTATCATGAGGGCTTGAGGAATTAGGGGCTAGTCGTATCGCTTCTTTGAGTGTTTGGATTGCTGCATCTAAATCACCCTTTTCAGTCAGTGCAACTCCATAATTATCTAGTGCCGTAGAACCATCAGGTGATTTTTGCTTTGTGTCACCCCAGAGACTCAATTCATCATGCCAAACTTTATTTCTTCTTATTGTTCCGATAGAATAAACGGTCAAAATAGATACAAATATTATAGTAAGAGGTCGTTTTAAATTTATTCTATTCAATCTTTCAATGCTGAATAATTGACCAAAAATAATTCCAAAACCTATTGATGGTAAATAAAGGTATCTATCAGCAAAAGTATTTTCACCAAGCCCCCGTATATAAAGTACTGGTAATAATGGTATGGTTATAATCATTAATCCTAGAAAAGCAGTTTTATTCTTTTTAAATAGCAAATAAGCAAGAACAATAAATACGCCGATCATTGTAAGTGAAAATAAAAATCTAAACTCAATAATGGAATGAACGGGATGTAACACATAGTAGGCATTCAAGTTAATTGGTAATAGAAGCTTTTCAAGGTACTGGCAAAAAAGAGGTATAATGTTGATAATTACTTCAAAAGTATTTAGTTCGGGATGCCTATTTACTGGAGCCATCCCGCCGAGTGCGTTAATTCTAAGAATCAAATATAGCCCGACAATTACAGCAAATGGTAAATACCGCAAAAAAATGCGACGAATGTTTAGCTCAACAGACCTGAATACATAGTCGTATAAAATAAGAAGAGGCAGCAATGTAACTGCCGTTTCTTTACAGAAGATAGCAATTAAAAAAAATGCCACAGAAAACAGGTGACTCTTATCAAAATTCTGGCAAGACTTTATATGAAAGTTAAGAGAAAGTAGGCTGAACAATGTGAAAGTTAGTTCAGGAATACATGCTATCCATGCAATAGCTTCTGAATTAATAGGGTGAACAGCAAATATAAGTGACGCAACTAAAGGAACCGAAATAAGGGAGCCTGAAGGTTTCGATTTATCATCTCGCAAAAAATTAGTAGTAATCAAATAAACAAGGATTGTCACTCCAACATGAAAAAGAACGTTAACAAAATGAAACCCCCATGCTTTAAGCCCACCAAACACATGGTAATTAATCATATATACAATATTCATTATAGGCCGATAATAGTTTAACTCTCCTTTGTTTGAAAGAGCGACATTATGACTAAATAAGTCAGGGATATATTTAAAATCAGTAATAAAATTATTTTCGATGACTTGTATCTTGTCGTCATATACAAAGTCATTGGACAAACAATTAGCATCGACAATAAACACAGCAGTTATAACTATTAATAAATGTAAATATACTATATTTGATTTAAATAAATTTCTAGGTGCGACCATAGGTACCTCTTAGATAATTAAATCGTATTGTGATCACATCATTTAACATTCGCCACGAATCACGAAAAAGCTTTACCTTGCTTTTAGGTATGTCCGTCCAGTTAACTGGCACCTCTTTAATCTGGTATCCTTTTGTGTGACAGATAAAAAGTAATTCTACATCAAACCCAAAACCGTTGATTTGCTGAAGTGGGAATACTGACTTTGCAGCCGATTCTGTAAAAAGCTTAAATCCACATTGTGTATCATAAATTCCTCTTACAGTTAGTATCTGTACTATGAAATTAAATACTGCACCAATAATCCTTCTGTGAAAATGTGCCATTACGTTACATGATTTATCTTTCAAGGCACGAGAGGCAATCACCACGGCCACTCCATTACCAATATGCCTTTTAAGTTTCTCTAACTCTTTGATCGGAGTAGCACCGTCGGCATCTGTGAATAATCGAAGCTTACCATTAGCCTTTAACATGCCCGTCTTTACCGCATACCCTTTCCCGCAGTTCTTCGGTAAATCGATTAGTTTAATATTGGGGTTCTGTTCGGTATAACTAACTACAACGGATTTGGTGGAATCAGTACTGCCATCATCAACAACAAGAATCTCATAGGTAGCATCCTCATTGGCGAAGTACTCCAAGATACTATCAAGATATTTTGGAAGGCGGCTTTCCTCGTTATATGCGGGGATTATTATCGAGATTTCAGACAAATTTTACTCCATAAGATAGTTCCTACAAAACTACATACTTTTACCACAGGTGAACTTCATTTTGTCATTTTTTTACTTGAAATGACTCAATCTGCAACCATATAATCAACGGCTCCACCCTTCAGAAACCAACGTTACCTAAACTATCCGAAAACACAAAAAGAAAAGGCTAGGGTTGAAGAGTTGCAACGATTAAGATAGAGTACACTTGAAAAATATATTTGTTAATACTGCATAAATTGACAGCATTAATGAGGGGCGGATTAAATATGGCCGATAATATATTTACATGGGAAGAATATAAACGCATGGTTAGCGGGTTAGTCCAAAACAATGATAGTTTTTTTTGCCGGGGTCATGCGAATGAAAACTGGAGGTTACAAACTTCTTTTCATAGAATAGCATCTGAGAAAAATATCACTTTAGTTCAATATCTTGATGATATTGTCACAGAAGTACAATATTTTATTAGCGCAATTAGAGACGAAATTATTAATTGTAATGACAATCTAGAATATGGTGCATTTTTCGCTTTACTTCAACATCACGGTTTTCCAACCCCACTTCTCGACTGGACGTTATCACCATATATTGCTGCATATTTTGCATTTCGAGAGGTTAATGATCAATATCCGAATAGTGATCATTAAGGTGGCCGGGCTTAGTGAGACATCCTGAGGGGTGAAATAAGCAATGACCCTTGGTTGTTGAGGTTTCCTGGTTTCAGGCTACCAGTCTCATTTGTTCAAGTCCTTGGAAATAAGCCTCATCCGGTGTCAGTTTGTCA
>CAIYDX010000365.1 GCA_903925005.1 uncultured Geobacteraceae bacterium
TCGCTTTTATATTAATAATATCAATTAGTTATACTATTTTGCACTCTGCGAAAGTTGAGTTATAATTTTAATATTATCAAGAAATCCCATATAAACCCGATAATATAGGTACAGTAACAAATTAAGACAGGAGGTTGGTCAAATGTCAATCGCACAGCTTTCTCCTCTCAGTGTAAATGCCAATCCTGCGAATGTAAATCCTCAGGTAAAAGCAGAGCAGGCAACATCTATACCTCAAGTAAATCAGGAAGCCCAAAAAACGGTGAAAACCATTAAAACTGATACGGTTACAATTTCTCAGCTGGCAGTGCAGAAATTGGCTAGTGATGGCGATGCCGCTGCTGTGGAGGCAAAAGAAAATGCTGCAGCAAAAGCATCTGAGAAATTAAGAGGGAAGAAATAGAATAATACCGGATGGATGGCGGTATTTGTAAAATGAGGGGTATGGCTAAGACGGCTGGCCCCTCTTTGTGTTTATAGGTGTACATTACACGTTGCCTTCATTTTTAAATTGATTTATAGTGCCTTAAAATTACGAGATGTAGTATGCATTAAAGAATGCTTTTTCGAAGACTCAGCCGGGAGATTTAAAAAAAACCGTAATGTAGCCATATATGTTTTGTAACAAGACAAAAATCCTTTATTTATTCTAAAAAGTGCCGATAAGATGAAAAGAGGGCGAGTATAAATTTTAGATGCGTTTGTGTGTTTATACCAGGTAACAAGTGTAAACGGGGCTGGATAGGCCTCTGAGGTTGCAAATGGCAAGTTTGATTTAAATAATGCCGTTGCAAAATCATTAATTGGAAGTGGGTGAATATTATGGGAGTGAACTCTATTACAGGTGATGTGGCTGCGTTTAAGTTGCCGACTCTTACTGCTGCCGTATCTCAGAATCAAACGGCTAAGGGAGCCCCTCCTGTAAGTGACCCTTCTTCAAGCCAGTCTGTCCAAGCAAACGTTGTAGAGAATAATTCAAACAACAAAGTTTCTTCTGTTGTCAAACATGCGCCGGTTACAAATAGTGAAAGTAATAAAAAAAGTGTTCGGTCGATGAGCCATATTGTTGAGTCGTATAATCCTCAAGGCAAAGTGCGCATTAAATATATGGATAGTAACAACAATGTCATTTATCAGATTCCTACCGAGATGGTTGCCAAAACTGAAGATCTTATGACAAAATCGGAAATCGCCACAAATATAAAAGCGTAGAAGTTTTATTCTGATTTATGAGTATACAGGGTATGGGGGTGGCACCTCCATACCCTTTTTGTTCGCAATATATTAGGGATTATGTCATTCCGGTGGGCAGTGCCGGATGGCGCACTCTGAATGTTTCCGTCCTTTTAGAAGTTGTAATTTGGGACTCTTTTTAGTATATCTTTAAACAGAAAATGTATTGCCTGGTGGTAGCAGGCGCGAGATGGGCCGTAAAGAGGTTGCTGGAACCGGGTGTCGTGAATTTAGTGAGTCAAGCCCTTTCCTCTTCTATAAAACAATTACAAACGGTTAGCTCAAATGGGCTGACCGCTTTTTTTAGTGCAAAAGGCAGTAAGACACTGGCGTAACAGGCAGAAACAGCGGAATAAGGAAAGATATGCTGCGTATAATAACATTTCTTACCGCCAGAATTAATTCGGTCCGTCAGGACCTGTTGGTTCTGACTTTGATCTTTGGGACCGCTTTTTTTCAGTTTATCGGAAAGCTCCCGCTAATGGACCCGGACGAAGGGCGCTACAGTGAGATCCCCAGGGAGATGCTTGAACGGGGTGACTTTGTTACTCCTACGCTCAATTACGTGAAATATTTTGAAAAGCCTCCGCTCCACTACTGGCTGAATGCACTATCCATGAGCCTTTTTGGTGAAACTGAATTTGCCGGCCGCTTCCCTGGAGCGCTCTGCGGCCTGCTTACGGTTCTGTTTACCTACTATGTCGGGTGGAAACTTTTCGGTCGCCGCGAAGGATTCATTGCCGCACTCATTCTCGGCTCTTCGACAGGATTTCTGATACAAGGCCGAATGAACCTGACCGATATGACCCTCACCTTCTGCATGTCCGCATCAATCGGCTGTTTTCTCCTGGCATCAAGGCCTGACGAACGCAATAAGGGTCTCCACTATTACCTGTTCTATATCTTTGCGGCTCTGGCTGTTCTTGCAAAAGGGCTTATAGGGCTGGTTCTCCCAGGAGGGGTGATTTTCCTGTATATGCTTTTCTGTCGCCGCTGGTCGCTCCTGAAAGATATGCGTCTCCCGACCGGCATGCTGCTCTTTCTGGCCGTTGCTGCCCCCTGGTTTGTTCTGGTTTCGCTGCGCAATCCTGAGTTTGCCCACTTCTTTTTTATCCACGAGCACTTTCAGCGGTTTCTGACCACGGTTCATGGCCGTTACCAGCCGATATGGTTCTTTATTCCGATACTGCTGCTGACGATGCTGCCCTGGTCGTTTTTTGTTCCGCAGGCATGCATGAGGGCCTGGCGGGGTAGAAAGGAGAATGTCGGCGATGTTCTTCTGTTCCTCCTTGTCTGGGCAGGTTTTATTTTCCTTTTTTTCTCCAAGTCAAACTCAAAGCTGATTCCGTATATTTTACCGGTATTTGCGCCTCTTGCCCTTTTGGTGGGGCTTCTTTTCAGCCGTGATATGGATGATGAAACGATGTCCAGAAGGACAGGGATGCTTGCTGCATCGATCCTTTGTATATTGGGGTGTGGTCTGATAGCCTATCCCTTTACAGGCACGGAGCCTTTGGCAACACCGATTGGCGGACTAGCTCTCGGCGCTGTCTTTATACTTGAAGGTTCGATAGCCTATATGTATGCCGGGCGAGGTGAAGCTAAACGGTTCTTTCTCGCCTTTTCAGCCGGTGGCCTCCTGTTGTCGCTGGTGGCTCCGCACGCGGTCTTTCCGACAATATCACAAAAAATGGCGAGTTCACGTGAACTCTGCTTAATGGTAAAGGATTTTGCCGGACCTGATACGGCAGTGGTGAGCGTTGGGTACGAACAGGGGCTGCCCTTCTACGCAAAAAGACGGGTCGTGATTGCCGGTGATATGGGTGAACTGGAGTTCGGCGCAAAGATCGGCGACCAGTCCGGCTGGTTCATGGAACAGGCCCGGCTTCCCGAACTCTGGGACTCCGGACGTCATGTGGTTGCGCTTATCAAGCCGAATGATCTGAGCCAGCTCAAATCTGTTGTAAAAACGCCGGTGAGAGTCCTTGGAGAGGATCGGCGCAAACTCCTTGTGTCAAATCGCTGAAACGGTTGAAAATGTTTGCAGTAGCTCCGCCATTGTGCGATAAAAGGACGATTATCAACTGATTTTGGAGGATGCGGTGCGCGACAAGTTTCTCCCCTTTTCAACCCCGACCATAGATGACGCAGAGATCAATGAAGTGGTGGATTCCCTCCGTTCCGGATGGATTACTACCGGACCGAAGGTCAAGCGTTTCGAGGAAGCATTCGGTGCGTATGTGGGGGCTCCCTTTGCCGTGCCGCTTAGTTCGGCTACAGCCGGACTGCATCTGACCCTGCTGGCCCTGAAGATAGAGGAGGGGGATGAAATCATCACCACGCCGATGACCTTTGTCTCCACCGTCAGCATGATCGTGCTCTGTGGCGGCCGCCCGGTGCTGGTCGATATCGAGCCGGGCACCCTGAACATCGATGCAACAAAGATACGAGAGAAGATTACCTCCAGAACCAGGGCAATAATTCCGGTTCATTTTGCCGGCCAGTCCTGTGATATGGATCCGATTTTTTCCCTGGCAAAAGAGTTCAACCTTACGGTGATCGAGGACGCTGCCCACGCCGCCGGCACCGAGTATAAGGGGCGGCGCATCGGTTCTTTGGACAGTATTTCCATATTTTCCTTCCACCCCAACAAAAATATTACCACCGGCGAAGGGGGGATGGTCTGCACCAGGGACGAGACCCTGGCCGAAGAGGTGTCGCTGCTCAAGTTTCACGGTATGAGCCGTGAAGCCTGGAAGCGCTTTGCCGCCACCGGGACACCCAATTACGATATCCTTCTCCCCGGTTTCAAGTACAACATGATGGATATCCAGGCGGCCATCGGCATTCATCAACTGCCGAAACTGGACGGATTTATCGATAAACGGAAGGAGATCGCCGAGTTTTATAACCGGGAATTCGCCGGTCTTGCAGAACTTGCCATCCCGGTCTATGCCCCATACGCACAGCGGCACGCCTGGCATCTCTACACTCCGCTGGTGAGGATCGAGATGCTCTCCATCGATCGTGACCAGTTCATGGCAGAGCTCAAACAGGAAAATATCGGCACAGGACTGCATTATAAAGCGGTGCATCACCATGCCTGGTACAGGGAAAACCTTCCGCAGGCCGAAGGATCTCTCCCCAATGCCGATTATGCCTCTGACCGGATACTGTCGCTGCCGCTCTTTCCGAAGATGACACTGGACGATGCCCGCGATGTTGTCGATGCGGTTAAAGCTGTAATAGCGAGAAGCAGAAAATGATTCCGTATATTTCAATAGTCATCCCCGTTTACAACGAAGAGGGGAACCTGGATAATCTTTTTAGCCGACTCTACCCGGTGATGCAGGGGCTTGGTAAGCCGTTCGAGATTCTCTTTACCGATGACGGCAGCAAGGATCGTTCTCTGGAGCTTCTCAAGAATCTTGCTCATGTCCATCCCGAGGTGCGGGTGGTGGAGTTTAACGGCAATTTTGGTCAGCATATGGCTATAATGGCCGCCTTCGAGATCAGTCGCGGCGAAATCGTCGTAACCCTGGACGCGGACCTGCAGAACCCGCCGGAAGAGATTCCTAAACTGATAGCCGCGGTTGAACAGGGACACGATGTGGTAGGAAGCGTTCGCCAACAGCGGCAGGACTCTTTCTCCCGTAAGACAGCCTCACTCATGGTCAACGTTATTACCCGCAAGATGACCGGCATGCAGATGAGCGACTACGGCTGCATGCTCCGTGCATATCGCCGGAATGTGGTGGACAATATCAATCGCTGTAGTGAAAGTTCTACGTTTATACCGGCCCTGGCGCAGACCTTTGCCACCAATCCCGGTGAGGTTGCGGTAGCCCATGCCGAACGGGTCGAAGGTGAAAGCAAGTACTCGCTCTACAAATTGATTCGCCTCAACTTCGACCTGATGACCGGTTTCTCGGTGGTGCCGCTGCAGCTCTTTGCACTTATGGGGATATTCACCTCCCTCTTTGCCGTCGCCTTTGCCGTATTCCTGTTGGTCCGACGTTTTATCGTCGGCGCCGAGGTGGAGGGGGTGTTTACCCTTTTCGCCATACTGTTCTTCTTTATCGGCATCACCATCTTCGGCATCGGCATTGTCGGCGAGTATGTGGGGAGGATCTATCAAGAGGTGCGGCAACGGCCGCGCTACGTGGTGCGCAGGGTGTATGGGGCTGGAAATGAATAATAGGGTTGTGGTATGTGCCTACCATAATGTGGGTTTTTCCTGTTTGAAAGAGCTGTTGCGCCAAGGGGCCGACATCCGTTTGATCTTCACCCATGAGGATTCGCCTGCCGAGGAAATATGGTTCGCGTCGGTGCGTGAGCTGGCTGAACGCCACAAAATTCCGTACATCACCAGCAGCATCAATGAACCGGAGAACCGGTCTAAAGTCGCTGAAATTGCACCTGATTTTCTCCTCTCGTTCTACTATAGGAACATGATAGATTCGCAGGTGCTTGCCTTGGCGGCAAAAGGGGCACTGAACCTGCATGGATCCTATCTGCCCAAGTACCGGGGGCGGGTGCCGGTCAACTGGGCGGTTATCAGCGGCGAGTCCGAAACCGGCGCCACTCTGCACTACATGGAGGCCAAGCCTGATGCCGGCGATATAGTCGATCAGGAAAAGGTGCCGATTGCGTTTACCGACACCGCATTCGATGTTTTCAACAAACTGACCGGGGCGGCCGTGACGATCATCAAGAGAACCTGGCCGCAGCTCCTTGCCGGAACAGCGCCGCGCATTCCGATGGACCTCAGCCTCGGGAGCTACTTCGGCGGCCGCAAGCCGGCTGACGGCCTGATTGATTGGACTAAAAGCTCGATACAGATCTATAACCTGATTCGTGGTGTCACTCACCCTTATCCCGGTGCGTTTACCCGGTTCGGGGGCAAACAGGTCATTATCTGGCAGGCGTGGCCGGTTGCGGGAACAGGTGAACCGGGCAGAGTTGTGGCCACCGATCCGCTGCTGGTCGGCACCGGTGACGGTCTGTTGGAGATCAGATCGCTTCAGTGTGAAGCGTGCCAGGAAGAGACGGCAGCCGCATTTGCTTTACGGCATCAATCAGAAACGGTACAATTTGTAAATAGTTAATGTTTCGGAGTTTACGGAATAAAGGAGATTGTGTGAAAGTACTTATTCTCGGCGTAAATGGTTTTATCGGTAACGCCCTTACCAAACGTGTCCTTGCCACCACTGACTGGGAAGTCTACGGTCTTGATATGGCTTGTGACAAGCTGGAACACTCCCTGGGTGATCCCCGCTTCCATTTTCTTGAAGGTGATATCACGATCAACAAGGAATGGATCGAGTACAATATCAAAAAGTGCGACGTGGTCTTGCCGCTTGTGGCAATCGCCACTCCGGTCACTTATGTCAAGGATCCGCTGCGGGTATTCGAACTTGATTTCGAGGAGAACCTGAAGATCATCCGTCTCTGCGTGAAATACAAAAAGCGTGTGATATTCCCGTCTACCTCTGAGGTGTACGGCATGAGCCCGGACCGGGAGTTCGACGAGGAAACCTCGCCGTTGATGCTCGGGCCGATCAGCAAAGAGCGCTGGATCTATTCATGCGCCAAGCAGATGCTCGACCGGGTCATCTACGCCTATGGCAATCACGAGGGGCTTCATTACACGCTGTTCCGCCCCTTCAACTGGATCGGCCCCAAGCTCGACAGCATCAGCACCGCCAAAGAGGGGAGTTCACGGGTTCTGACCCAGTTTCTGTATAATATTTTGGCCGGAGAGCCGATTCAATTGGTTGACGGCGGCAGTCAACGGCGTTCATTTACCTTTGTCGAGGACGGCATCGATTGCCTGATGAAGATTATTGCCAACGAAAACGGCTGCGCCGACGGCGGCATATTCAATATCGGCAACCCGAATAACGACCTTTCCGTCAGGGAACTGGCCGAAAAACTGATTTCCCTGGTCAAGGAGTACCCGGCCTATCGGGAAAAGGCTGAAAACTGCCGGATTGTGGACGTCACTTCGGATACCTACTATGGAAAAGGGTATCAGGATATGCTGAACCGGGTGCCATCGGTGAAAAACGCCAAGGATCGCCTCGCCTGGGAGCCGAAGACACCTATAGACGATGCTCTGCGCAAAACCCTGGATTTCTATCTGGTCGAGGACCGGCAAAAGATTGAGCACCTGCTCTAGAAGTATAATTCATGTCAGATTCATTGCCTGCCATAGCCTTTAAAGTAGATGTGGATACTTTTGTCGGCACTCGCGACGGTATTCCGAACCTGCTCCGTATCTTTGAACGGTTTGGCATACGGGCGACCTTTTACTTCTCCCTTGGTCCCGACAATTCCGGGAAGGCGATCCGGCGGATATTTCATAAGGGATTCCTAAGCAAGATGCTGCGCACTCGCGCCCCTTCGATGTACGGGGTGCGGACGATGCTGTATGGTACGCTTCTCCCGGCGCCGAATATCGGCGAACAGTTGCCTGGCGTGCTGCTTGGCGTCAAACAGGCCGGACATGAAGTGGGGATACACTGTTGGGACCACGTGAAATGGCACGATTATCTGTCTCGTTACCCGAAACATGCCGTAGAAAAAGAGCTTGGTGAAGCGAATACTGTCTTTGAAGGAATATTCGGCAGCCGTGCCGGTACCACAGCCGCTCCAGGCTGGACGGTTTCCGCGGATTCTCTTGCGGTACAAGATAGTATGGGACTTGCCTACTGCAGCGACGCAAGAGGCACCGCCCCATTCTTTCCGGTGATGAACGGACGGCGCTTTACGACCCTGCAGATACCCTCTACCTGGCCCACGATGGATGAACTGCTTGGTGAAAACGGCATTACGCCGGAAACCATCAACGATCAGTATCTCCAACTCCTGAAGCCGGGGCTCAACGTTCACACCATCCATGCCGAGCTTGAAGGGAATGCGCTGAGCGATACCTTTGTAGAGCTGCTCACGCGACTTGCCGAACGTAACGTCCGTTTCGTGACCCTCGCCGAAGCCGCTGACGAGTTTGGTGCGGATGCGCCGCTTTGTGAATTGCGGATGGAATACATTGAAGGACGTGCCATGCCGGTGGCAATGCAGGGATAAAGGCGGAATAACGATTATGCAGATAACAACACCATTTATTAAGCTGGACAGTTTTCTTAAAGCGGAAAATGCCGTATCCTCCGGTGGCGAAGCAAAGGCGATGATTGCGGAGGGGTATATTTTGGTAAATGGCGAGGTGGAGCTTCGCCGTGGCCGCAAGCTGTATCCTGGAGATCGGGTCGTGTTCGGAAAGAGAAAATTCCTGGTTGAATCGGAATGATTCAAATAATTTGACTTATCATAATGTTTAAAATTAAAATGTCACGTTTATCTATACCAATTTCCACGCCTTTGTGCGTTATTGAGGAGAACTGCAATGAATATGAGATTTCTTGATGCCTGTTGGGGCAAACCGGTAGACCGGACTCCAGTGTGGCTTATGCGTCAGGCCGGCCGCTATCTGCCTGAGTATATGGCGGTACGATCCAAATGCACGTTTCTTGAATTATGTAAGACCCCGGAACTGGCCGCCGAAGTTACTATTCAGCCGGTTGATTTTCTCGGGGTGGACGCTGCGATCATGTTTTCCGATATCCTGACGCCGGTTGAGCCGATGGGTATGAAGCTGGATTTTGTTCCTGGACCGGTATTTGAGAGCCCGATCCGCAGCATGGCGGATGTGGAGAAACTGCGCATTCCGCAGATGGAGCAGGATGTCCCTTACGTGCTGGAAACTATCAAGATACTGCGTCGCGAACTGGCCGGAAAGGTGCCGCTGATCGGTTTTGGCGGAGCTCCGTTTACACTCGCCTGCTACATGGTCGAGGGGAAAGGTTCGAAGGATTTTGCTCAGATCAAGCGGATGATGTATGCCGCGCCCGACGTTTACGCCGCGCTGATGGAAAAAATCACCTCAATGAGTATAGAGTATCTCAACGCTCAGATTACGGCCGGAGCGCAGTGCATCCAGATATTCGATACCTGGGGCGGCATTCTTTCGCCTGCCGATTACGAGCGATACGTGCTGCCGTATACTGCCAGGCTGATCAACGGGTTGAACCGTATGGAAACGCCTATTATCCATTTTGTCAAAGGTTCCGGAGCAATACTTGATACCGTCAAAAAAGCCGGCGGTGACGTAATGGGGCTTGACTGGCACGTGAATCTGGGTACAGCCCGGGATCTGCTAGGCCAACAGATGGCGGTACAGGGGAATCTTGACCCGACCGTACTGTATGCTACTCATGAAATTATTGAACGCGAAGTCAAGCGGGTTCTTGATGAAAACGCCGGTCGCCCGGGGCACATATTTAACCTCGGTCACGGCATCCTGCCGACTGTTCACCCTGAAAATGCAAAATTCATGGTTGAGTGCGTTCATAGATTGTCGCAGAAATAATTACGAGGTACGTATGGCCATCACACTCAAAAACTTCGTAATTTTCGTTACAGACCTGGCCAAAGCTAAAATGTTCTATATAGACCTGCTTGGACTGCCGGTTGCCGGTCAGAGCGAGATGGTGATCGAATTTTTTCCCGGCGCAGCTACGACGCTGGGTGTTTCACTCGCGCTGCATGAAGATGCCCGCAGCCTGGTAGGAAGGCACACCGGCATCACCCTTAAAGTAGATAACATTGCCATGGTCTGCGAAACGCTGAAAAACGGCGGCGCTTATTTTGTGGAACCGCTTGAGTCCAGTCCGTGGGGCAAGATGGCGGTTGTCCAGGATTTTGACGGCAATATGATCGCTTTGGTGGATCGTTAGATGATGGTCATAACCCGAGAACTGGTTGAACAGGTATCCGCTGATGCCGTGCGGAATCCGAGGCTGCGCCAGAATTTCAATATTCATCCGTCTAACGAATCTCGTTGCCATCGCCTGCTTAATGCCATTGAGCCTGGCTCATATATCAGGCCGCATCGCCATATAGACTCGGAAAAAGATGAAGCATTTATCCTGATGAGCGGCAGATTGGGGATTGTCACCTTTACCGATGAAGGTGTAGTGGCCGAGACCGTACTGCTGTCTCATGCCGACGGCAATCTTGCCGTTGATATTCCGCATGGTGTTTATCATACCGCTTTCAGTCTGGAACCAGGCACCGTATTCTACGAAACCAAGGCAGGACCCTACCGCCAGCTGAGTGAAGACGAAAAGGGTTTGTGGGCCCCTGAAGACGGCGATCCGCAGGCTCAAGCGTACCTTAAGCGGCTGAGCAGCCTGTTTGATTGATGTGTACGGTCGCCGCCTTGTAATAATACTGATTTTATCTATTCTGAACCTTGCCAGATCAACCGGATTTGCCGCATCGTCACCACGAATGCGGCCTTATACCGGAATAGGAGTAGTGGTCTTTTCGTTGTCAGACAGTACTATAAACCAGGGTTTGCAACTGCAGTTGTACGAGGAACCTGGACTTTCACGCGTTGGATCTCTGGACAACTCCAGGTTGTCCGAAAACGAATGGATCTTTGGACTGTCGGAGGAACCTTTGCCGCTAATTGCTTCTGCTCGCAAAGGGGAGTGGCTGCGGGTTTTTTATGATGATGCCGGTCGGGAAGCCTGGATTGATGTACAACATGCAGGGCGATTTCAATCATGGGAACAATTTCTGAAACTGCATTCCGGTCACATGCTTCCCGGTCTGCAGCCGCAGTATTACCAACTGCTTCAGCAGCCGGGCGGGAAACTCCTCGGAACACTGACGCCAAAGCAGCTCTTCAGAGTGCTGAAACTTGAAAATGCCTGGGGCATGGTTATGACAGATCAGCAACAGATCGGCTGGGTCCGTTGGCGGGATGATGATGATCGTCTGGTTGTCGGAGTAGGTAAATAGCTCATTGCGATAAACCCCTTTTTACTCGAATAATTAATTTGTTTTGTGAGGTGCTTAAATGAGAATCGAACTGGTGCCGCCAGGAACCGGCGAGCTGACGTATGAAATCAGGAATATTGTCAATGTGGCGGAGAAACTCCAGAAATATGGCGTCAAGA
>CAIYDX010000366.1 GCA_903925005.1 uncultured Geobacteraceae bacterium
ATGCCTCGGATCGCTTCGAGCGCGACCTTTGCCTTGTACTGGCTGGTGAAACTTTTACGATTCTTTTCGCTCAATGCCTGCTCCTTTTTGTTGCAGGCTACCATCTTAAACTATTGTCCGAAATCCGGGGTCCACTATACTCTCCAGATGTGGGTGGTTTCGAAGGTCAACTATTCTTTCCCAAGATAGCGACTGCATATTTGGAATACGTGCAGACGCAATTTCAGAAAAGGCATCAATACCAGATTGCTTAACGACAGAAAAAACTTTATCAATAGCAGCGGATTCACGTTCGTTTGCAAGCAATGTACAACCTTCCCGCTCATTTATGGTGGACCATGCAGAAATTGTATCAATAAGTCCTGCACCTGCCATCGCTACCTCATGAATAAAGCCTGGGTTTGAATCTGTGACATCAGGATGATTTTTCTTTGTAAATTCTGACGTTACGTCGTATGCAATATTTTTTAATACCTTATTATCACTTTCGAATGCATTTTCTAAAAAGCGATAATCCGGAAGTAATGTTTGAATTGGTAACCAACACTTAAGTAGTTGGTCAGCTGTGCTAGAATTCATATCCCCTGAACACACAAAACGATCTAATACTGCCTCAATCATGTCTTGACGAGGTGTTTGCAAGATGACTTCGTCAAACCAAACGGTAGCTAAACGCCCACCAAAATCGTTAAGTTTGTCCCTAAATAAATTCTCCCAACTCAAGAATGCACGTGACATATTTGTCCTCTCTGTTGCCGACTAACGGTTTGGGAGAACAGCGGCGGTTTTAGGCCGGTGCTTACCAGGTTAGACCATTGATTTATCTTTTTCTTGAACTAGCAGACGGGGATTCTGGTTGGACAGGGATTACTATGTGGCGATATATTACACCATTTTCATTTACATCATTTGGTGCTGTCAAATCTGATTTTGAAACTAAAACTATGTATCGTATCGCTTTCAATTCTGATCCACCCAGGATTCCTTTAGAGTACTTTGCCGCTTGTAGTCTGCCTTCTTGAGCTTTCTCATTCAGTTGTTTAGCGGTTTTTACAAGCTTCCATTCTGTGAGAACCAAACCACGTGCCGTACGTTTAATGATACTTGAATGGCCTTCAACAGGATCATTAAATACTAGATCAGTTGCAGCTCCAATACCTGTTACCTTAAATGCCCAGAGCCCATGGCTTAGGAGATGCACTGCTCCAAGTTTTTCGCATGCTGTTTCATGTTCATTAAATGCATTAACCCATTTGGCAGCAATTTCTTTATTAACAACAATCGACCTTCTCAGATGCTCAAAAGACAATTCCGTTAGGTTGATCACTTCAGTCTCAGAATCTTTTATAAGAAATTCAAATTCACCTCTAAATATCAGAATTGCAGCAAATGCCTTCAAGGTCTCATCAATTTTATCCTTCCATCCGGCATTGATAAATTGATTGATTGATTCTGAAGCATTTATTGGTAACTCCAAATAATATTTCATATAAAAATCGTGGAGGAGCTGATGAATTGTTTCCACTTCAGGGACTATTGACTTTCTGAGTACACCATATTGGTCAGATGCCTTCTGATTCATACCAGCTTGAAAATATTCCCCAGCTTTCATTAAACCCTCAATGCGTGCTGAAATTGAGCGCCAGTCTTCCATCCATGCCATGTCAACTCCTCATAAATTATTGTCTAACATGTTATTGACCAGCCCCCCGCGCGCGCACGTGAACTGGTGATCCCCCCAAATGGAACATTTATTCTGAAAAAGCATCCAATATTGTATTCCGGCATCTAATATTGGATGCCAGTGAAGTTATCTAATATTAGATGCATCTATTTTTATTGATAGATCGCACTGGCATATAATATTATATGCCAACGTCAACTGTAAGCTGATTCTGCTTCTTGTTGTCATTTACTTTGGCATCTAATATCATATGCTTTTCTAGTTCCGTTCCCTTGATGTTTCCGTACCGGATGTACCACAACTTGACATCAGATTCCCACCTTCCACCTGCCGACCGGGCCATTTTACCCAAATCCTTTGCACCATAGGCAATCCGTACCGGCACAAGAGCCTCGTCAGCTATTTTCTGCCGAGCTGTTGGCAACTCCTTTTTCTCTACAATCAACTCGACGGTCTTGATTCGGGTGCGGCTTGCCTCATCATACCGGTAGCGGACGCAGACAAGATCGGAGCCGTGCTTCTCAAGCAAAGCTTTGGTCCCTTTTTGCCCCGGTTTTAATTTGAGTCACGTTATCACCTTTTGCTCCGAAACTAACCGGAATAGTGTGTAAAACCCAGCGAACTATAATGGATATTAAATATAATTACCACATCGTTTTACGTGATTTTTGAACGAACTTTACCATGTGACAAGACCTAAATTGAGAAGCAAGTATTGTCTTTGGTTCGAGAATATCGTTACGACGGGTGACCTCATAAAAACTGCCGAATGCTTTTTCCGTTGTTCAGGTAACATTTTCCCCTACAAAATTCATATTTTATATTGACACAGCCCTTGACCGCCGGTATAAGCTTCATTACAGTGGAAAAAAGTGGAACATTGTGGAAAATAATGCCAAAAGAGATGCCATGTTCAGGGGAATATTCGAGACAACCATAGATGCCAAGGGGCGTACCAGCCTTCCGGCACGGTTCCGTGAGGTACTCGTCGATACGCATGGCGACGAGCGGTTCTTCCTGACCAATTCGGTTCCGGTCGATCTAGGCGGCGGCCTGCACAGCTCCGGCCTGTTGATCTTTCCCTACAAGGAGTGGTTCGTCTTTGAGGAGAATTTCCGCGTCAGCAAGGGATTCACCTCAGAACAGCGCAAGAGCATCCTGCGCACGATAATTTCACCGGCCCAGGAGTGCTCCGCCGACAAGCTGGGACGGTTTCTGATTCCGCCGACATTTCGTAAAATCGCCGCCCTCGACCGGGAGATTCAGTTCGTCGGCACGATGGACAAGATAGAAATTTGGAGCATGAGCGAATGGGACAAAGTACGGGCCCAAGATGTGAAAAACTTCCCGAGCGGCACTGAAGCGGCCGCGGAGCTTGGTCTCTAGTGGCGGAGTTTCGCCATCTTTCGGTTCTGCCGGATGAGGTTATCCGCTTCCTGGAACCGGCTGACGGCAAAACATATCTGGACGGTACACTGGGTGGAGGCGGGCATGCCTCATTGATCCTTGAAAAAGCGCCTGAAGCACTGCTGATCGGCATAGACCGGGACCGGGCAGCGCTGGCCGCGGCAGGAGCAAAGCTGGCGGCATACGGAGAACACATTCGCCTTGTGCATGGCGATTTTGCCGACGTTACCGAACATCTGAGCGCCCTTGGCATTTCAGCCCTGGACGGTTTCATTCTTGATCTGGGTGTTTCATCGCACCAGCTGGACACGAGGGAACGCGGCTTCAGCTTTCAACAAGATGCCCCACTGGATATGAGGATGGACATCAGCAGCGGCGAAACCGCGGCGGATCTGATCAATACGCTTCCGGAGCAGGAGCTGGAGCGGATTATAGCTGAGTACGGCGAGGAGCGCTGGGCAAAGCGAATCGCCTCATTCATCGTCAAGGAGCGGGCTGAGTCGCCGATAACAACCACGTTCCGGCTGGTGGACATCATCAAGGGGGCGGTTCCGAAAGCCAAGTGGGATGAGCGGATTCACCCGGCCACCCGAACCTTCCAGGCTCTTCGCATTGCGGTCAACAGCGAGCTGGACAGCCTGGAGCAGGGGATGCGGGCGGCTCTTGACCTGTTGAAGCCCGGCGGACGGGGCGTAATCATCTCGTTCCACTCGCTGGAGGATCGGATTGTCAAACATATCTTCCGGGAATATGCCGAAGGATGCACCTGCCCCAGGCAGTTTCCGGTCTGCGTCTGTGGCAGGCAGCCGCGGGTGAAGGTGCTGACCAGCCGACCGGTATCGGCAACTCAGGCGGAAACAGACGCCAATCCAAGGGCGCGCAGCGCCAAACTGCGGGCTGTAGAAAAATTGTAAAAGGAGGTCAATATGGCACACGTAAGAACCAATTATTCCAAAGTCGCCGCACCGCGCGTCCTTGGCGGGGTGGAAGTAACACCGCACCGGATCGATATATTCAAATACCTTATGATCTGCATGGTCGTGTTTACAATTGTCTCCGTTTTTCATGTCTGGTCACGCTTCAAGTTGGTTGATCTCAACATGGAGATATCCGAGATCAACCGGCAGCTGAATGAAATGGGACAGGAGCATAAGCGCCTGAAGCTTGAAGCGGCATCGCTGAAAGCACCGTCCCGCATTGAAGCCATAGCCAAAAATGAACTGGGGATGGCGCTGCCGACCGAGCAGCAGGTCATACACGTCAAATGAAAGACGAACGGGAAAAATGGGCGCGCATCCGGATCATGATGATCGGGACCGTTTTCGGCCTGCTGTTCCTGTCTGTGGTTGGCCGCGCGTTCTATCTGCAAATTCTCCAGCACGAAAACTTAGTTAAAAAAGCTGACAAGCAGCATCAGCACAAAGTAGATCTCACTCCGGCTCGCGGCAGCATCCTTGATCGTAACGGCACAACACTGGCGGAATCGATCCACATGGATTCATGCTATGCCGAACCGCGCCGCATCAAGGATGTTGACGGCACCGCCGGGGTTCTGGCGCCGATTCTTGGGGTTCCGAAAGACGAACTGATTGCTAAGCTTTCGGTCAATAAATCTTTTATCTGGGTCGAACGGTGGCTGGCGCCGGAAGTTGCAATCCGCGTCAAGAACATGAAACTGCCCGGCATCGGATTTGCGCCTGAATCCAAACGTTTTTACCCCAACATGGAGATCGCCGCTCATGTGGTCGGCTTCACCGGGCGCGATCCTAACGGCCTGGAGGGGATTGAACTGAAATACGACAGCACCATCCTGGGCAATACCGGCTATATGATAACCGAGCGGGATGCCCTCGGCAGAAATATCGCTATAATGAACAATCTCATCAAGGATTCATCACCCGGCAAAAGCGTTGTCCTGACCCTTGATAAAACCATTCAGTTTATCACTGAAAAAGAGCTGGCCAAGGCCGTGAAGGAGAATAACGCTAAAAGCGGAATGGCACTGGTGATGGAATCAAATACCGGTAAAGTTTTGGCCATGGCAAACTACCCAACGTTCAATCCGAATGCCTATTCGCGCTACTCATTGTCCCAACTGCGCAATCATGTGGTGGCGGACAGCTTTGAGCCCGGCTCGACCTTCAAAATTTTTACCATCGCCGCGGCAATCGATTCAGGCCTTATCAAAGCGACCGATATGTATAACTGTGAAAACGGCACCTATCAGCTTGCCGATCGGATCATACACGACGATCATCCTCACTCACGCCTGAACGTCTCGGATATTATCAAATATTCAAGCAATATCGGCGCGGCGAAGATCGGCTATAAAATGGGGGAGGCGAGACTGTCCCCCTATCTGCGCAACTTCGGCTTTGGCGGACGCACCGGCATTGACCTTCCCGGCGAATCGCCGGGGAACCTGAAACGCCATTGGTACGGTATAGACCTTGCGTCGATCTCATTCGGACAGGGGGTCTCCCTGTCGACTATACAGTTGGCAACGGCTCTTTCGACCATTGCCAATGGCGGCAATCTGATGAGACCGTACCTGGTGGAACAGATTCTCGACGACAACGGCAAGGTGGTTCAGAAATTTGAGCCGCAGATCGTTCGGCGGGTCATATCCGCCGAAACCGCACAGAAAGTCACCAAGATGATGGAAACCGTCACCGGCGAAGGGGGCACCGGCACAAAAGCCGCGCTGGACGGCTTCCGTGTTGCCGGGAAAACAGGGACAGCCCAGAAAGTCGATCCGGTCACCCGCACCTATTCGCTAACCAAGCGAACCGGCTCATTTGTAGGCTTTGTCCCGGCCGATAAACCAAGGCTGACAATTGCCGTGATCATTGATGAACCACAAGGGGTCAAATACGGGGGGGTTGTCGCGGCTCCCGCATTTCGGGGGATTGCGCAAAATTCGCTTGCATATCTTAAGATTCAACCGGACCGGCCAACAGCTGTCGCTTTCAAACCACCTGACGCAGTGGTTGTCCCTGATCCGCCGGATGAGTCGCTGTCGGATGGAGATGTGCGGGAAATCTCTGCCGAAGGCGGGATCATGCCGAATTTCAAAGGTATGAGTATGCGCCGGGTTCTGAAAGTAATGGAGAAACGCGGCATCAACATCAGACTGCTTGGAAGCGGACGGGCAGCCGAACAGAGCCCGCCACCGGGACATAAAATCCGGGGAGTCGACGAAGTCTGGATAAAGTTTGCCCCTTCAGCGTAATGCTGAGATCGCCTGCCGGGCAACCGGCAGGTTTTACCGTTTTTAGTAAGTTAAGTTTTTCTGCGGTCGCTTGACAGAGAATAAACTTCGTTAACGCACTTATCCTGTTTGTCAGGATTACAGGAGAGCTAATGACGCTGCGGAAACTACTCGAAAAACTGTCAGATTCCGAGACTCATGGAGACACCTCCGTTTCCATCAGCTCTCTGACCTGTGACTCGCGCGCAGTGCAGCCGGGCGCGCTATTTTTCGCACTGCGTGGCGTTCAGGCTGATGGACACCGTTATATCGAGAAAGCCGTGGCGGCGGGAGCAGCAGCCGTTATTCTTGAGGATGCAGCATCCGCTCCGGCGGGAATCCCCTGGGTCAGAGTTGCGGACGGGCGCGCCGCGATGGGCCGGATTGCGGCACTATTCAATGGCGATCCAACCGCTGCAAAACCGTTGATCGGCATTACCGGCACTAATGGCAAGACGACCACCACTTACCTGATCGAAGCGATTCTGGCTGCGGCGGGGCAGCCGGCAGCCGTACTGGGTACGATAAGTTACCGTTTCGGCACAACCACCATTCAAGCGTCTCATACCACACCGGAATCGACCGACCTGCAACGCGCGTTTCGGCAATTGGCCGACGCCGGGGCAGAAGCCTTTGTGATGGAGGTATCCTCTCATGCGTTGGAGCAGAAACGGGTCGATGGCTGTCAGTTCGACATCGGCATCTTCAGTAATCTGACCCGCGATCACCTTGATTACCACGGTACTATGGAAAATTACCTGGAGTCCAAGAGCCGGTTATTCTCCGATCTGCTCACCCCTTCAGAGGAGAAACCGCGTCGGCGGGCGGCAATAAACATGGATGATCCTTACGGCGAGGAAATCGCCCGGCGCGCCGCCTGTCCGGTGGTCACATTCGGGATTCAGGGACATTGCGACGTACGCCCAACAGGCGTTACTTCATCAATTAACGGCATCCGTGCGACAATGGTTACTCCGGCGGGAGAGTTTGAATTTACTTCACGTCTCCTGGGACGCTTCAATCTTTCCAACATTCTGGCTGCCGCAGCAGCGGGGGTAGCCCTTGAACTGCCGCTTTCGGCAATCAAGTACGGCATTGAAAATCATAGCACCGTCCCTGGACGGATGGAGCGGGTGGAAAACCGCGAAGGTGTCACCTGTCTGGTCGATTACGCCCATACGGGGGACGCGTTGGAGAATGTCCTTTCCACGCTGCAAGAGATCGCCACCGGAAGGATAATCACGCTGTTCGGCTGCGGCGGAGATCGCGACAACGGCAAACGTCCGATCATGGGGAGGGTTGCCGCCACCATGAGCGACCTGGCGATCGTCACGTCCGATAATCCCCGCACCGAGGAGCCTGCGGACATCCTCAGGCAGATCAGGTCCGGCATAATAAATATGCCCCCTCTCCCTCAGGGAGAGGGCCGGGGTGAGGGTTGGGTTATCCGTGAATACAGGCCGGATGAACTGACCGGCGGCTTTGCCGATAAAGGTTTTATCCTTGTGGAAAACCGCCGTGAAGCGATCCGGCTGGCGATCAATCTTGCCCATCCCGGCGACATAGTCCTGCTGGCCGGTAAAGGGCATGAAGACTATCAGATTATCGGTACCGTTAAACATCATTTTTACGATCGGGAGGAAGCGGCCGCTTCCTTTACGGAGAAAGCGGCTTAATGTTTACCATCAACGAAATAGCCCTTGCTACCGGCGGCCGGATTATCGGCGATTCAACAGGAGAAGTGACTGCGGTATCAACAGATTCCCGCACCGTTGCACCGGGGGAGCTGTTCGTACCTCTGCGCGGTGAGAAATTTAACGGTCACGAGTTTATCATCGAAGTAGCCGTTAAAGGCATACTTGCTGTCATCGCGGAAGAACAGTGGCTGAAAGGGCACACCATCCCCGACTCCCTCACCTGCATAGCGGTCAAAAACAGCCTCCGCGCACTGGGCGATCTGGCTGCCGAGTGGCGGCGACGATTCGAAATCCCTATTATCGGCGTGACCGGCAGTAACGGAAAAACCACGGTCAAGGAGATGCTGGCGACGATTCTTGAGCAGACCGGTCCGGGGCTCAAAACAGCCGGTAATCTCAACAATCTTATCGGCCTGCCCCAGATGCTGTTCCAGCTCCGCCCGGAACATAGCTGGGGAGTAATGGAAATGGGGATGAGCGAACCGGGCGAGATCGACCGTCTGGCGGCAATTGCCGCCCCCCGCGTCGGCATCGTACTGAACGCGCTGCCGGCCCATCTGCAGAGCATGGGGACAGTCGAGGCGGTGGCCGCTGCCAAGGGTGAGTTACTGCATCGAATCTCCGATGGCGGCCTGGCAGTTGTCAACGCCGACGACCCGCGTGTCGCATCGCTCTCCCAAAACGCCTCCGCCCGCCGGATCAGTTTCGGCATCGATCGCGGCGAAGTGCGCGCCAGGGAAATCGAGTCCTTGGGACTGGAAGGACAGTACTTCATACTCGTAACTCCGAACGGCGAAGCCACCGTTCACTTGAAGGCCTGCGGCCGCCATAATGTCTATAACGCTCTCGCTGCAGCCGCCGCACTGATGGAGAAGGTGGAATTGCCGGTTATCGTAGCGGGCCTGGAAGCCTTTACCCCGTACAAAGGACGCTTCCAGATCGAGCAACTGGACGGCATCACCATCATTGACGACAGTTACAACGCCAATCCGGCATCAACAAAAGCTGCCTTGGAAACCCTCTCGCAGATAGCAGCGGAAGGACATCGCATTGCGGTACTGGGCGATATGCTGGAGCTTGGAGCGCTCGAAGGCGAAGCGCATCAAGGCGTCGGAGCCGTGGCCGGACGGAACGTCGACCGTCTCTACCTGACTGGTGAACTGATGATAAAATACGCCGCCGAAGGGGCTCTGCTATCCGATATGCCGGCGGAATCGATTATCTGCTGCACAAACCGGGCAGATATTGCCGGGCTGCTGTTCCAAACCGTAACAGATGGCGACGTGATTCTGTTCAAGGGATCCCGTGGAATGGCTATGGAAAAAGTGGCCGCGGAACTTAAGCGCCTGATGCAGCACGCCAAAGGGGAATAGCCCATGCTTTATCACATTTTTTATCCGCTCTCGGCCAACATCAAGCTATTCAACATATTCAAGTATCTGACTTTCAGAACCATCTACGCCATGATCACGGCGCTGGTAGTCTGCTTTGTTCTTGGCCCCTGGATCATACGCAAGCTCGAATCCATGCAGGCGCGCCAGGTAATCCGTACCGACGGCCCGGAATCGCACTTGCAAAAGCAGGGAACCCCCACCATGGGCGGCGTGATAATCCTGGCAGCGATCGTAATCCCGACTCTATTATGGGCCGACCTCACTAATCAGTATATCTGGCTTACGCTTTTCATAACGATCGGATACGGTCTGATCGGCTTTGTCGATGACTACAAGAAAGTGGTCGAAAAAAGTACCAAAGGGCTGTCGGCGCGTCAGAAGATGATCTGGCAGGTTCTGCTGGCAGGAGCGGTGGCCACGTTCCTGTTCATCAAGCCTGAGTTCAATGAGGTGCTCTATTTCCCGTTTTTCAAAAACTTTCATCCGGACCTCTGGATCTGGTTTATACCTTTTGCCACTCTGGTTATTGTCGGAGCCAGCAACGCCGTCAACCTGACCGACGGGCTTGACGGGCTTGCCATCGGTCCGGTGGCTATCAATGCCGCCACCTATATGCTCTTTTCCTACATTGCCGGGCATGCTACCCTGTCGGCCTATCTGCAGGTACCACGCGTAGTGGGCGCCGGCGAACTGGCCGTGTTGTGCGGCGCCATGGTAGGAGCAGGCCTCGGTTTTCTCTGGTACAACTCGTATCCGGCCGAGGTCTTCATGGGAGACGTCGGTTCCCTCTCACTGGGGGGAACGCTGGGAACCATTGCGGTGCTGACCAAACAGGAAATCCTGCTAGTGATAGTCGGCGGCATCTTTGTTGTCGAGGCGCTGTCGGTCATTTTTCAGGTCGGCTCCTACAAGTATCGCGGCAAACGGATCTTCCGGATG
>CAIYDX010000367.1 GCA_903925005.1 uncultured Geobacteraceae bacterium
GATGCCTCGGATCGCTTCGAGCGCGACCTTTGCCTTGTACTGGCTGGTGAAACTTTTACGATTCTTTTCGCTCAATGCCTGCTCCTTTTTGTTGCAGGCTACCATCTTAAACTATTGTCCGAAATCCGGGGTCCACTATAAACTACTCAAAATATTATTGCTAAAATGTTACGTGATAATTATGACGACGCATTTGTGCTGTTGGATGAAACGGAATTGTATAATCGATTAAAAGAGAATTGGGAAGATATTAAAGATGACATGATTTGTTTTTATGACGATGACGATGATTAGGCACCTCAATAGATAATAAGGGACAAATTTATGTTCACAGGGGTATTTGTCGCAAGAATAGACGCTACGAGGCGGACAACAGTACCAGCTTTGTTCCGGGAAGTTCTTCTCAAGACGCAAATGAATAATGGATTGGTAATAACGAACTCACTACCTGTTGATTGTAATGGTAAAATACATCAAGGGCTAATGATATATCCTATTAAAGAATGGCAACAATTTAAAGATCGGTTTGAAGTAGCCAATTTAACTAATAATCTGAAGAAATCTATCTTAAACGTTATTCTAGCTCCAGCGCGAGAATGTTCAATGGATGATAGAGGGCGCATACAGATACCAAAATCTATCTGTAATAATGGTTTGAATGGTTTACAGGAAGTTGTTCTTTTCGGCAAAGGAAGCAGTATTGAGTTATGGAATACTGATTCGTGGGCAGAGGTTGAGTGTGCTTATAGTGATCAATACTTGAACCGGCCATGACCAAGCTGATTGTCATAGATCCCATTGAGGCCACTCACGAAGGGCCTGAAGTCCCCGTTATGGGCAGCGATGATCTGTGGTGTTGCACGGAGAGATGAAATTATTGGATTACGACCTAACATTCATGGCAAAAGCAGCTTTGCAAAGCATACAAACCAGATTGAGATGTATTGATAAAGAGACGGAGTTGGGCCTGCGCCCAGAACTAGCACTTATAATCCCGCTGCTGTCTGAGATACGATGAGTGGCTTACACTTCTTGAAATTATGACTTGCCTAGCTTACTTGAAGTAGTTGTAGCTAAACTTCCCACCATTGTATCAAAGGTAACCCAGGATTCATTTAGTTTTTGCAGTGCAACATTTAGTGGACTTAAACATTCGCCTGTCAATTTGATATCCTCGGTTTCATCATAATTTTCCCAAACTTTAACTAGTTGATCCACTTCAAGATATACAGGTAAAAAGAAATTACCGTTTTCCAGTGGCTGGAAGTCCAATTTTTTCAGCTTAGAAATCAATGTTGAATCAATTTTAGACATGTGAGCTTTCCAGTCTTTTATGTTAATAAACTTGGGGTTAACAGTAAACATAAAACCCGCCTCGCCACCAGTACTTCCTTGTTGACAGAAAAGTGCTGTCCAATAATCATTGTCACCGTCATTGGTTTCCATATCAAAATAGGCTTTATGGGCAGCTTTCTCTTCAGACCCTGCTATGTGCCATTCCGCTGGAGCTAGCCAACAATTACTATTTTCACCAGCAAGTTCAAATTCTCCATTCCAGCCAATATCTTTTGAAAACATTTCTAACATCTTATCAATAACATCTAAAATTGCCTTCTCAACCACATCTTCAAAATGAATCTTGGCTTCGTTAAACATGCGAATTTGGGAAAGAATCAAAGTTCCTGCTTTTTTTTCATTAGCCATAATGTCTCCTAAGCTTCAATAAGTACGTATTTTTTTCAAAAAGAGCCTCACAATCTGTTCAGCCATAAGACGTCTTGAGCTCTTTGGGGGTTCGGAGTTTACTTGAGGAAGGCAGTCGAGTAAATGTGATAATTTTCGCCATGATATTGGCAATACCTTTGATTCATGAATACCTGCAGTATTTGGTTTTTTACCGTTACGAGTCAGAAATACTATTGCCCATGGACGATCATCTGTATGAATTTCGCGCACGTACAGATTACCAGCTTGATTCTCTGCGAGGTCTCCGTAACGTTTAAGTTGCTTCTTCCCCTCCGTTGCGTTGATTTTTACTTCAATGAGCAGATAAAAATTTTCACTATTAATTTCTATATCAACACGGTTCGAAATATCTCCGTTTGGATTGATTTCGGTTCTGACCCTACAGAAACGCCCTGGATCTGTTGGGAACTTGCCACTAAAATGATTATTTAGCATCTCTATCAAACACGTTAAGGCAGTTTTGCCAAGCCCATGACTACCCTTAGGATTAAGCAACCATGCTAGGACCGCTGAATTTCTAACTTCATCACGACCTAATCCAGCGATTTCCCATGGATCACATTGAAATGCACCTGACCGAGCATCCTCCAGTGGCTTTGCCATAGTCATTAACCAGTCCTCAAGCTTTTGGCTATTAAGCTGGGATAGTGCAACCTTCTTACGAGGAGCTATCGCCACACCTGTATAGCAAGCATGATAGTCCGCAAAGAACTTGGGCAACCAATTTTCGAGTTTGCCCATTGTTTGTTTGATAGTCATTTCTTAATCATCCGAATATATGTCTAGTTGAGATTTAGCTAGTAACATCATGTCAGGCCTTGTTAAAGGCACACTGTCACCGTTTACTGTACATCAAGCACTTGTAGTGCGTCAATTAACTCTTGGACATTGCGAAATCGATCTGAGGGGTTGGGTAGAAGAGCTCGCGCCAGCACAGCCTTGAGCTTATCGTCAGCAATATCTCGCGAGAGACCATTCATCTGAAGTTTCCGGCATGCTGAGTAGTATTCATCATCTTCTAAATCGTCATCGTCAACATCGATTGGCCGCTTTCCGGTCAGGAGGAACACACAAACCCCAGCAGCCTGGTAGAGATCGGCACTATCGTCAAGAACAGCCAGATTATCAAATTGTTCAGACTGCGCAATCCGTTTTTTCTGGACAGTGAATCCGGTTTTGACTGGACAGTGAATCCGGAAATTACTGGACACCGTTTTTCTCCAATTCTTCCTGCCGTGATACTTGGTTTCAGGTGTCCAATTCAGGTCTTCTTTGACAGCA
>CAIYDX010000368.1 GCA_903925005.1 uncultured Geobacteraceae bacterium
AAGGCGCTGCTGGACTCCTTTGTCGCCGGAATACCGACGATGCTCCAACGGATGCTGTTAATTCCGGCATGGAAAAACTGACTCAAACCATGAAGACAAACGCGTTACCACCGATTATGTCGGTGCGAAAGTTGAGTTATTGACATTTATACGATCTTTATATAAACGCTTTATATAAAGACTATATAAAATAATAGAGGTTTGTATGTCACCGAGAAATATGCAGTTTACTAGCGATGAGATCATCAAAGCCGCGTTTAAATTGGTCAGGAAAAAAGGGTGGGATGGTTTTTCGGTTACCGCCGTTGCCAAGGCTATCAAATCTTCCACAATGCCGATCTACTCGCAGTTTGCCAATGTCAGGGAGCTGGAGGATGCGGTCTGTCTGAAAGCCATGGAACTGCTGAAAGAGCGGATGCTGATCGATTGGACCGGCGACAGATGGATCGATCAGGGGATCAGTTATGTCAGGTTTGCCGAGGAAGAGAGATTCCTGTTCCGCTGTCTCTGGGATGGAAGGAATATAGAATTGAGTAAGGAAATGGGGAAGGATCTCAATGAATTCATCTCGGCAACACTGGCCGATTACCCGCTCTTCAAAGATCTGGATGAATTGGAGTTGAAGATGATCCGGCTCTCCAGGATGATGTTTGCCCAGAAGTTGGCGTATTGGTTGAATACCAACAGCAACTATCTGGTAGAAAAAGGGATTCTGGATACAGATGATTACATCCGCAGGGCAAGCAGGGCGATCTATAACGGGTTCAGGATGCAGTTCAAGGACTTTCAGGCAGAGGAGGAGTGATGTGGACAAAAGCGGACGTGGCACACGAAGAAATAGTTTCGTAGTTTGCGGGTTTTGTATTATGGCATTGCTGGCGTTCTTCAGTCGGGGAGAGTGCGCTCCAACATCCAAACCTCAAGCCGGCGGTACGCTGACGATCGGCGATGACGCGGAGATTCGCGGTTTTGATCCATTGAAGGCAAATTATCTGGGCCTAGCCGATCGTAGTGTTGCCATGGCGGTGGAAGAACGGCTGTTCGATATGGACGCCAAGGGAAATCTGGTGCCGGAACTGGCGCTGTCAGCCAAGCCGTCCAAGGATGGCAAGTGCTGGATCATAAAGCTGCGCAAAGGAGTGACATTCCATGACGGCACCCAGTTCAATGCCGGCGCGGTGGTCGGGCACTGGCAACGCCTTCTCGATCCGAAAAACAAGTTTTTTGCCCGCTCTTCGATTGAGCCGATTGTGTCGATTCAGCAGGTGGATGAGTTTACGGTCCGCTTTAATCTGAAACACCCCTGGGCTCCGTTTAAGAATGCATTATCAGCTCCCCAGGCGATTGCTTCTTACATCCCCTCCCCAAAGGCGCTGCAAGAGGATACCCACAATCGGGCGCCGGTGGGCACCGGGCCTTACAAGTTCAAGGAGTGGCTTCCTAACGACCGTCTGGTGGTTGTTAGAAACCCCAATTACTGGCGCAAGGGGAAGGCGTATCTGGACAGCGTGATATTTCGCCCCATACCGGATATGCAGGCCAGATTTGCCAGCCTGCAGTCCGGGGAGAGCGATGTGATCCAGACCGATCGGGGCGCAAGTATCTTACAGGCTCGTGAAAATAGCTCCCTCAAGATTTACACCAGCGATGGTGCCGGGGCGTATAATTTCCTTTTCAATAGTTCCAGGCCGCCGCTGGACGATGCCCGCGTCCGACAGGCGCTTGCCCATGCCTGGAATCAGGACCTGTTGCTCAAGGCTGACTACAAGGGGACCCTGCCGTTGGTTAAAGACCCATACGGTGGGCAGTTCAGTTGCGGCAACGCAGCCTATCGTGAGTACGATCCTGTCAAGGCCCGCAAGCTGTTGGCGGAGTATGGCAAACCTGTAGAGTTGGAGCTGAATCACACGAATACACCGCGCGGCAAGGAGGCGGGTGAGATCATGCAGCGGCTGTTCAAAGAGGTTGGCGTGACGCTTAAGCTCACTCCCATGGCTGAAGGGCAGCTGGCAAAGCGCGGCATCAGCGGCGATTACCAGATCACCGGCTGGAGAATGATGGATTTTGACGAAATGGGACCGTCCATGCTTGCCAATCACCACTCCAGCGGCAGGCAGAACTTTGTCAAGTACCGGAATCCAAAGATGGATGAACTGCTGATGACCCAACAGATGAGTAGTGACAAGAAGGTGCGGCAAAAGGCGCTTTGTGGTGTGGCCAGTTTGATCAACGAGGATGCGGTTTATCTCTATGGTGGCGGGCGACGGTTTCATGTCATTGCCAAGGCGGAGGTAAAGGGTATCGATAACGTGCAGCACGGCGTCATCCGGGTCAGTGATGCCTGGCTGGAAAAGGTGAAGTGAGTTCCGTATGCCGGATATGTCCGTAAACGCCCAATCCTGCAGCCACTGCGGCCTCTGCGCCGCAACGTGCCCGTGGGGTCTGATCGATGTTCCGAAGGACGGCTTGCCGCATCTGGCTAAGGCTGCTGCGAAGCTCTGTATAATCTGCGGACACTGCGAGGCGGTCTGTCCGACCGGTTCATTGCAGCTGGACGACACCCGGCTTGCCCCGGCCGGTTCTCCGCAGCAACCGGCTGAAATCGAAGCTGAACGGCTAGGCGCATACCTGCGCATTCGTCGCTCGATTCGCCGCTACCGATTGGGGCCGGTAGGTCGCGCCACCATCGAACAGATCATGGACATCGTCCGTTATGCGCCGACCGGCAAGAACAGGCAGGATGTGCAGTGGCTGGTGATTCACGACACCAGGGAACTCCGGAGGATAACGGGGATTGCTATTGAGTGGATGCGAGAGAACTCAGCCGGCGGCAATTCGCTGGCGGCTCGCTATAACCTGGCCGGAATAGTAAAGGCGTGGGAAAAGGGGCGAGACAATATCTGCAATAATGCGCCCCATCTGATTGTCGCCCATTGCAACGAAGAAAATCATGTAGCACGGACAGATGCCATCATAGCTCTGGCGCATCTGGATATTGTCGCGCCTTCTTTCGGTCTCGGCACCTGCTGGGGAGGAATATTCATGCAGGCGGCAATCAACTGCAAACCATTACTTAAAGCACTGGACCTCCCCTCTGAACACAAGCCGGTTCACTGTCTGATGCTCGGCTACCCGTCAGTCATTTACCAGAGGCCGCCGAAGCGTAATCCGGCCGCCATCGTCTGGCGCTGAATGTCTGTTCCTGAAAAGAGGGTCATACTGTTGCAACAGAACCGGAGCGTCCGATGAAGCTGGTTACAAAAAAGCTGATCCATCTGCTGCTGGTTGTGCTGGCGGTCACACTGCTGACCTTTGTCATGACTGACCTGCTTCCTGCAGACATCGCCGCCGAAGTTGCCGGCCAAGGCGCGAGCGCTTCGCAACTTTCCGAGGTGCGGGAGCGTCTCGGCCTGAACCGGCCGATACTTTCCCGTTATGCCGCATGGCTGGTGGATATCTGCAGTGGAGAGCTGGGCAAATCTCTGACCACTGACCAGCCGGTCATGGACGCGCTCTGCAGCCATCTCCCTGTCACAATGGAACTGTTGGCCCTGTCCCAATTCTTTGCTCTGCTACTGGCCCTCCCCGCAGGGATAATCACCGCCTGGCGTTCCGGATCGCTGCTTGACCGGTTGACCGGCACACTCGCCTTCGGATGTGCGTCGCTCCCCAATTACGCCATGGCAATGGGACTGGTCTTTCTCTGCGCACTGAAACTTAAACTGCTCCCTGCTACCGGATATACTCCAATGAGTGCCGGCATTGTGGCGAACCTCAAGGGGTTCCTGCTGCCGGCTCTCTCGATTGCGCTGGTGGAATGGGTGACATTAATGCGGGTACTGCGGAGCGACCTGATTGCCACCCTCAGGGAAGACTTCATTCTGCTCGCCCGCTGCAAAGGGTTACCCGCCTGGCGTATCCTGCTGGTCCATGCCCTGCGGCCCTCCTGTTTCACCTTCATCACCGTGCTTGGCATGCAGACTGCCAGCCTGATCGGTGGGGCGGTCATCATCGAAACCGTCTTTGCGCTCCCCGGGGTCGGCAGACTTCTGGTATCCGCCATTTTTGCCCAGGACTATCCGGTGGTGCAGGGGGCCGTACTGCTGATCTCCGTTGCCTACGTGTGTATCAATTTTATGGTGGACCTCTGCTACGCCCTGCTGGATCCACGGGTGCGGACGGGGATGGCCAATGGCTAGACCGTGTCGGAAATACGGTCTAGCCTTCCATGCCGCCATCATATGGCTTGTTTTGGTGCTCCTCTGCGCCACAAGCGTCGGCTTCTGGCCTCTTCCCTACACCCTGGACCAGATAGACACCGAGCATCTTGCCGCACTGCCGGGTGGGGAGCACCTGCTCGGCACCGATGCCACCGGGCGGGATATCGTTTCGCGGCTCCTCTTCGGAGCGCGGGTTTCGCTGACGGTCGGCATCTGCGCGCCACTGCTCGGTCTGAGCGTCGGCCTGCTCCTCGGGATGCCGTCCGGCATGTACCGTGGCTGGACCGAGCGCGTCATCGTGACCCTTGCGGATGTCATCCTTGCCTTCCCGGGACTGGTCTTTCTGCTGGTGTTCACCTCTGTTCTCGGCCCGAGCCTGACGACCATCACTCTGGGGCTCGGTCTTTTGATCTCGCCCCGTTTTGTCCGTGTGGTCAGATCCAATACCATCAGGTTTGCCGAACGGGAATTCGTACAGGCGGCCCGAATCGGCGGAGCAGGCGATATCTCAATTCTTTTCAGGGAAATCCTCCCGAATATCCTGGGGCCGCTGCTGGCATACACCCTGGTCGTTGCCGGATTCGTCATCATTGCCGAAGGGGGGCTCGGCTTCCTTGGCCTGAGCGTTCCCTCGCCGACGCCGAGCTGGGGGGGGATGATCGCTACGGGGGGGATGTGCTGGAACAGACACCGCATATTGCCATGATCCCCACGGCGGTTATGTTTTTGACCGTGTTGTCGATAAATGTGATCGGAGACAGGCTTAGGGGGCGCTATGACCGCGTGTGACCATCTGCTCGTCGTCGAAGACCTGACAGTCCATCTCCAGACCGAACAGGGACCGATACGCCCGGTGGACGCTGTCTCGTTCTCACTGGAAACTGGAACTACGCTGGCAATAGTCGGCGAATCGGGGAGCGGCAAGAGCATGCTCTGTCGTGCTATTCTCGGACTGGTCACGGCAAACGGCAATATCCATTTTGACGGCCGCGATACCGGTAGATTGTCCGCCAGTGAGATGAACCGGATTCGAGGACGGGATATCGGCGTGGTCCTGCAAGATCCGCTCTCGTCGCTGAACCCGGTCATGACGGTTGCCGATCAGATCATCGAACCGATGCGCATCCATCTCGGCCTCTCGCAGTGGGAAGGGATGAGCCGCGTCCTCTCTCTGCTGCACTCCGTCGGCATCCCCCGTCCCGAGGAGCGGCTCACGTGTTATCCTCATCAGCTTTCCGGCGGAATGCGCCAGCGGGTGGCCATTGCCATTGCCTTGGCCTGCGAGCCGAAGCTTCTGATCGCCGATGAACCGACGACGGCGCTGGATGTGACCATCCAGGCGGAAATCCTTGCGCTGCTGGCCCGAATTCAGCGGGAGCGGAACATGGCAATCATTCTGGTCAGCCATGACCTGGGGGTGGTAGCCGGCTTTGCCGACAACGTTGCGGTGATGTATGCCGGCAGAATAGTCGAACAGGCCTCGACCGCCCTGCTGTTCAAAGAGATGCGGATGCCCTATACCAGAGCACTGTTCGATGCCATTCCCCGTATTGAAGACCCACCCCACCGCAGGCTGCCGAATATCCCGGACCTACCTCCCAATTTTGCGGCGTTGCCGCCGGGGTGCCGTTTTGCCCCCCGCTGCCCGCGAGCCGGAGAACGGTGTCGCAAGGAAGAACCTCCGCTGGCTTGTGATGAAAATGCGAACTACCGCTACGCCTGCTGGTTCCCCTGCGAACAACCGGAGGCGCGCTTGTGAATGATACAAAGCTACAAAGACCGTTGCTGCGGATAGAAGAAATTGTCGTCGAATTCCCGGCTGCACAGTGCCAAAAGGTGCATGCCGTTTCCGGTGTTTCCTTAGACATTCATCATGGTGAAACGCTGGGGCTAGTGGGGGAATCGGGGTGCGGCAAGTCGTCGCTGGCCCGGGCGATCATGCAGATTCCGCCACCCGCTTTCGGCAGGGTGCTGCTTGACGGTGTGGATCTGACACAACTCCACGGCGGTAAACTCAAGGAGGTGCGTCGCCGCTTCCAGATGATCTTCCAGGACCCGGTGTCATCCCTTAACCCGTCCCGTTCGGTGGGAGAGAGCATCGCCGCGCCGCTTCTGGCTATGGGAGGAATGGACAAGATCGAACGGACATGCCGGACGCACGAAATAATGACGGCGGTCGGTCTCGAACCGGAGCGGCACTATGAACGCAGACCCCGCCAGCTCTCCGGCGGTCAGTGTCAGCGGGCAGGCATCGCCCGCGCCCTGGTAACAGGGCCGCAACTTCTGGTCTGCGACGAACCGGTCTCCTCGCTGGATGTCTCGGTACAGGCGCAGATCCTAAACCTGCTGCGCGACATCAAGGTGTCATACGGCCTTGCCATGCTGTTTATTGCCCACGATCTGGCGGTAGTGAAAAACATCTGCGACAAGGTGGCGGTGATGTACCTTGGCCGTATCTGCGAGGTTGTTCCTCGCGAGAACATGTATGTCAACCCGGCTCATCCATACACCAGGGCGCTGCTTGATGCCGTGCCGCACACCGATCCGGGATATCCGATCCCGAACATCGGCATCCTCTCCGGCGAACTCCCTTCTCCGCTGGATCCACCAAGCGGTTGTCGTTTCCGCACCCGCTGCCCACATGTCGAAGTTCTCTGTGCTGCCGAACAGCCGGAATTGCGGGAGGTCGGACCGGGTCATTTGGTAGCGTGTCATTTTCCGTTGAACTGAATGGAGGAATGAATCATGAAAGATGAGCAGGTAAGTCGCACCGCGCAGATGACGGCATACAGCCGCGGGTATCACAGCAGGAACGACACTCCGGTAATTTTCGACGATTTCCTGGCGTTCGACATGCTGGGGCATGAAGAACGGCGCTCCTTGGAGGAACAGATGTTGGCGATGCTTCGTTCCGCCAATCCGGAAGCGGCGGCAGCGTTCAATGATGATGAAAGTGCGCTCAACTGGTTGATGCAGTCCGGCGCCTCAGCCCCCATCGTACTGGGGCGAGCGCGGTACGCGGAAGAACTTCTGAAACAGGCAATGGAGCAGGGTGCCAGGCAGTATGTCATGCTGGGAGCCGGACTGGATACTTTTGCCTTCCGTCACCCGGAACTGCTTGCGGACATGCAGCTGTTTGAACTGGATCACCAAGGCACGCAGGCACATAAACGCAGGCGGCTTGAAGAGCTTGAGTGGGAAATCTCAAACAACCTGTACTTCATCCCAGTGGATTTTACCCGCACGAGTCTGATCGACGTCTTGCGGGAATCGGCATTCGATCCGCAGGTCCCGGCCTTTTTCAGCTGGCTGGGGGTGACCTATTACCTGACGCAGAGCGAGGTAATGGCCACATTGCGGGATATTGCCGCTATTTCCGCGCCGGGGAGTTCAGTCGTGTTCGACTATCTTGATACCGATGCCTATGTATACCGGTTGGCGGCGCCCCGTGTACAGCGTATGATTGAGGTGGTACGTCTGTTGGAGGAACAGATGCTGTCAGGTTTTAATCCGTTTTCTCTGGCAAGTGAACTGGAACGGGTTGGAATGACCCTGGTGGAGGATTTGAGCCCGGCGGATATTCATAAACGATATTTTTGGGGACGCACCGACCACTACCGGGCCTGTGAACATGCCCATTTTGCCTACGCCGCTTTATCCAAAGCGCGCTACTAACTCCCGTGCCACCGCGATTATTCCAATTCCTGTAGGACATGTTACGTCGCAACGTCCGCAGACGAAACAGCTGATTTCCCCCCATTTTTCCGGATCGGCGGCGAGCTTGTGGTGGATGCGTCGCCGGGTGCGCAGCGCCTCGCTCCCGAGCGGATTGTGGCCGCTCGCCTCGCGCATGAAACCGTCAAACTGGCAGGAGTCCCACATGCGGCTTCGCTCGACCTGTGTGGCCGTACGCCAGTCCTGCACGCCGAAGCAGGTGCAGGTGGGACAGACCAGATTGCAGCCGGTGCAGGCAATGCAGCGGTCGCCGATTTCGGTCCAGAACGAATCCGGGACGTGGTCGGTCCGCAGCAGCTCCGAAGCGCGCAGGATCAGTTGTTGATTCTCGTCCGGAGGCAGTTCCAAGGCTTGCCGAAACAGCTCCACCGCTTCCTGCGGAGCGGAATCCGGCAGCTCCGCGACAATCTCCCTGCCAGTCTCGCTGTAAGGGATCACCAGCCAACAGTTCCCCTCCCAAAAAAGTTCCAGATCGCAGTCGCCGCCTGCAGGCGGCAGCAGCGCTCCGCCCGGGCCGCAGTAACCTGATAGCCCCGCCACCACGGCCCTCTGGCGCTGACGGAAGTAGATGTCGTCCCGCCAGCCGTCGGCAAAAAAACGGTCGATGAAGCGGAGGCAGGCCAGGTCGCGTGGGGTGAAGCCGAGTACGAAGAGAGTTCGCTCCGGGGCAGGCGGCCTCTGGAATACGCCATCGGCGGCGGTGAAAACCGTTTCCTGCTGCGAAAAGAAGGCTGCGGTCGGCTTGCTCATGACGGCGCCGCCATGCAGGGCGAGAGGGCCGTCGTTAGGAGAGCCGATGACGCGGGTGCCGTCAGGGAGCAGGATCGGCAGGCGCAGTTCCCATGTTTGGGCACAGTGTGCAAAAAAACTATCAACCCGGTCGAGCGTCAGGACTCTCATGGCAGCTTCTCCACCCGTACCGCACAAACTTTGAATTCCGGAATGGACGATTCGGGGTCGAGCACATTGTTGGTGAGGGCGTTTGCCGCCCCTTCGGCAAAATGAAACGGCATGAACACGACACCGGGGATGACCATTGTAGTCACCCGCGCCTGCGTCTCGATTTCACCGCGGCGGCTGGTGACCAGCAGCGCGTCGCGATCACGCACTCCGAGCCGGGCGGCATCGTCAGGATGCAGTTCGATAAAGGAACGGGGTTCCTCGCGGTCAAGCAGATGGGTGCGGCGCGTCATGCTGCCGGTATGCCAATGGAAGTAGGTGCGCCCGGTGGTGAGCACCAGCGGATATTCGTCATCGGGAATTTCGGCCGGCAAGCGATGGACGACAGGACTGAAGTGTCCGAGGCCTCGTGTAAAGCGTTCTACATGCAGCAGCGGCGTGCCGGGGTGGCTGCGGTTGGGGCAGGGCCACTGCAGGCCGTGCGGGTCGAGGCGGTCGTAGGCGATGCCGCCGTAGATCGGGGTAAGAGTGGCGATCTCGTCCATAACCTTGGCAGGAGAACTGTAGCGCATCCCCTGATACCCGGCGCGCTCAGCCAGGTCACAGATGATCTCCCCGTCGGCACGGGCACCGCCTGGCGGTTCCACCGCCTTGCGCAGACGCTGGATGCGGCGTTCGGTGTTGGTGAAGGTTCCTTCCTTTTCGGCGTAGCAGGCTGCCGGCAGCACGATATCGGCCAGGAGGGCGGTTTCGGTCAGGAAGATATCCTGCACCACCAGCAGCTCCAGGTTTTGCAGCGCCGTGAAGGCGTGCCCCTGGTCGGGGTCGGATATCATCGGGTTTTCCCCCATGATGAACATTCCCTGAATGTACCCTGCCGAGGCGGCGTCCATCGCCCGGGTCAACGGGAGTCCCGGCGTTTCCGGGAGATATGCCACCCCCCACGCGCGGGCGAACTTGTCTCGCAACTGCGGGTCGGCCACTTTCTGGTAGCCGCAGTAGAGATCCGGAAGGGCTCCCATATCGCAGCCTCCCTGAACATTGTTTTGCCCCCGCAGCGGATTGACGCCGGTTCCAGGTCGCCCGACATTGCCGGTCAGCATGGCCAGAGCGGCAATGCCGCGGACGTTATCGACGCCGTGGCTATGCTGGGTGATCCCCATCGAGTAAAAGATCATGGCCCGCTTCGCTCCGGCATAAAGCCTGGCGGTGGCCACTATCTCAGCCGACGTCAAGCCGGTGGCTGCGGCGGCCCTTTCCGGTGTCCAGTTGGCTGCGGCTGCGGCCAGCGCGGCATAGTTTTCGGTGCGTGCCGCGATGAAATCTGGATCACCCAGTTCCTCGGCAATGATGACATGCATGATGCCGAGCAGCAGCGGGACGTCGCTGCCGTTCTTGTGTCGCAGATGCAGGTCGGCGTGGCGGGCGAGGCGGATGCGGCGGTTATCGGCCACGATCAGGCGCGTCCCGTTCCGGGCAGCATTCAAGATGCGGCTGCCGATCAACGGGTGCTGTTCGGTGGTATTGGATCCGATGACGAGGATGAGGTCGGTCTGGTCGATACAGGAGACGGAGTTGGTCATCGCCCCGGAACCGAACGTTTCGGCGAGTCCGGTCACGGTGGAGGAGTGGCAGAGGCGGGCGCAGTGGTCGATATTGTTGGTGCCGAACACCGCTCGGGCCAGCTTCATCAGCAGGTAATTCTCCTCGTTGGTCGCCTTGGCCGAGGAGGCGAACATGACCGCGTCGGCGCCATGCTTTTCCTGAACTCCTCGCAGCCTCTCGACCACCAGCGTCAACGCTTCGTCCCAGGAGGCCGGCTGCAGCGCGCCGTCACGGCGGACCAGCGGTGTCGTGAGGCGGTCCGGGTGATGGACAAAGGCAAAGGCGTTCCACCCCTTGACGCAGAGACCGCCGCGGTTGATCGGGTGGGTTGTGCTCGGTTCCACGCCGATCAGACGCCCCTTGTCGCTGACAAGATAGAACATGCAGCCGCAGCCGCAGTAGGGGCATACTGTGAGGGTCCGTTTCATACGGATTCGCCTTCTGACGTATAGCTTCGTTGCCTCGTCGAGCCTCTCCTCGACGTACTGATCAGTACGCCTGCGTCGGTCTCTTCTCGCTGCCTTGCTCTTCGCCGGAAATCGAATCCGTTGGAGGTTTTAATAGGTTCTGGCATCAGAGCGCCCCCCGCAGGTTTTCAATCTCATCCAGCCAAAAAACCGGGCCGTCCTGGCAGCAGTAGAGGTGTTCAATAGTACAGTGGCCACATTTGCCGACTCCGCAGCGCATCTGACGCTCCAGCGAGACCACAATCCGGTCGGAGCCAACCCCTTTCTTTTTCAGTTCGGCAATGACGGCCCGGTACATGGCCGGCGGACCGATGACGACCGCAACGGTTTTATCGGGAACAAGGATGATGGGGGGGATAAGGGCGGTAATCAGGCCGACGTTGCCGCTGTAACAGCCATCCTCGTCGCTGTTGTCGACCGTCAGGCTGCAGGCGAAGCGGGCCGAGGCCTCCCAGGCGGCAAGTTCATCCTTGAAGAGCCTGTCCGCCGGACTCTTGGCGCCGTAGATGATGGAAATTTGACCGAACTCGGATGGGCGGTCCTCGCAGTACTGAATCAGCGAACGCATCGGCGCCAGGCCGCAGCCGCCGGAGATCAGCAGCAGATCCTGCCCGAATAGTCGCGGCAAATCAAATGGGCGGCCGAAGGGACCACGGATGCCGATGGTATCACCGGCTTGCAACCGGTGCATCGCGCCGGTCAGACTGCCGGCGCGGCGCACCCCGAGCTCGAAAACTCCGTCACGGGTCGGCGACGATGCCACCGAAATCGGCGCTTCTCCCCACCCGAGCAGGGAGACCTGCACGAATTGTCCGGGAAGATGGCCGAGCGGAGCGCCATCACGGCGCATGATCCGGAACAGTTTTTCGCCGGGTGTCAGGTCATGTACTGCGATGATCTCGCATTCAAAGGGGAGGTAGAGAGGAGGGGGATGGCAAGGACCATCGTTCACGGATTCAATCCATTTCTGAGAAGTTCGGCAAAAACTTCAGCCCGTACCGGCCGGCTGAAAAGGTACCCCTGCATTTCGACGCAATTGTTGAAGGAGAGGAACTGCATCTGGGCGCGCGTTTCCACCCCTTCGGCGATGACGTTCAGATTGAGTGCACGGGCGATGTCGATGATGATCCGGGCGATTGCGGCATCGTCCGGGTTTGTGGTGATGTCCTGGACAAAGGAACGATCGATTTTAAGGCGGCTGATCGGGAAGTTTTTCAGATAGGAAAGAGAGGAGTACCCGGTGCCGAAATCGTCGATTGCCAGCGAAATACCCATCTCCTTGAATTTTTTCAAAAGAGTTGCATTCTGTTCGATGTCTTTCATCAGCATGCTCTCGGTCAGTTCCAGCTCTAACCACTCCGGGTCCAATCCGGTTTCGAGCAGCGTTGCGGCAACAAGTTCATCAAGATGGTACTGGCCGAACTGTTTGGCGGAAAGATTTACCGCGACGCAGACCGGGGGGAGCCCCTCTTCCTGCCAGGCTTTGTTCTGCCGGCAGGCGCAGCGCAGCACCCATTCGCCAAGCGGAATAATAAGGCCGTTCTCTTCCGCCAGATTTATGAATTTGTCGGGAAGCAGCAGACCAAGGTCCGGATGCTGCCAGCGCAGCAGCGCCTCCATGCCGAAAATTGAGCCGGTACGGGCATCTACCTGGGGCTGATAGACAAGAAAAAATTCTCCGCGCTCAAGCCCTTTGCGCATCGAGTTTTCCAGCATCATCCGCTCCAGTACGATATTGTTCATCTCCCGCGAGAAAAACTGGAAGTTGTTACGGTCCAGCCCTTTGGCCTGATACATGGCCAGATCGGCATGTTTCAGCAGGGTGTGGCTGTCATCGCCGTCCATCGGGTAAACAGCTATACCGATGCTGCAGGTCGAGAAAATCTCGGCGCCGTCGATATAAAACGGTTCGGAAACCACCGCGAGAATTTTTTTTGCGACGGTGGTAATGCTATCTTCATGAGACACGCCGGTCAGGATGGCCACAAATTCGTCGCCTCCCAGCCGAGCCAGGGTGTCGCTGTCGCGGAAACATGCCTGCAAACGCTTGGCAACGGCCTTTAAAAGCTTGTCTCCCGCCCGATGTCCCAAGGTTTCGTTGATGGCCTTGAAACGGTCAAGGTCAAGCATCAGAACGCCGAGTACCAGCTTGTCCCTCGAAGCCTGGGCTGTGGCGAGGTGGAGTCGGTCGTGCAGCAGGGTGCGATTGGGAAGTCCGGTCAGCGAGTCGTAGTTGATCAGTTTCTGAATTTGACTTTCAGCCCTGATTCTGGCGGTTATATCCAGCGTGGTTCCGGAGAGTAGGCGGGCACTTCCCGAATCGTCATATTCGATTTCTCCCTGACTGTTGACGACTATCTCCTCGTCATGGCCGACGATAATTCGATAGTTGGTGTCGAGGGGGACACCGTTTCTGATGGTATTGCGCAGCGCTTTTTTAAAAGAGGCCAGATCAAGCGGATTTATAAGGGTATACAGCCAGTCAACGGTGATAGTTGCCGGTTGTCTCGCCGGGAGGCCGAAAATTCTGTACAGTTCATCAGACCAGTAAATATCACCGGAGGGTATGTCCCATTCCCAACTCCCCATGCGGGCGATCTTCTGGGAGCGGGCCAGTCTCGTTTCGCTCTGGCGCAGCAATATCTCGGTCGATTGAAGCTGCAGGCGTAAATTCTGTTCCGCAACCGTATCAGTCAAGGAAATGTCCTGGTGGGTGTTGCTCATGCAAGAGTGCCTTTTGTCACAAAATAAAATTACTTCTTTTTCAACCGCCACCCTTCCTTGTTGATCTGCGGCACTCGGGAGATGGCGAGCGAATCGGGGGGCACATCGGTCGTGACGGTCGTGCCGGCGGCCACCAGAGAGTTGCGGCCGACGCTGACCGGCGCCACCAGCTGCACGTCGCTGCCGATAAAGACATCATCGCCGATAACGGTACGATGCTTTTTTACGCCGTCGTAGTTGCAGGTAATCGTACCACAGCCGATATTGACGTTGCGGCCGATTTCGGCATCACCCAGATAGGTCAGGTGCGAGGCTTTGGACCCTTCTCCCATCACGATCTTCTTGGTTTCTACGAAGTTGCCGATTTTGACATGGCTCCCAAGCAGTGTGCCGGGGCGCAGATGAGCCATCGGTCCGATCGCTACGTCCTCGGACAGTTCGGAATCCTCCAACACTGAAGCGGCTTTGATATGACAATCATCGCCAATGCGGCAGCCGGAGATGCTGACCCCCTGCTCAATTTCGCAGCCGCTGCCTATGACCGTGCCTGTTCCGATTTGGCAGCCGGGATGAATGACGGTATCGGTGCCGATGGTGACCCCATGGTCGATATAGGTGGCATCCGGGTCGATTATCGTGACACCGTTCAGCATATGGCCCTGGTTGATGCGGCGGCGCAGAATGCGGGCAGCCTCGGCAAGCTGAACACGGTCGTTGATCCCCATTATTTCATCAGCATCGGCGGTAGCAAGAGCCAGACAGGGCAATCCTTTCCGGACGGCAAGCGCCAGCAGATCGGTCAGATAGTATTCTCCCTGGGCATTGTCGTTGCCGATCCCTCTGATATTGGCGAACAGGAAGTCGGAATCCATGCAGTAAATGCCGCTGTTGATCTCACGGATCTCCTGCTCTTCCGGGTCGGCGTCCTTCTGCTCGACGATGCGGATCACCCGGCCAGAGGGATCGCGGACTATGCGTCCGTAGCCGTACGGATCATCCATTAGTGCGGTCAGTACCGTTATCGCGGCTTTGTTGTCCCGGTGAAACGACAACATGGTTTTCAATGTCTCGGAGCGGAGCAGGGGGGTGTCGCCGCAGAGTATCAGAACCGTGCCACGAAAGCCGTTCAGCGCTTCCAGCGCGCAGGCGACGGCATGACCGGTGCCGAGCTGCTCTTCCTGCATGGCGCAGCGGATATCGGGCGCGCCGCGAAAAACAGCCTGCACCGCATTAGCCTGATGCCCAATCACCAGCACAACAGGATCCGAACCCGCGTCACGGGCGGCTGCAACCGGCCAGGCAATCATCGGGACTCCGGCAACCGGATGAAGAACTTTTATCAGACCCGACTTCATGCGGGTTCCCTTGCCGGCGGCAAGCACAACAGAGGCAAGTGATTCCATGCCGAACACCTCATTACAAAAAATATGGAAAAATGTCCGGGCAGTTTATGCGAATAAGGGGCAAAGCGTCAAGAGATTAGCGCAGTTGCGAAGTCGTGCCCACTCTTTAGCCTTTACTTATCCGCCGGTTTGGCTATAGTGCTGGCTGTTTTTGATGGACTTAAATGGCAGGGTTACCGATGGCTATAGCCGACGACATCATACTTCTCGACAATAAATTGAACGAGCTGATCATCAAGTACGAACAGTACTTTATCGGCCTGGAAAAACGGGAACCGCTCCAACTGCTGGGAGAGGTGGAAAAACTGGTACGCCGCCATACAGGAACGCCGATCAACAATACCATGTATAAACATCGCTTCACCATGCTGGTGGCCCGCCTCGTTACCTATCGGGAACATTGGAACCGGATCTTGAAGCTGATGGAAGAGGGGCGCTATTCACGGGACCGCTTTATCACTGATCTGCATCTGAGCCAGAAAAATATGCCTGAAAAGAGACAATCAGGTTCTCCGCCTGCAGCAGTTGATACAGAACTCGACCGTCTCGTCCATGAATTCCGTGATGCTCGAAAAGCCTGTAATTTACCGGCTGACAAGGTTAGTCGCGAGCTGATTGCCGCGACGATTGCAAAACAGAGACCTGCCCTGGCCGCCAAACTCGGCACCGAAGATATCGCCTTCAGGGTTGTTATCGAAGACGGCAAACCGAAACTTAAAGCCGGACTGCGCAAACATTAAAGATTTGAGCCTTTACAAAATTTGAACTGCAATAGAACGCGGATCTACGCGGATGCAGCGGATAAGCGCGGATTTAATAATCTTTTCTTGTTTTGTTTTATCAGCGAAAATCCGCTCAAATCCGGCTTATTCCGCGTTCTATTGCCTTTGTTTATTCCTGTTTGGTTCCGGTTTGTCCGGGCAGGGTTACAAGTTACAGAAATGAATACATGATTGCCGTAAACGAGTTCCCATGTCCACGCTGATCCCTCAAACAATTGACAGTATTGCCGCATTCCGTCGCGGCGAACGGCGCATAGCCATTCCGGGCCTGAAAGGTTCGTCTCCGGCTCTGTTTGTCGTGGAGCTGGTCCGGGCGGGACTTGATGCCCCTATGGTTATCGCCGCAACCCAGGAAGCGGCGGAAGAGTTCTGCAGAGAGCTGGCTTTCTTCTCGGGCGGAGATCTGCATGCGGCACTCTTTCCTGCCTGGGATGCGGCGCCGTTTTCAGCCTCTTCTCCTCACCCGGATGTGACCGGCGCCAGATTGGACACACTCTTTCGACTGCAGAACGGTTTGTCGCGAATAACGGTTTTGCCGGTGGCGGCAGCGCTGCAGCGGGTGCTGCCCCGAAAAACCCTGAATGATTCTTCCTGCTACCTCCTTGCCGGCGAAGAATTCGAACGGGACGATCTGTTGGCCAGGCTGATCCGGATGGGGTACGCCAATGTGCCGCTGGTGGAAGATCGCGGTACTTTTGCTGTTCGGGGCGGCATTCTGGATATTTTCCCTCCCAATCTGCCGACACCGGTCAGAATCGAGTTTTTTGGCGATACCGCCGAAACCATGCGCGCCTTTGACCCGTTGACGCAGCGATCCTTGCAGCCGATCGAAGAGCTGGTGCTGCTCCCTTCGCGGGAACTGCTGCTGTCGGACGAACTGCTGACGGACATCGCACCGCGCCTGAAACAGCGTTGCGACGATCTTGATATTCCGGCCAATCGCCGCCGCCTGATCCTGGAAGATTTGCAGAACGCGATCTACTTCCAGGGGATTGACTTCCTGCAGCCGCTCCTTCACCCCGGCCTTGAAACGATATTCGACTATATTCCTGCCGCAGCTCCGCTTATTCTGCTCGATCCCGAGGCGATCAATTACGCCCGCCTCAGTAACTGCGAAGAGGTTGAAGCTGGGGTTGCCAAGGCTGCAGCTGCCGGTTTGCCTCATTCTCCCGCCGGTGAACTGTTTTTGACAGATACGGAGTTGGACAGCATCGTCGCCGGACGTCGCGTAATTGAGTTGTCAGGTCTGTCTCTGGATGTTCCGGAAAAAACAACGACAATCGCGATCCCTTGTGAAGAGAACAGCGACTTGCGGGTGAGCGTTTCGAAAGAGAGCAGTCACGCCCTGGCGCCGTTGGCACGTACTCTGCGCGAGTGGCTAGACGGGGGGCGCCGGGTTGTTATTGCGTGCCACCAGCAACCGCAGGCTGAGCGGCTAAAGGATCTTCTGACTCCGTATGGCCTCTTATGTTCTATCAGCGAAGCCGGTTTTTCGGATGTAACAGGTGTAGAGACGCAAAATATTGCATCTCTACCGTCCATCAAAATATTGATCGGCGACATTTCGCGCGGGTTCCGGCTTCCGTTATCCCGGCTGGTACTGATCGCCGAAGAAGAGCTGTTCGGCAAGCGGGTTAAACGCCGTGGCGTGTCGGAAGTGCGTAAGAAGCAGCTGCTCGCCTCGTTAGCCGAACTCAAACCGGGCGATTACATGGTGCACATCGACCACGGCATCGGTCTGTACCGGGGGCTGCAGCATATCAGCGTCGGGAGTGTCGGCGGTGACTTCCTGCTTTTGGAGTATTCCGGCTCGGACAAGCTGTTTCTTCCGGTTGACCGCCTCGGTCTGGTGCAGCGCTATGTCGGTCCGGAAGGGAGCAGTCCGGCGCTCGATAAATTGGGCGGCGTATCCTGGGAGAAATCGAAAGGTAAGGCGCGTAAGAATATTGAGGAACTTGCCGGGGAGCTGCTGGAGATCTATGCCAGGCGGCAACTCTCCGAGGGGTTCTCGTTTTCGCCGCCGGATGAGATGTACCGCGAGTTTGAAGCGTCATTTGCCTGGGAGGAGACCCCCGACCAGCTCTCCGCGATTCAGGATGTGCTGGCCGACATGCAACATTCGAAGCCGATGGATCGGCTGATCTGCGGCGATGTCGGCTACGGCAAGACCGAGGTCGCCCTGCGGGGGGCGTTCAAGTCGGCGCTGGACGGCAAACAGGTCGGCATACTCGTGCCGACCACCATTCTGGCCCAGCAGCACTACGAAACCTTCCATGAGCGGCTGAAGAAGTATCCGGTCACGGTTGAGGTGCTTTCCCGCTTCCGTACCGCCAAGGAGCAGAAGGAGATTCTCGAACGTCTCAAGAAGGGGGATATCGACATCATCATCGGTACTCACCGTCTGCTCCAGAAAGATGTCGCCTTCAAGGATCTCGGCCTGATGATCATCGACGAGGAACAGCGGTTCGGAGTAAAGGACAAGGAACGTCTCAAGTCGTTCCGTGCCGTGGTCGATGTTATGACCCTTACCGCGACGCCGATCCCGCGCACGCTCTACATGTCGATGATGGGTATCCGCGACCTCTCGATCATCGACACGCCGCCGGTAGACCGCCTCGCGGTCAAGACCATCGTCTCCCGCTTCTCCGAAGAGCTGATCCGCGAAGCGGTGCTGCGTGAACTGCGCCGGGGGGGGCAGATATTCTTTGTTCATAACCGTGTCCAGACGATCGGCAAACGGGCGGAACTGCTGGCGCAGCTGGTGCCGGAAGCGAAGATAGCCGTCGGGCATGGTCAGATGGGTGAACATGAACTGGAGAAGGTCATGCTCGGTTTTATGCATGGCGAAACCAATCTGCTTCTCTGCACCACCATCATAGAGTCCGGCCTGGATATCCCTAACGCCAATACCCTGATAGTCGACCATGCCGACAAGTTCGGTCTTTCGCAGCTCTACCAGCTCCGGGGAAGGGTGGGGCGCTCCACCCAGCGCGGCTACGCCTATCTGCTAATTCCGGGCGAAGCTGCGATCAGCTCGGATGCTCGGGAACGGCTTCGGGTATTGCAGGAGATCTCCGAACTTGGAGCCGGTTTCCGGATCGCCACGCATGACATGGAGATCCGCGGCGCGGGAGATATGCTAGGCAACCGCCAATCCGGAACGGTCACGGAGATCGGTTTCGAACTGTACAACCAGATGCTGGAGGAGACGATTGCCCGGATGCGGGGGGAAGAATATTCCGAACGGGTAGAGCCGGAAATCAATCTCAAGGTGCCGGCCTTTATTCCGGAGGCGTACGTCAAGGATGCCGGACAGCGGCTGGTGATCTACAAGAAATTGACCCAGGCGGAATCGGAAGAGGATGTGCTGGATGTTCAGAACGAGGTGCTCGACCGCTTCGGGAAATATCCGCTGGCGACCTCCTACCTGTTCGAGATCATGAAGCTGCGGGTATTGCTGAAGCAGCTGATCGTGCGCCAGATCGACTTTGACGGTAAAGCGGTGATCATTTCGTTCCACCCGCGCACACCGGCGTCGCCCGACACCATCATCGGCATGATGCGGGGTGAGCCGAAAAAATACCAGTTCACCCCCGATTTTAAATTGGTCTGCACGTTGAAGGATACCTCGTTCGAGGGTATTCTTGAGATGGCGAAGAGTGTGTTGAAGAAGCTGGTGCCGGTTTAAATCGATAAGTCGGAAAACCGCCGATAATGGTAATACCTTGATCCGTAATCAGTAGAACAGCAGCCAGGCATCCAGGAAGAAAAACAGCCACCCTAGATTGCAGATCAGGGCGATGTACCAGAGGTAATGCCGCTTGGTCAGGCTGGCTATCGACGAGAGCATCAGGGCGATCTGCAGGAAAATCAACGCATAGGCAAAATTTCCTCCCATCTCCTGCGCCTTGAGCTTTGCCTTGGCGATCCCTTCGGCTTTGTCCTTTATCTCCTTCTTCTCGCCTTCATACCGCTTGATATCTTCGCCGTATTTATTCAGGACCTTCCGGTATTCTGCGGCCGCTTCCGGTGACAAACCTTTTTGGGAAAGAGAAAGAAGTTCCAACGTTTTTTTGTTTGTCTCAAAGGTATGCCCTTTGATGCTCTTTGCCTGATAGTAAGCCCACTGATCGCTCTCCTGCCCTTGAGCCATGATGGCCCGCGAAGAAAATTTCCCCATATAGAGTGTCGTCAACGCTGCTAAAACCGCCATAATAGCGGTAGAAAGCGCCAGCCACCCCTGCCATTTTTCTTTTTGTTCTGACATAGCAGGTTCTCCTCAGTTTAGAATGTAACTGCACATGGAAGCTCTCTTTACTGATGCATAGAGTGATTTCGCCTGCTCGGCTTAATTTTCATTGATATACCCGATACGGACTCCGCCCCAATGCTTGCCGCCGATGATGATCGGGGTGGACATGTCGTTCATTACTTCTCCGGTGTCCCGCATGTAGGTTTGCAGCAGGAACGGCTCCTGGTTGGTGACGGCGCGCGTACCGGTCTTGTCGCTGAAGATGCGTTTTGTGCGGTTGCCGCTCGTGTCCTTTGTCACATCACCGGTAAGAGGCAGGGTGTACCGTTTGTTGTGCGACGGGCAGTACCCGGATCGATCAAGGCAGATTGTGTAAAAGAGCTTGCTGTCTCTGGCAACGATCTCCTCCTGGATGGGGGAGACGATCTCGTCGAACAGCCGATCGAAGGGGGTGCTGAATTTCTGCGGCATGGTGTTCGGGATCGGCTTGTAATCGGTGCTGAACAGCGCGTCACGGCTAATGCGCCCCTCTGAGATGGCCTGCTCCAAGGCAGCGACCGACCGATCGCGCAATTCCGAGGCAAAGTCCTTGATGGTGTCGTGGTAGTTCCCCACCCTGAATTTGCCCACGGTATTGTAGATCTTTTCCGCGGTCTGGGAGAGCTCGCCGAAAGTGGAGAGAGAGGTTTCCATCTGGACCTGTATTATGCCTGTATTCTCCGAAACCTGATGAATCTTGCTGGAGATATCGGATGTGGTGGCGCTCTGTTCTTCCGTGGCAATGGCAATGGAGTTGATCATGTCGGCCGACTCTGAAGCAAGGTTCAAAATAGCGGAGATCTGATCGCTGGCGCGGCCGGAGTTCGCGACGCCATGTTCCACGCGCCCCTTTTCCGCCTCGATTGATTTCATCGCCTCACGGATATCTTTTTGGATCGCTTTGATAATGGTTCCTATCTGCTGAGTCGAGGCGGAGGTCTTTCCTGACAGGTTTTTGACCTCATCGGCCACGACCGCAAATCCCCGGCCCGCCTCTCCGGCCCTGGCCGCTTCGATTGCCGCGTTCAGAGCGAGCAGGTTGGTTTGGTCGGCGACATCTTCGATCAGTCCGATGATCTCGCCGATCTGGCCTGATGATAGTTCGAGCCGATTCATGACCTGCAGTGTCTCTTCTACCCCTGCCCGGATCTGGTCTATGCTTTCTGCGGTCTCACCCACCACATTCTGCCCGTCCTTGGCCGAGTTGTCTACCTGCTGGGAAAGGGTCGATGCCTTGGCCGTGGTTGCGGCCACATCGTTCAGGGTCGCGGTCATCTCTTCTGAGGCCACGGCCACCGATTCGGCTAACTCCTTTGACTCGAAGATCGAGGCTGCCAGACGTTCGATACCCACCATGGTACGGCAGGAGGTGATGGCCACATGCCCGGCCTGGCCGTACAACTCCAGCATGATCTCTCTGAGCTTTGTGATGAGGTTGTTTACCCCATCGGTCAATACGCCGATTTCGTCGGTTGACCTTACCGGCAGAAGCACTGTTAAATCGCCTCCGCTCGCTGCCAGGGCATGAACGTTCTCCGAAACGCTGATGATATTGCTGATGATGGTCATTCGGAAAAACAGATACATGCTTCCTACAATCAACATGAAGCAGACCGCGCCGACCCCGACAAGGAGCAGAACTAGCCGTTTTGCGCTGCTGTACCCTTCTTCCATCGAGGTGACAAGTTTGATCGCGCCGTTAAATTTGGCAGTGGCGTGACACCCCTTGCAGCGCTCGGCATTCGGCAGCGGAATGATGCTGGAGAGCGTGTGGATGCCATTCTCTTTGCTGCTGGTCTGTGACCCCTTACCGGTCTTGAAGGTTTCAAGCACATCCGGATCCGGTGTAGACTTTCCGCCGGGCTGCTTCCCATCCTCGCCGAAAATGGCCAGGTCCATCACTACCTTGTCCTGCTTGAGTTGCTCAATGTAGCGCATGACAGCTTCGCGCTCCCCCTTCATCATGAACTCTTCAATCGCCTTCTTGATGATGGTGGCGTTACCTTGCGAAGAAATCTTCTGCTGGGTGAAAGTTGAATCTATGCTTAACCAGAGAGAGGTTGTCCCCAATATACTGAAACCCAAAAACAATGTTATCCCGATAATACAGAACACCTTTAGTGCTAAATTCATTTTCATGTAAATCCCTCAATAGTACAATGAAATAGTATACAGTATACACTTTAGTATAAATTTGGTCCGTTTTGCAAGTTGTTCTGTATTTCTTCACATGCTGCAGCCATTTTTTAATAAATTTGCATAATTCTATAATCGGCGATTGAGCATGGATTAGAATAAATATGGAGGATTGTGTGCTGATAAATCAGTGATATACGTCGAATAACTCTATCGGCAATTTAACGGATAATGTTTTATTTGCTTAAGCCAATTAATCGACTGCATTTAGCCTGTTCTGTCCTTTATTGTCTCACGGTGTCCCATATGGGGACACTGCTTCCTGCGCGTGAATTTCCAACATACTTAAATCACTGATATCTACTTTTTGGCATTGTTTCTGTAAGTAATATCAACGGGTAGCTGATATTTGATCAGGATGTCCCTTTTAGGGACACTCTTCAAAGGAGGCACACTTAAGTCACAGGTTTAAGTCGAGCGATTTTTGGGCAGATTAATAACCGATTCCGGTTTTCGTACTATTAGACATAGAGGAGAAGAAAGATGAAAAAGCTAACAGCACTGGTAATTACCATGTTAATCGCGGCAGGATGTTGTGCAAATACTGCTGTCAATAGAAACGAATGCGATGCTGCATTTAATGCGCAGGAATATCATAAGCCTTTTGCCTGGAAAGTTTTCCGATAACGAACAATTAAAAGTATCATAACGACATGTTTCAGTTTTATTTTCAGATTGTCCCGAGGAAAACAACCTATGCTCAAAAATCCGGAAGTTGTAGAAATCTGCAGGTCCGTGCTTGAACTCACTTCCATGAGTGGAGTAGACAACGATCTCGATAGCCTGTTGGTGCGTCTGCTGGACGTGCTTCAAAAGCTGCCCTCGTTCCGCATACAACGGAGGGGGGCTATCAGGATGTATAGTCCACGCGGTAAGCTGGTAACCATAGCCCAGCACGGCTTTCAGCCGGTCTGGATTGACCCGGCGACCGACAAGCTGCTGGCAACGATCCCCCAGGCATGTTGCGATACCATCTGTGGCGTGTCGCTTGACTCATCAGACCGGGTGATTGTGCTGCCGCTTACCAATGAAGGTCTGCAACTCGGGCAAGTGGTTATCTTTACCGAGCCGGAATGGGTGCTTTCGGCTACGGAAATTGAACTCATGACATATTTGGCACAAGCATTTTCAGGTTTAGTGAATCGCTGTCTGATGAATGAGGTTTTGCGGGCACGGGAAGTTGAACTTGAAGAGGCGCGGGCTCAGACGATCCAGAACCTGAGTTCGGCCGCTGAATTCCGTGACAATGAAATCGGCATGCATGTTGTCCGAATGACCAGTTTCGCTATGATGATCGCCAAGGCGTATGGCTTGCCTGACGATCAGCGCGAAATTCTGTATATTGCAGCGCCGATGCATGATGTCGGCAAGATTGGCATTTCCGACGATATTCTTTTCAAACCGGGTAGGTTGACCGACGCCGAATATTCTATAATTAAAACGCACACGGAAATTGGTGAACGGTTGCTTCAAGGTACGGATTCTCTAATTATAACAGCAAGGGAAATTGCTGTTTCTCATCATGAAAACTGGAATGGCAGCGGATATCCGCGCGGTTTAAGTGGAGAGGATATTCCGCTTCTGGCCCGGATCTGCTCAGTTGCCGACGTATTTGATGCCTTGACTACGGCACGCCCTTACAAAGAACCATGGTCAGTCACAGATGCCGCCAGATGGATTAAAAGCCAGACCGGTATAAAATTTGATCCTGCTGTTGTCTTGGCATTTGAGTCGTCTCTGCCCGAAATCATGCGTATCCGCGAGCTGTATCGCGAAGATGTCATTGATCCGAATCAGACCCTGAACCTGACTGCTCCAGTCTATCGTGGCGCAAGATGGGTCAGTTGGGATGAAACTCTGAGTGTCGGCATTGACGTTATCGACGAGCATCATCGATATCTGTTTGAGCTGACCAATGATCTGATTGATGTCATCGTAAATAAACTTGGCACTCGTGAGGTCGGACGGGTACTCAGACAGCTGAGACAGTACGCCAAGGTACACTTCCGCGCCGAAGAGCGGATGATGGCTCATTACGGTTTTGGAGGGCTGGAACGGCAGCAATTACAGCATCAACAGCTTCATGACAAATTACAGGAGTTTCACGAGGAATTTCATGCAAATCCGTTTATTGCCCAGTTTGAGGTGATGACCTATTTACAGGAATGGCTGGTGGCACACATACGGCAAGAAGATACCCAACTCAGGGCACTCGTTATTGAGACTGGCAGTCATAAACAGTCTGAATCGCAACCGTCGCAATTATCGGCTCACTTTTTATGATTCTATCCGGTTCTGTTTCATTCCATTAAATTGTTGAGTTAATTGACTAAAACTAAATAAAGAGCGGCACGGACGACGGTGGAATCAGCCCCGCCTGCTCGGCGCACCGCAGCAGAGTGGAGATGGCCCGTATCCCCTCATCCCCCAGATCCGAAGAAAAGTCGTTGACGTACAGATCGATGTGGGAGGCGCAGACCTCCGGGCTCATCTCCTGGGCATGCTCGCCGATATAGCGGGTTGCCTCGCCAGGGTGAGTGCGGGCATATTCTACCCCGCCCCTCAGAGCGCGTTCAACCGCGGTGATAGTTTCCGCGCCGAGTGAACGGCGGGCGACAATGCCGCCGAGCGGCAGCGGCAGGTTGGTTTCTCCTTCCCACCATTCTCCCAGGTCGAGAAGCTTGTGCAGTCCGAAACCCTGGTAGGTAAAACGCGATTCGTGAATGATCAGACCGGCATCAACATGACCCTTCAGCACCGCATCCATGATTTCATTGAAGGGCATGACAATGAAATTATGCAGTGCCGGATCAAACAGACGCAGCAGCAGCAATGCCGTTGTATAACGCCCCGGCACGGCTATCGCTCTGCCGTGGAGGTCAGTCGGATCAATATTGTCGGCTGCCACCAGCAGCGGCCCACAGCCGCGTCCAAGGGCGCTGCCTGAGCGGAGCAGCGCATACTGGTCGCGGATCTGTCCCAAAGCATGGTAGGAAACCTTGCTGATATCCAGTTCACCTTTGAGCGCCAGTTGGTTAAGGGTTTCCACATCCTCCAGACGTTCCTGATAAGCGAGACCGCCGGTGTCCACCAGATTATGCACCAGCGGATAAAACATGAAGGTGTCGTTGGGGCAGGGGGAAAATCCGAGAGTAAGTTTTTGGGTCATGGCATCTCCATATCGTTAACGAATCTAGGTTGCTATCTTTCCAGAATAAACGTCACCGGCCCGTCGTTTACCAGCGACACCTGCATGTCGGCCTGGAAGATGCCGGTTTCGACCGGCACGCCTCTCCGTTCGGCAGCGGCGACAAAGTATTCGTACAGCCGCTTCCCTTCGTCCGCCGGTGCCGCTGTATCGAATGAGGGGCGCTTCCCTTTTGCGCAGTTGCCGGCCAGCGTGAACTGGGAGATCACGAGGAGGCTGCCGCCGATATCTTTCACCGAGAGGTTCATTTTGCCGTCCTCATCGGAAAAGATGCGCAGGTTGACGATCTTTTCAACCAGCCAGTCGGCTTTTGTCTCATCATCCCCCTTTTCTACCCCCAGAAGGATCATAATGCCCGCGCCGATTTGGCCGACGATTGAGCTTTCGACCGTTACCGAGGCCGATGTCACGCGCTGAATGACCGCTTTCATGCAAATTATCCTTTTCGTCGAAGCATTTTAGCCTTTTACGGCTTGTGTTGTTACAATTCCTTCGGTCGCAGGTGGGGAGGACGGTGTCAGGCGTTAACCGGCGCGCAGTTTTTTTGTGCGTCCAGGTGAGCGCGTTGTTTGCTGCCCCGACTGAACATCAGCGTAGGAATCGAGTAATTGCCGGATCATTCGCTGGTATTGCGTATGATATTTTGAAGCCTCTGTTTTGAAAAACTCGACACTCTTCTTGCTGAGCGATATCGTTACTTTGACCGATTCCTCGCTAAAGGCCAATTCTGCTGGAGATGGGAGAAAATCTCGTAATACCTTGATATCGCCCAAAGGTTCATCACTGTATTTTATTTTCGTGTTCATAAATCGCCTTTCCTTTCCGCCAGTATCCGGCGCCAAATATTCGGATCACGTTACTTCGATAGGTAAATCGTACTGTTATATTCCGTCACCAACCTTGCCAAAGCAGTAGTAACGTATTTCATTTTCGCTGTGGTTCAAATCTTCGGCGATTATACGATGGAGATCGGCAAAGGCATACTGGGCCGAGGCAAATGAGACCCCATGCTTTTGCTGGTTTTCATGATCCTTTTTCGAGTCCCATTCAAAATGCGCTTTTGTCATGCTATACCTTATCAGGTATCAAAGTAAAAAACCATACTATTGTATGGCTCATAATATGGTTATTATTAATCAGCGAACGGCTTGGCCGTTGACCCGTGCGGGTGGCTTTATCGCTTGATCGGCGTCCGATGGTCTTGTTGGTGCTTCGATTTCTGCTCTTTAAAATGGGAAATGGAGAACCGCTCCTTTTCTTACATTGACATATTATTGGTATCACGGATAATACCATTATGAGATTCGATATCGTTATGGATACAAATGTTCTCGTAGCCGCGCTCAAATCGTCGCGTGACGCTTCATTTCGTCTCCTTGCGCTGGTGGAACATGGTATTTTCACCCTGCATTTATCGACTCCGCTCGTCTCGGAATACGAGGCGGTTCTAAAGCGTGGCATTACTTTACTATCAGCTGAAGAGATTGATGATGTAATAGACTTTCTCTGTTCAAGAGCAGTGCTGAATAAAGTCTTCTACCTTTGGCGGCCTGTGTTGAAAGATCCGGGCGACGATTTTGTTCTGGAACTTGCTGTCAAAGCAAATGCGGCTATTGTCACCTGGAATGTAGCCGACTTTAAACACGCCGCGCGGTTTGGCATAGCAGTGATGACCCCGCGTGATTTTCTTGCATCCCTGGAGGTACAACCATGAGCGCAATCAGCGTCCGTCTTCCCGATTCGATCCATAAAATGGCCCGAGAAGTTGCCAGTGAGGATCATATCTCCCTCAATCAGTTTATTGCCTCTGCAGTGGCCGAAAAACTTTCCGCCCTTACGACAGAAACATACCTTGCCGGTCGTGCTGCACGTGGCTCTGTTGACAAGTTTCGCGCCGCATTAGCCAAGGTTCCTGCGGTAGAACCGGATGAATTTGATCGAATCTGATCAACATGCTTCTCCAATTTCCTTTTCCGCACAGAACGAATACGGCATTTGTTTTCTTCTCATCGCTAACGGCTGGGCCATGACCCGCCCGCCCGGCTTCTTTGGGCGGTCGGTGTCTATGGGCCTGGTTATATATTCTCGCTGCTGGCAAACACAGCAGAAAATAGCAATAAATTCAGGTTACCCGCAAACCTGGCGCTTAGGTCCCACTTGTTTGAGTGATTGGCGGTAGCCGATATCCGCATTTCCCTTGCGCTTTGTTTCCTGATCTACGTATTTCGGCATATCTATATCGTTTCTGATAAACAAATTCGTTATACGCTTTTCAAACTCCTCCGGGAGTGCTTCCTCAATCCAAATGCCATTCCGATAGATGTACTTAGAATAAACCTCGCAACGATGAGCAGAAATGGCCACAATCGCAAATACAATAGGTTGTCACGATTCCAAATCTAGGATCAGTGGAAATTCCGGGTATGTACGGGGGGACTTTTTTGTTGACCGCCATTCGATCATATTTCCTGATCCATCCGGATGGGCAAATCGAATGCGATACTCTTTGGGCTTGGTGCCGCTACGATTGGATGCCCACTCGCCACCGCCTCCTTCGCGTAATGTTTCTCGTTCAACTACAATGACTCGGCCGTTGTTTAACAGCACTTCTTCCTTCCATTTTTCAGTACCGCCAAATCCTAAAAATCCGAATAAGTTAGTGCTTGCCACGATCAGCAACAGTATTGAACCGATAAATACGATTGGTAGTTTATTGCGTTTCATGCTGCATGCCTCCTTGCAAGAGCAATTTCCGAGTAACTGTAGCATTCAAATCAATATTTTCTTGGGTGTTATCATATTCAGGTTTCTCGTATAACGGCTCGCGCCCTTGACCCGCGCCGGGGCGGTTCTCAGCCCCGGTCGGCGTCCAAGGGCCTGGTTGGATGCTTGCTATTTAAATGTGGCGGATTTCTCTATTTGCTGTTTTGGCACCCATATGTTTTTCATAGAAAATTCTTTATTGTTTAAACAGGTTTTTATCAATTAGCTCATTCAGTTGCTTGACTCTGGCAGCATCTTCTTTTTGTTTTTGTCTATGTATATCTTGAGAATTATCAATAGACCTATCTTGATCAATCTTTTCGATCATACGACTCGGATTTTGATGGTTAAGTTGTACCTCTCTCTCTCTATCTTTTGCTGGAGTAACAATGTTGCCTATAATTGGCTCACAGCTCGAAAGGCAAAAACTGAATGCTACAATTATTACAATGCTTGTTAAATAATTTGAATATATTGTCATAATAGTTACTTCCATTCGTATTTAAAGTTTGTCTTCATCTCTCTCCTCACCCAACGGTTTGCGCAGTTGACCCGTTCGGGCAGCTTTTCCGCCCGACCGGTGTCCAACTGCCTGGTTGGGACTTCGCCTTTATAACCGTTGGTTTATCTGGTTTTGTCAAATGCGTGGGTCTGCCCCTCGAAGGTTCTGCTCAAAGGTTCTCATTTATGGGGTTCCCAGACACGCTGGTTCAGGAACGCTTATGGTGGCAATCTTGTTCTGATCGTTGACTACAAACTCAACTCGCAAGATGCAGGTCGGCATGAACCCCATTTTTTTGGTGCAGTCGAAGTTCTCTCGTTTAGCTCCACTAACGAAGCATGCATACCCTTGTCTGGATAACTGTGAAGTTGCGTCCCAGTGATTCGCTCCGGGTCGAATTCTTAGTGTGTCAAGTTGAGCTTCGTTCATCTTCTGAGGAGTGCTACATCCAGCAAGAAGCGTCAGCACTGTTATAGTGGCGGTGACCTTCCCCCCGAAAACTGAACCATTGCAAACTTAGTGATTTCGGTCTAGAAACTCCCGAAGGAGGCTAGACATGAAACCGAGGCGATTCACCGAAGAGCAGATCATTGGCATTTTGAAATAGGCTCAGGCCGGCATGAAGATCGTTGACCTGTGCCGTACCCACGGCATCAGCGATGCCACTTTTTACACCTGGCGTACCAAGTACGGCGGCATGGAAGTTTCCGAAGCCAAACGCCTGAAACAGCTTGAGGACGAGAACA
>CAIYDX010000369.1 GCA_903925005.1 uncultured Geobacteraceae bacterium
ATCTGGTTGAACGATTATTCCAAAAACTCAAAAATTACCGAAGAATTGCCACGCGATATGAACGCTTGGCAAGAAACTACAAAGCAATGCTGGTTCTGGTGGCCTCCGTCATATGGTTGGCTTGATTGAGAACGCTACCTAAGGCGGCAGCAGCATTATTTAAGTAATATTTATCGACAAGGTTTCTTTGCGATGCAAACAGGTTTATTTAAGCATCATGGTAAGGTTAATGCTATAATAGCGATATAAAAATGATGGCTCGTAAATTAATAACGGAGTTCGGAGGTCATCGCTATGGAAGTCAAAGGAATCTTCGTGCCGATTACTCTTGAGAGTATCGAGCCGATTATATTTCCCGATGTGGCACTGTACATAAAAACCGGCGGCAACTTTGTTCTTTACAAGAGCAGCGGTCGTGATTTTACTCGTCACGACCATGAACGACTTTCAAAGAGCGGGGTGGCGTTTGTTTTCGTTTCCAGTAACGACATGGACATCATCACCAGCTACATGGAGGCAAATGCCGAGCGGATACTGAATGATAATAACCTTGACTCCAAGGCCAAGGGGAAAATGATCTATCAAACATCGATAAACTTTGTGAACGATATTTTCACCAATCCGGAAAAGGCCAGCGACCTTGGTCGTACCAAGCGTCTTATCGAGAATCTGATGCTGTATCTTTCAAATTCGCCGGACGCAATTTCTTCCCTGGAATCGGTTATGTCGCACAACTATCACACTTTTGTACATTCATTACAGGTGGCGTCCCTGACACTTCTGATGCACTCCGAGGCATTTGCGCTGCCCCGCGACGAGATGCTGGATGTCGGTTCTGGCGCCCTTCTCCATGACTTCGGGAAGATATTTGTCCCGCAGGAAATCCTGAACAAGAGCGGAAAACTGAGCGAGGCAGAGATTGTGATCCTTAAACGTCACCCGGAGGAGGGGTATGTCTATTTGCGGGACAAGGGGGCATTTTCTCAGGTGACGTTGATGATAGTAAGGCTTCATCATGAACGCTGCGACGGTAGCGGCTATCCCCTCGGACTAGAGAGCAGAGATATTCCGCGGAGTGCCCAGATAACCGGAGTTGCAGATGTCTATTGTTCTCTTACTACCGATAATCATGGCAAGAAGAACATGTCTCCGCACATTGCCGTTCAGTTGATGCGCAATCAGATGAAGGATCTGTTTGCCACCAATCTGCTGGATACGCTCGAGAACCTTGTATGCGTTGAGGAGTACCAGCAATTCGTACTGTAAATTGCTCAGGTCTGCCATCTTTTGGGTGCGTTCTGCACCGGGTGCCGGCGTTTTGTCTCGGGTTCCCTCCCCGTTTTGTGTTATAACAGGCGCTCGGCACACCTGCCATGACACATGGAGCTATTGAAATGAATAAAGTAACAGTTGACGGTATCTCTCTTTCGCTTGCCGGACCGGTCGAGCTTAATCTTAAATGGGTTGGTCAGGACGAACTGCTGACGCAACTGCTGGCGGCCTGGATGGTTATTGACGAACGTGATCTCCCGTTCAACCCGAGGCTGATCGGCAAGCCGGGAGTCGGCAAAACCACGCTGGCTTATGCCGCGGCAAAACGGTTGGGGCGTCCGGTCTATCTGTTTCAGGCCACCATGGACACCCGCCCCGAAGACCTGATCGTCACTCCGGTGATCGGGCCGGACGGCAAGCTCCAGTATGCCGCGTCGTCGCTGGTGTCGGCCATGCTCACCGGCGGGGTGTTGATCCTGGACGAGGGAAACCGGATGAGCGAAAAGGCATGGGCCTCGCTGGCACCGCTTCTGGATGATCGCCGTTACGTCGAGTCGATCATCACCGGACTGCGCATCCCGGCCAGGCGCGAGTTCCGCATCGTAGTCACAATGAATGAAGATTCTTCCACTTTTGAGATCCCGGAATATATCCATTCCCGCCTGCAACCGCAGATCTACATAGATTTTCCCGAAGCCGACGAAGAGCTGATCATTCTGAAGGAAAATCTCCCCTTTGCCGACAGCGATATCCTGAAGTACGTGGTCGGCTTTCTCCAGCGTGCCCATGCGGCGGATGAGCTTTACTCGGTTCGGGACGGGATCAATATCGCCCGGTATGCGCTCAAGATGGCTGCCGCCGGGGGCGACAAACCGCAGGAGCTGTTGCGTCTTGCGGTAACGCGCATCCTCGGGAATGAAGCGCTGCCGTATCTGATCTGACCATGCCCGCCCGTTTGTTCCTCGAACAGTTCGGCCCGGTCCATGCCCTGCCTGTGCTCCATTACCGCATGGAGTTTGCCCAGTTGGTGCGGATGGCCATTACCCATGTCCGTCCCGATGCCGTCGCCATTGAACTACCCGCCACACTTGAGGCGCCGTTTCTGCGGGCGCTGCAGCGCCTGCCGCAGATCTCGGCGCTTAGCTACCAGGCCGGAACCGAGACGGTCTATCTGCTGGTGGAACCGGCCGATCCGCTGGTGGAGGCGGCGCGGCAGGCGTTGGAGCTGGGGATTCTGCTGTATTTTGTCGATGTCGATACCGACGCCTATCCCCGTCATCATGAACAGCTTCCTGATTCCTACAGTATCAGCCGCATCGGCCTGGAGGCGTATTACCTCGAATACCGTGCTGCTTTTGATGGGCAACTTCCCTGCAGCGAGGATCGACGGCGCGAACAGGGGATGACATACCGACTGCAACAACTCTCCAAAAAACATCAGCGTATTCTCTTTGTCTGCGGCATGGCTCATCTGGAGCGGATCAAACGGCTCTATGCCGCACCGCAGGCGGCACCGCTGGAGCGGATCAGACGCGAAGGGGTCAATGTCTTCAACCTGCATCCCGATTCGTGCCGCGAGATCCTGGCAGAGTTTCCGTTTCTGTCGGCGGTGTACGAACTGCGGCGTGGTCAGCTCCCGGATGAACCGGCGGAGAGCGGTAGTGGACTACGCAAACGCTTTCACGCCCTGGAGCTGATTACCGGCGGCAAACAGCAGGTACCTGAAGAACAGCTGATGGAAAACGCAATTCGCCGTACGGCGCGCCACCTCGGGCATGCCGGGGCTTTTCTCGATCGGCAGCGCCTGATCTACCGCCTTTTCAACGAGGCGGCCCGCCACTACCGTCAAGAGACCGGCGAGGCGCTGCATATCTGGCAGAAGCGGGCTTTTTTCCGCTTCGCCCGCAATTATGCCCTGCAAACCGGAATGCTGATGCCGGATCTGTTTCAGCTTCTGGCGACGGCGCGCGGCTGTATCGACGATAATTTCGCCCATGCCTTCTGTCGCCTGGCCACCTGCTACCCCTGGCAGACGGAAAGCAGCGATCTGGCCACGATCAGCATCTCGCCGGAAGAGATCTGGGGAGGGAGCCGCCGCATCCGCTTTCGGCCGCGCCGGAAACGGAGCAAGGGGCTCTCGCAGCTGGGGCTGCTCAAGCGGAAGCGGGAAGTGCGCCCCGGCGAATGGCTGGAGGGGTTCGACGATCCGTCGATCTGCTCCTATCCCCCGGAGGATATCGCCGTTGAAGAATATGGACGTTTCCTGAAGCGCAAGGGGTGTCAGCAGCTCTCCGAAGAGCTGAGCCGCACGGAGAAGTTCAGCAGTTCATTGCTGGACGGGATCGATATGCGCGAAACATTGCGCAATATCCATGATGGGGCGATCTACGTCCGGGAACAGCAGCGGGTGGCGGGTGGCGTTGGGTGTCTGGTGGTGATCTTCGATGAGGATCGGAAGAGTGAGCGCTACCCTTACCGCATGACCTGGCTTGGGGAGCACGAGCAGGAATCGGATATGGCCTTCTATGCCACCGACCCGGCGGAAAATATCGTCGGACCGGGAATCTGCCGTTGCGAATACGGCGGCTTTATGCTCTCTTATCCGCCGCGCCGGATGATGGACGTCTGGCACGATCCGGATTACCAGATGGCGGTGAGCAGGTCCGAGGTGCTGCTGCTGGCGGCGCTCGATTATTCGATCGAAAAACATGTGGTTTATGTGGCGGCCAAGCCGCCGCGCAGCATCTTTAAGCAGCTAGCTGCCCGCCGGGATCGGAAGATCGTCTACATCCCGCTCGGCTCGCTCTCTCCCCACAAACTCAAGCAGATGCGGATCATGCATATCCTCTCCGGCAAGGACAAACGGGAGATTGCCAAGGAGTATATCTGGTGAACAGTTGATTCTTTGCGGTTAGCTGCCTGCTGCGTTGCTCTTGAAGAATTCCAGGGCGTAACCATCCGATTATGAATACAAAAAGGTTCGGCGCCAAGTCTAAAAAATATATCTCATTGCGAACAAGCCCCAAAAACTATTTTTCAAAACCTGGCCCGAGCCGGTTGTGCTCAGATTGCTTCCAGATAAGAATGTATGGCTATCCGGCAATCTTCCTTGTGCTCGGTCTTGGCAATTGAGCCAATAGCCTCTACGATCTTTCCCGCCGATTCGTCCGCCGCAATATTTTCGAGCTTCACCTTCTCAACGAGATTCGCTACGAACCTGGCGCCGCGGAAGAACATTACCTGCTCCTTCTGATGGCTGTGGGAAACGACGTCGCTCTCCATGCAATCTTCGACCCCGATTTCATCGAGAGCACATCTCACCTCTTCCAGTTTGAATCGATTTATAACGGCCTCTATCAGTTTCATGGTACACCTCCGCGTGCAGAATAGCCTCCCTGCACAATAATTCTGAGACATAATGAAGTATCTTTTACACGGTGTGTGCCAAGTCGGCGTATGATTATTCAGCCGTAAATTCGGTCGGTTAGCAATGGCGTGCCCAGCCGGGACAGGGGGCATGCCTCAAATGTGTGCAGGTCGCCAGGATTTGCCGGGGAAGTAGTCACAATGCTGCTTCTCTTTCAGTGTGGCAACTATGGGAATAGTGCCCTACGGGAAAGTTGAGTCCTTTGCGCTATCCTTGACTCTGGGGAGGTAGTGCCGTATTTGTATTAATCAGAAAATCAAAGAACAGGAGCTGTAATGAAGCTGACTGACGAACAAGCCCGAAAATTAATTACCTACATCATCGAAGCGACCGGCCTCAAGCCGTTTCAGGTGGAGCATACAGTCGAACTGCTGCAGGAGGGGGCAACGGTGCCCTTCATTGCCCGCTACCGCAAGGAGCATACCGGCGAACTGGACGAGGTGCAGATCCGTACCGTTGAGGAGCAATTTGCCTATTTCTGCGAATTGGAAGAGCGCAAGGTTACGGTACTTAAATCCATCGAGGAGCAGGGGAAACTGACACCGGAGCTGCGGGAGCGGATCGAGGCTTCACGCCAAAAAAACGAGGTGGAAGACCTGTATCTGCCGTACAAGCCGAAGCGGCGCACGAAAGCAACGATCGCCAGGGAACGGGGGCTGGAGCCGCTTGCTGATATAATTGCCGCCCAGGAATTGACGATCGGAACTGCTGAGGAAGCGGCACTCCCCTTCATCGATCCGGGAAAAGATGTTCCGGATGCGGCTGCCGCGCTGGAGGGGGCCGGGCATATCCTGGCCGAGCGCCTTTCCGATAACGCCGATGCCCGTGCCATGGTGCGGCGATTGACCAATGAACAGGGCATCATGACGTCGCGGGTGGCGACCGACTTTAAAGATAAGGTCACCAAGTTCGAGATGTATTACGATTTTCAGGAGCCGCTCCAGGCGGTCCCGTCGCACCGGATGCTGGCGATGCGGCGCGGTGAAAAGGAGGAGGTGCTCTACCTCTCGATCACCGCGCCGGTCGAGCAGATCCTGGCTGGCTTGAAGTCGCGCCTGATCCTGCGCGGCAGCATCTTCAGCCCGCTGCTTGAGCGGGTGGCGGAGGATACCTACAAACGGCTGATCGCTCCCTCCATAGAGGTTGAGCTGCGCCTGGAGAGCAAAGAACGCGCCGACGAGGCGGCCATTCAGATCTTTGCCCGGAATCTGCGCGAACTGCTGCTAGCGCCGCCTGCCGGGGGAAAACGGGTACTCGGGATCGACCCCGGCTTTCGTACCGGTTCCAAGCTGGCTGCGGTCGATGCGAACGGCAGATTCCTGGAGCATGTGACGGTCTACCCGCATATCGGCGAAGGGCGTATTCCCCAGGCACGGCTGGATCTGCTCCGGCTGGTCGAGACCCATGCAATAGAGATGGTCGCCATCGGCAACGGCACAGCCGGACGCGAGATGGAGATCTTTGTCAAGGAGACGCTGGCAGGCGCGGGGCGGCAGCTCCCAGTGGTTAGCGTCAGCGAGGCGGGGGCCAGCATCTATTCGGCTTCGGATATAGCTCGGGAAGAGTTTCCCGATCTGGACCTGACGGTGCGCGGCGCGATCTCCATAGCCCGGCGGCTGCAGGATCCGCTCGGAGAATTGGTCAAGGTGGATCCGAAAAGTATCGGCGTCGGGCAGTATCAGCATGATGTCAATCAAGGGATGCTGAAAAAGTCGCTCGACGGTGTCGTGGAGTCGTGCGTCAATTACGTCGGGGTCGATCTGAACACCGCGTCGTGGGCGCTGCTCTCCTATGTCTCCGGCGTCGGGCCGGCGCTGGCAAAGGCGATTACCAGATATCGTGATGAGAATGGCTCCTTTCTCTCCCGTAAGGCGCTCCTCAAAGTACCGCGCTTCGGGGCCAAAGCTTTTGAGCAGGCGGCCGGATTTCTCCGCATCCGTGGGGGGAAGCATCCGTTGGACAACAGCGCCGTCCATCCGGAACGGTACGGGTTAGTGGAGGCGATGGCCGCCGATCTGGGCGTCACTCTGGCGCAGCTGGTCGCCGACACGGCTTTGGTCGGCAGAATCGACCTGAAACGGTATGTCACGGAGAGTGTCGGTCTTCCGACTCTTACCGACATCATGGAAGAGTTGAAAAAGCCGGGGCGCGACCCGCGCAGCCAGTTTCAGACCGCATCATTCCGGGACGATATTCGCGAGATCGGCGATCTGAAGGAGGGGATGATTCTGCAGGGGATCGTGACCAACGTGACCGCGTTCGGCGCTTTTGTCGATATCGGCGTTCATCAGGATGGCCTGGTGCATATCAGTCACCTGGCAAATCGCTTCATCAAGGATCCGAACGACGCCGTCAAGGCGGGACAGGTGGTCAAAGTCAAGGTGCTTTCCGCCGATGCGCAGCGTAAACGGATTGCGTTGTCGATCAAGGAAGCGGAACAGGGCGGAAAATCGGCTGCGAATTGACACTGTTGCCACCGGCGGTATAGTAACAGAGGAGCGAAATAAAATTGAAGTCAGGAGCTCGTGTGGTAATGGAAGAAAAACAGGGTAACAACAAGTTGAGGCGTTCTGCAGCCGATTCGCCTGCAGACAGGGTGACAGCCCGAAAGATGTTCAAAGACGCGCCTATGGTGGAGGATGCATCGCCCGAGGTCGCGCGGGAGAATATCGTCAAGGATATGATGAGGATATTCGACGGTCTGTTGGGGTGTGCTTCGAAGCGTACCGGGGTCAACCTTGCCTCTATCAAGACCGTAAAAACTGTCACAAAAATCGACACAGCCAAGCCGGAAAGCGGCACTCAACGCAAGCTGGAAAAGGAAATCTATCGGTTGATCAAAGGGTTGGTAGAGCTGGATTCACCCAATACCGGCTTCGCCATCAATCTTCTGATAAATAATGGCACGTATTATTACAACAAGGCCAACGTACCGCTCTCGTTCGGAATCTTTCTCGGCTCACTTGTTGAGTTTCTGGAAGGTCATGATTGCCTGAGCATCTGTCCGGATGAGATGGCGAAGCTGAAAACGCTCCTCACCCGGGGATAACGAAAGATTATTTAACAGGCGGATTTTTCTCAGGAAGCATGTTTACCGCTCTTTTTTGATTGTTTCAGGTGGGCCACGAATACGGCATGACGGAGACCTCCTCGTCCGGGGCGGTCGGTTGTCACGGTGAAACCGGCACTCTGGAGGCGCTTGCTGAAGCTCTCGTCATACTGTTCTCCCCAAACAGCGACAACCCCGCATGGCTTGAGTGCAGCACGCATATTCTCTATGGCCCGGCTGCCGTAAAGCGGGTCGTTTTTGGCGTCCGTTTTTGCGTGCGGACCACGGTACAGGTCGAGGATGATGGCATCGAAGCGAGCTTCGCCACCATTTACGGCGGTTCGGCGGATCCGGTGGGCAACGTCACCGATCTCTATAGTTACCCGTGGGTCATTAACGGCATTTTCCGTGAGAGCGGCCAGCGGCCCTCGGCACCATTCGACAACCGTCCGGTTCAGCTCTGCTGCGACGACCTGGGCAGAGCCGGGCAGGGTATCGAGCACCGCTTTGAGCGTAAAGCCCATTCCCAATCCTCCAACCAATACTCGCGGGGTGACACTCTCCTTCAGGTGCTCGCATCCCAACTGGCCAAGCACGACTTCGGAACGGTTTGCCAGACTGTTCATAAGTATCTGTGGGCCGATCATGATCAAAAAATCCCGCTCGCCGCGCTGACGCAGTTCGAGTGCCCCTTCGTCGGTCGGTATGCTTTCTATTATTTTCCAGGGTTGAGCCATATTTACTAACCTGCTTTCGCAACTGATTTATCTTCGCCGCCGATAGAACACCAAAATTTCTCTGCAAAATTGACCCAGGTCATAATTTTAGAGGACACTATCGATTATGGTCTGCACTGTATCATAAAAACAGCAGCAGTACGACAGGAGGAATTTAGATATGTGTGATTGCGGATCGTCCCGGACACCAGGGGTAGGACCTTTTGCTTCCGGCAGGGCATTGGTGGAGTTTGTTCTGAATGCCCATGGCGGATCGGTTGCGGTGTCCGCGCTTCCAGGCGGTCTGGAACATGATTGCCAGGGGTGCGGTAAGCCTTTCGTGCTTGAGACCTTCGTGCAGAGCTGTCCGGCCTGCGGCGGCGTACACGCCGTTTCTCCGCCGCGCGCTACCGATGCGGCGGCGATTCAATTCGCCGGGGCCGATTTCGTTCTGCCCAAGTCTGTCTGAGGCAGCTTGTCTTACAGAATTTATTGATTATTTACCATCCAACACCTCTCGTACCTTGGCTGCCATGTTGGGCAACGAGAACGGCTTCTGAATGAAATGTACCCCTTCGTCCAGAACGCCGTGGTGGGCGATGACATCGGCGGTATATCCGGACATGAACAGGCGCTTCATGCCAGGATAGATGGATAGCAGATATTTGGCCAGGTCCCGGCCGTTCATCTCCGGCATGACCACGTCGGTCATCAGCAGATGTATCTCGCCGGCCTGCTCCCGGGCCAGTTGAACAGCTTCGCCCGGGGTACCCGCTTTAAGTACCGAGTAACCCTGCTTTTCAAGCATTAAGGCGGTAATACTTAAAATTGCCGGTTCGTCTTCCACAAGAAGGATCGTCTCTTGGCCGCGCATTGGCGCCTTTTGTGCGGCTTCCGTCAAAGCTCGGGCGCCCTTGCCTGCATGGCAGGGGATATAGATCGAGAACGCCGTACCCTCTCCCGTTTCACTGTAGATATTTATGAAGCCGTTGTTCTGTTTGACGATGCCGTAAACCGTGGCCAAGCCCAGGCCGGTTCCTTTCCCCAGCTCCTTGGTCGTATAAAATGGTTCGAAAATATGGACCTGCGTTTCTCTGCTCATCCCGCTGCCGTTGTCGCTCACCGTAAGCCGTACATATTCTCCCGGCACGGCCTCCGGATTTGCGGTGCAGTATTCTTCATCGATATTGCAGTTTTCCGTTTCAATCGTGATTCTTCCGCTCCCTTCGATGGCGTCCCGGGCATTTACGCAGAGGTTGGCCAAAAGCTGATCAATCTGGGATGGGTCCATGTTGATTTGCCGGAGTTCGGGCGCGGGATGCCAGGAGAGTTGGATCTCCTCACCTATGAGCCGCTGCAGCATTTTGAGCATTTCCATTACGGTAGCGTTCAGGTCCAGCAGTTTTGGGGCAACGGTCTGTTTGCGGGCAAATGCCAGCAGCTGCCGGGTGAGATCGGCGGAGCGCTCGGCCGATTTGCTGATTTCCGCAAGATCGGAGCATACCGGATGAGTCGGATCCAGATGCATAAGACCCAGCTGCGCATGGCCGAGTATTACCGTCAGCATGTTGTTGAAATCGTGGGCCACGCCGCCGGCCAACCTCCCTATCGATTCCATTTTCTGAGCTTGATGAAGTTGAACTTCGAGTTTGGACTTCTCGGCTTCGGCTTGTTTGCGCTCGGTGATATCCTGTACAAAAGCCACGAATTGCCCGCCATCATCAGTTCGATACTGGACGCTGATTTCGACGTCAATAACAGTTTTATCCTTGCGGCGGTGCTGCGATTCGAAGCGATCATCGCCTTGTGCCATAATGCTGCGGATATGGGCAGCCGTTTCATCCGGATTTTCTTTGGCCTCGATGTCTTGAATGCTCATAGTCAGCAGCTCATGCATGCTGTAGCCACTCATCCGGCAGTAGGTATCATTAACCTCGATAAAATGGCCCTGAGTGTCCGTCAGCCAAATTCCATCCATGGCTGTCTGAAGAATAGTCCGATGCCGCTCCTCGCTTCGCTGCAGCTCGGCGGTGCGTTCCGCCACGCGATGTTCCAGCTCCTGCGCCTGCTGTTCAATCTGGCGAAAGGCGAGGGCATTTTTTAGGGCCAGGGCGATCGGCGCGGTAATAAGATTTATGATGTATTTTGTTTCGGCAATCCGCTCCACTCCAGGCAGGTCGAACAACAGCAGCAGGCCGACCAATTCCCCTCCTACGCGTAACGGGAAGCGTATTACGGATTCAATGCCGGCCTGCAGCAGCATGGCGTGTAATGGATCACTGGCGGGAAGTTCTTTTGTAAGAACAGGAAGCTCTGCAGGGGTTTTTTCATGACAGAAATTATTGAGATCTTCCGGTGAGAATAGCGTGGCCCGTCGCGCCGGGCAGACATTCAGCAGTTCATCCAGTTCAGGTGCAGTTCGATGGGCTAGAACCATGACGGTTTTGGCGCCGCTCAGCTCACGCAGATGTTCGGTCAACGCCTCTCCCAGTTTGTGCGGCGACGTGGAAACCAGCAGTTCCGAGATAACTTCGATAGCCATCAAATGGGCAGCAGGTGAGGATGGTGGGGCATTTTCTTTCTTAAGCATGTGTATCCTCAATCTCTGTACAGATCTTAGCTTCGGCTTGAGCTGCCAGCAGCGCCGCCAGCATACAATCAAGTGCAACCGTTTCTACCCGCCAGGGAAGTCCGGTGTAGGCTGAAAACGCCGCCATCTGTTGCTCCGGCACCGGCAACAGGCCGGTGTCCAAGTATATCAGAACTCCTCGGTTTTCCCCTATCAGGCCATGTGCCACCTCTTTAGTCAATCCCAATTCACTCTTGATGATATGTTCCCAGCGCCGTGCCCATTCCGGCAGAACCAGGAAGGCCTCTTCATGCATCAGCTCGCGATAACGGCTGCGACCGAGCAGCAGCTGGGCGCAATTGATGACTTGTACCCGTCCTACCCGAAAACGACGTGCCAGGTCGAGCATGTGTGCTGAGCAATCGCCGTACACCAACACCAGGCAATCTTCCTGACCGGAGTTCTGTTCCAGAGCTGTGGTCAGTGTCTTCTCAAGTCTCGGCGGATCCATATGCAGCATGGAATCGAGAAAAAGCAGCTTGCCGTCGATCAGGTCACGGCGGTGCAGCTCTTCCATCTCGGCCCGTATTACACCGCAGCTGAGCCAGACAGTGTTATTGTTCATAAATGGCTTTCTATTTCGGCCGAATAGGCCACGCCGGCGGCCAGCATCGCGCGCAGATTTTCGGGCGGCGTCGCAAGGGGTATGTCCGCGCCGGCATTGGCCAGTATGTAATGGCCTGAAGGCGCGGCGGTACGCAGTCGCGCCATGCTCATTTCATACACATCCGCGGCGGAAGCCGCCGGCATCGTCAGATTATCCAGATTGCCTATAAGGTTCAGATCGGGGCCGATTAACCGCCGGGCTTCGGCAAGGTCATCTTTGGACCCGACGGCGACCCCGACCAGCCCATCCAGGCCGGGAAGCAGGTCCAGATTGTGATTTATGCGGCCGCCTGTGTGATGTAGTACTTTTGGCCCGTTGATCTGCGGGAATGTTGACTTTAGCAGAGGCAGGAACCGTTCGGCAAACAAAGTTCTGGGAGCGATTTCGGCTGATGCCATCCCCTCGGTAATAACCAGGCAATCAGCACCAGCCGCCAGCAGGGCGTTGGCCCATGACACGAAAAACGGCGCGGTATGGTCAAGCAGCTTTTGAGCGAGTTCCTGATCAAACAGTACCGTCTCAATCCAATGCTCCATGCCGATAATCAGCGACGGCATGATGCCGGGGCCGGGTAAAACACCTATGATCGGCACTTGCTCCTTGTAGATATCCGCCAGTTGCCGGGTCGCTTCCAGAACAACCGGCAGTCGGCCGACCCGGTGTGGATCAGGCAGCGGCAAGGAAAGTGCCTCAGCTGCACTGCGAGCCCCCGGACGCTTCATGTTGGGCACCTGGCTGTCGCTCCAAGCGGTCTCTCCGCCAAATGCTTCCGAGATTGCGGTGTAAATAAACGGCGTCATGACCAGGTCAAAGCCAAATGCTGATTGGACCGCCTGTTGTCCGGCTACGTAGGCGTAGGCATCACTAAACAGAGTTCGCAGGTCGGTATTCGTTAGTTTGCCGCCATAAGCCCCAAGAACTGCAAATACCGGCAGGCGGTCAACAGGCTGTCCTGTCAGGGTATTCATCACCCGCTGATATGAGTTCATGGCGTTTCCCCCTTCCGTGCCTCGGCTTGCAGCCGCATGAAAAGCTCGTCGGCGCCGACCGCATTATGGGCCGTGCCGTCGCCGCCTACTTCCGCCACCAGGTCCGGCCGCCAGTTAAATACCGCTCCGCCGACCGCCAGTTTGATCCGGCCGGTCAGGCCGCGGTCATCAATAAGTTGCCGCAATTTGCGGATGTTCAGGGCGGTAGTCTGCATCATCGCCGACGCGCCGATTACGCTGGCGTTGACCTCAAGCGCCTTTGCCAGGAGTTCCTCCGCCGGAACATCATTGCCGAGATCGTAAACATTCCACCCGGCGGCGGATAGAAACAGTCCCACCGTCTTCCGGCCAAGACTGTGAAAGTCGTCCTCGATGTTGCCGATGACTATCGTGCCTTTGGTGTGGGTATTGGCGCTGCTTTCCGGAATGCAGCGCAAAAGAGCGTCTTCGGCAATTTTCGACGCGACAAAGTTTTGTGCCAGCGACATGCACTCTTCTTCCCACAGGCGTCCAAGTTGTACTATTGCAGGGTCAAGAATGTCGGCAATCACCTGTCGGGGTTCGAACCCCGCAGAAAGTGCTTGATCTATGAGCTTCGTCGCACCGGATCGGTCGGCGTTGATCATGTTTGTAAGCAGTTTGTCACTCCACTCTTTTGGGTCCATCGGGAAGCCTCTTTCTGTGCCGTTGCCTGGAAATGAAAAGACTTTCGTAATGGGAATATACCGTGATTATTTGGGAATGCAACAATGAACTAACTGGTGATTTTATTCGTTTTGGAAGCGATCAGGGTGCGTTTTTCGGCGCGAGTCAAGTTCTTGATTTCCATTTCTCTCCTGCCGGCGCTGCCTCGTGTCAGGCCGCACTCCTGATAGACAACTTCCGCCGGCTGGCGGCCGCGAAAGTATTTGGCTCCCCGGCCCGAGGCATGTTGAGCGAAGCGCCGTTGAAGGTCGGTTGTGATGCCGGTATAAAGAGTATCGTCCGAACAGAGGATTATATATACCTGCCAGTTCATTCTCGCTTTTCTCCCGAAAATCCATTGGATAAATTGCCTGCGGTTTCATGCGCCGGGTGCGGATACGGTTTTTATCAGTGGGATGAATGCCGGATCCAGTGACTCCATACGCTCTTTGCCAAGTTCCTCAAGAACATCTCGCATCTTGTCGGAATCGGCAACAAGCTCGGCAACATGAACCCATTGACACGGTCCGGCGACACGGCGTAAATACCCGGCACCCCCTTTCAGCAGGCTGACGGCGCCGCCGTAATTTCCGTTTTGCCAGTGGTGCAGCGCAATGGCAATCTGGATAATGCCCTGATAAAAATCTCGTATCTCCCCCTCTGCTCCAATCCAGAGTTCTTCCACGGTTTCGTGGCATTCGTACCAGTCGCGGCTGTTAAACTCCCGTATGCCTTGAAGCAGTTGTCCTGGAGGGGATTCTTCACAGGTTCTCTTCATTGTTTTCACCCGATTTGTTCGATATCCAACTCAGACCTTATTCGGCACAACAGGAGAGCCTTGTGATATCCCGGCTGAATCCCTGAGCGCAGAGTTTGAGCCCTTCCCCGATAGACGGGTATACATGCATTGTCGTTGCGATGTCGGTCACTGTTGCCCGCATGTGTAGAGCCAGAGCGGCTTCATTGATCATGTCGGCGCCACGGTGGCAGATCAGGTGGACTCCGAGAAGGCGCCCGCTTTCCCGGTCGGCAACCATTTTGATTAAACCCTCGGTCATCCCGGTGACGTGCGCTTTGGGAATAGCGCTGACCGGCATGCAGTTAATGATACAGTCGAAACCGGCCAACCGGGCGCTAGCCTCGGAGTGCCCTACCATGGCAATCTCAGGGTCGGTAAAGATTGCCATCGGCGCCGCCAGATAATCCATGGCGCAGCCGCACCCCTGGTTGAACATGTCATCAACCGCGACGACAGCCTCTCGGGCCCCGACCGTGGCGATCATCATTTTGCCGACCACATCGCCGGCTGCCCAGATACCATCTACCGAGCAGCGCATGTTCTTGTCAGTAACGATGAACCCCTTGCCGTCCAGCGCTACGCCGGTCGTATCCAATCCGATCACGGATGTGGCCGGTTCGGTGCCGACCGCCAGCAGCAGCTTCTCACAGGTAAATTCAGAGCGACTATCGTTAATGTCGGCATATATGACATTCAGCTCCCCGAGTCTGTCCAGAGAACAGAAGTTTACATTTGTAGCTATATTAATCCCTTCGTTTTTAAGAATTGATTCTAATGAAGCAGCAAGTTCATGTTCGACGGTCGGCAGCAAGCGGGGACCATGTTCAAGAATTGTCACCCGGCAGCCCAAGCGGTGGTACATCTGGCCCAGCTCGACGGCGATCACCCCTCCGCCGACAATAACGAGTGACGCCGGGATATTTTTGAGCAGCAGTGCGCTGCGGCTGGTGAAATAGGAGCATTTATCAAGGCCCGGCAGATCGGGGATGCGCGGATTACCACCTGTCGCGATGAGAAAGCGTTCGGAGCGGTAATCCTTGCCGTTGCATTGAATAGTGTGCGAATCGCTGAAACGAGCGGTTCCTTTGACCAGATCCAACCCCTTCATATTGCTGAGAACATCGAGATAACGCTCTTGGCGCAACCTTGTAACGACCGTGTCCCGATGGCTGAAAAGCCGTTCCGCATCTATGGCATGAGAATTGTCCCCGCAATTGAGGCCGATCCGGCTGCCCAGATGCGCCTCATGTCTGAAGAGTGCGGCATGAATCAACGTCTTGCTCGGTATGCATCCCCAATTGATACATGTGCCGCCAAGAACGCTTTTTTCAAACATCAGAACCCGCGCTCCATAACCGGTCGCGCGTAGCGCGGCGGCAAATGCGGTTGAACCGGAGCCGAGAATTATCAAGTCGTATGTACTGTTCATGTCTGCTCGTTTTGACCCTACCGGCCTGTTTACATGGACTGCAAATCTGCCTGACTTGCCATGGCACCAGTATACTCCTTGCGAAAAATCAGGTGTAACAAATTCAGTATCCATCCTGAAAATCCGTGTGATGGGTGATTGTTTGTTTTGATAGTATCCTATCATTATGGTCAAGATTTAGCATGCTATAAAATAATAAAAATGATAGAATGAAGCCGTTAGTAGATAAAAGTTTGGAGTAGCTATATCGGACTTTTGAAGGAGAGCAAAATGAACATTCTCGAATGTACCATAAAGATGAAACAAGAAACGCGGGCTCATTATGAAAAGCTTGCGGAGATCGCGACGGATAAGGATATGAAACGGTTGTTCGCATTGATGGCGTCGGCGGAAGGCGAGCATATTGAAAAGTTGGTTATGATGAAAAAAGGCGTTAATAAACTTGGTATGCCGAACGTCGACAGGCTTGAAGAAAGTGTGTGCGTTTATAGCTCGCGCGTCGATCCGCAGCATCTGGAAGAGGTTTTGCGCAATGATCCGGACGCCTACCTTCATGTCGTACAGGAAGAACGGGAAACGATCGAGTTTTTCGATAAGTTGGGTGATGAAGCGACCAGTGAAAATCTGAAAAGAATCAGCCGGATGTTGGCTGACAAAGAGCGTGAGCATCTGACGATGCTTGAAAATATCTATTTCTTTATCGAAGAGCCCAGAACGTATCTGGAATGGGGTGAATTCAGTAACCTCAAAAGTCTTTAGCCAAGAGGAAAGAGGGGCGGTATAATGACAACCACTAATTACGAACGGGTATGCTACAGGACTGAACAGCGGGAAGAAAACGTTCCGCTTCGCAACGTCAATAACGGTCAGCTTGGTTATTCCTTCGGATGTACTTTTGCCGGGGAGACGGTTCAGGTCAAACTTGCAAATGGAGAGCTTGACTCGTGGAGCAGGGACGAGTGCACGGAGTCGCCTGCGGATTAACCGCTATATGAGAAAAATTTTCGGAAGAACAGTGCAAGCCTGCTCGTGAGCGGGCTTGCACTGTCGTTCCCGGGTTTTAACCTGATTTTTTCTTTGTTTTTTTACTCGGTTGCTTTGTTGCTCTGTGTTTCAAATGTGTTTTCCAGGTTTATTATTTTTGGCGGTTTCTCGTTCCAATCTCGATCTCCCCGTCATATCTGTTTAACAGCGACGCGCTGTCCGGAAAATGCTTTCGGCAGTTGTTCTCTATCATCCCTTCATTGAAGTTGGCGTAACAGTAGGCGCAGCGGAAACGACAACTGTTGTACATCCCCATGTCCACAGATTCGGAACAATTACATGTATCACGCTGGTTCTTGTCCTTGCGTAAAGAAACATTTGCGCCGAATAGTTCCCGGATCAAAGCACCGTCAATGCAGGCGCCGTGCCGGATACCGATAGCCGAGAGTTCCACCTTCTCACTACAGGAAAATATTTGCAGGTTGTTGCGGTCGGCGATGTCTTTAAATCCTTGTGCAATCCGCTCAAGCGCTTCCCTCTGCTCCGGCGCGGTGATGTCATTCAGCGTAATGCCGGTCCCGGCCAGAGCCTTGTGCAGGCGCCCTTGCCCCTTGCCGTAAAAATCGTAGAAGCTGAATACCAGGCGGCGCGTGGCGGTTTTTAACAGATCGGCGATTCGCTCCACCTGTTCCAGATGCCATGCGACAGGAGTACAACTACTCAAAATGATCGGATCGTAGCGCCACACAACCCGTTCCGGTCCAATGCGTCCTGCCAGCTCGATCATTGTCTCAATGCGCTCCTGCAGCGACGGAACGTTGGGCTCGAAGATCGTATCGTACGGGTTGAGGGTGAATTGGAAGTAGTAGTTCAGGCCAAGTTCGTCCAGTTCCACCAGATGTTTCATCAACGGCCGTGGATTTTTTGTCCAGAAGCAGATGGCATCCACGTCTTCCGGTTTCAGACTGAATCCGGTGACCTGTTTGCTGTTGAACGGGTTGACCCGATAGAAGTATCCCTCCCGCACCCGCGTCATGAACCAGTCGGCATAGAAAGCCGGTATGTCGGTGCGTCTGCTGGCGGAAATGATCATAGCGCGCTTTGCTGTCTCAGGTCTAAGGTGATGGGAGTTCTATTTTTCCGACCAAGCGGGTGAAAAATTCAGGAATGCCGGTTTCGAAGCTGAGCCGTCTGCCGGTTACCGGGTGGGTGAATGAGAGCGATCTGGCATGCAGCGCCAAAGTGCTATAGGAGTCATTCCCTTTGCCGTATTTTCTGTCCCCAACGACCGGATGCCCCTTTTCCGACATATGTACCCGTATCTGGTGCTTGCGTCCGGTCAGCAGGTGGATCTCCAGCAGAGAGAATCCTTTGGCCTCTTTTAGTACCGTATATTCGGTATAAGACAGCTTCCCGGCGGTCTGGTCGGGGGTGGAATAGACCGTAAAAGCGCTGTTCTCGGTCAGGTAGCTGCTGATAGTCCCTGCTTTCGGTGAAAGTGAGCCGTGGACGATCGTAAGGTAGCGTTTATCGGTCTCCTGCCACGTTTCCTGCAAATGGATCTTGGCCGGTTCGCTCTTGGCAAGGATAAGTATCCCGGAAGTTTCGCGATCCAGGCGGTGGACGATGTAGACCCGGTTTCGGGAGCGGGGATCACCCTTGCGGACATACTCGTTGAGAATGGTGTGGACGGTTCTGGTCTTGTCCCGGTCGGTGCCTATCGTCAAGAGACCACACGGCTTCTCCACAACGATTATATCTCTGTCCTCGTAAAGAACCGAAAGTCCTTTGGGCTGGTATTTTGTTGGGGGGCGTTTAGTCGTAGGCATGGTTTCTTTCTTAAAAGCAAAAACCACAGGGGCAATCCCCGTGGTTATGAATGTACTTGATATATAACATGTTGCCCGGTGTCGCGGCAACGGCTTTCTTGCGCGTCTTCCGGCTCTGTGTGGTAACGTCGTTTCCTTCTGCACAATTTATTTGGTTTTTCCGGTTGCGCGTCAGACACAATTGCACTAATATGTCGGGGCATTTCAACCTGCCTAATGTTGCACCTCCATACCTCAATTAAATAACAGCACAGGGAGAACATACTTATGGAAGATCAGCTTCAAGCAACGCCGATCTGCAGTCGGCATCGTGCTTTGAATGCCCTTATGGCGCCGTTTGGCGGCTGGGACATGCCGATTCAGTACGAGGGGATAATCGCCGAACACAGCTGGTGCCGTAACCAATCCGCGCTCTTTGATATCTGCCATATGGGAGAGTTCATTTTTCAAGGTGATTTCGAGGCCGGCGGCCTTGAAGATGTATTTACCTTTTCGGTGAAGACGATCCCGCTCGGGCGCTCGCGCTACGGTTTTCTGCTCAATGAGCAGGGGGGGATCATCGACGATCTGATCGTTTTCCGCCTGGCCGAAGACAAGGTGATGATCGTGGTCAATGCCGCCACGGCGCCCAAGGATTTTGCCGCCATCAAGGGACGTCTCAAGGGGGGCGAATTTACCGACATTTCCGCCGCTACCGGTAAGCTGGATATCCAGGGGCCGCTTTCCCGCTACGTGATGGTTGAAATTTTCGGGGAGGAGGTCGCCACGATTCCCTATTTCAAATTCATCACGATGAATATCCTCGGTGTGGAAGCGATTGTCAGCCGCACCGGTTATACCGGCGAGCTGGGGTATGAGATATTCATCCCGTCGGAAAAGGTCTGTGAATTGTGGGATCTGCTGCTGCAGGATGAACGGGTCAAGCCGGCCGGATTGGGGGCGCGTGACGTGCTGCGTCTTGAGGTAGGTTATTCGCTTTACGGCAGCGATATCGACGAGGAAACCACGCCGCTTGAGGCGGGGCTGGAAGGTTTCGTCAACTTCGATAAATCTTTTATCGGCAAGGAAGCGCTGCTGCGGCTGAAGAAGCAGGGGGTCGCGCGGAAAAAAGTAGCCTTTGAAGTCGCCGGCCGTCGTTCGCCGCGTCATCATTATGATATCTGCTCGGCAGTGGAAACCGTCGGCAACGTAACCAGCGGCGTGTTCTCGCCGATGCTCGGCAGAGGTATCGGCATCGGCTTTGTCAAGCCGGAATTGGCGGTTGTCGGTACGCCGCTTACCATCAGCCACGAGCGGGTCAGCATGGAAGCGACGATCTGCGAGTTGCCGTTCTTTAAGGACGGGTCGGTGCGTGCGTAATTCTGAACTGCAATAGAACGCGGATAAAATCTGATTTGAGCGGATTAACGCAGATTTTAAACCCTTTCCTTTGGTTTATCCGTGTAGATCCGCTCAAATCAGATTTTATCCGCGTTCCATTGCATTTGATTTATTTTAGCAATTGTAGTTTTCAAATACCAAGGAGGAATGGACAATGAGCATGTATTTCACCAAAGAGCATGAGTGGGTCAAGGTAACTGGAGGTGTTGGCGTCGTCGGTATCAGCGATCACGCTGCCCACGAACTGGGTGATATCACCTTTGTGGAACTGCCGAAGATCGGTAAGATCGTGAAACAGTTTGACGTACTGGGAAGTATCGAGTCGGTCAAGGCCGCCAGCGATATCTTTGCGCCGGTATCCGGCAAGGTGATCAAGGTTAATGACGCGCTGGACTCAGCTCCCGAGGTCGTCAACGAGAGCGCCGAGGATACCGGCTGGATGGCTCAGGTCGAAATTGCCGATGAGTCGGAACTGAAGAACCTGATGACACAGGGACAGTACGACGATTACCTTAAAACATTGTAGGGAGAATATATAATGAACGACAGTCACTATTGTCCCCATACGCCGGAGGAGATTCATCAGATGCTCTCCACAATCGGCGTTGCCTCTGTTGAAGATCTTTTTGCGCCGATTCCGGCCGAACTGCGGGCCAAGACGTTTAATATTCCGGCCGGCATGTCCGAGTTCGAGACCTATGGCAGGATGCAGGCTATTGCCGGAGATAACAAACAGGGAATGACCAACTTTATCGGCGGCGGCTTTTATGATCACATCATCCCCGCTGTTGTTGATCATCTCTCCGGCCGCTCCGAATTCTACACCGCCTATACCCCCTATCAGCCGGAATGTTCGCAGGGGACGCTGCAGGCGCTGTTCGAGTACCAGACAGCAATCTGCCGCCTGACCGGGCTGGATGTCTCCAACGCTTCGCTCTACGACGGCGGCACCGCCTGTGCCGAGGCCGCAATGATGGCGCTCCGCGTCACCGGCCGCAACAAAATTGTCGTGGACGGCTGCGTCAGCCCTTTCTCCCGTCAGGTACTGAAGACATATCTCTTCAACCTGGACGTGGAAGTGATCGAGATTGCGCCGCTGGATGGTCTGCTCAACCGTGCCGAACTGGCCGCCCTGCTTAATGACAGCGTGGCTGCGGTGCTGGTGCAGAACCCGAACTTCTTCGGCAGCATAGAGGATTTCACCGCTCTGGCGGATCAGGTCCATGGCGCCGGGGCTCTTCTGATCGGTTCGGTCTATCCGATCTCGCTCGGCATGCTGAAGTCTCCCGGCGAAATGGGTATCGATATCGCCGTGGGCGACGGCCAGAGCCTGGGCAATCCGCTTTCGTTCGGCGGCCCTTCGTTCGGCTTCATCGCTGCCAAAAAAACGTTTATCCGCAACATGCCGGGACGTATTGTCGGCGAGACTGTTGATAAAAACGGCACGCGCGGCTACGTGCTGACGCTGCAGGCTCGTGAACAGCATATCAAACGGCACAAAGCTACTTCGAATATCTGCAGCAACCAAGGGCTCTGCGCCCTGCGCGGGCTGATTTTCCTCTCCTCAGTCGGGAAAGCCGGACTGGCCGACCTGGCCCGCTTGAACCGCGACAAGGCCGAATATGCCAAGGCGCAGCTGACCACCATTCCGGGGGTAACCGTATTGAAATCGGCGGTCACCTTCAACGAATTTACCATCTTCCTGCCGAAAAACGCCGCCGATGTCGTGGCGGGGCTGCTTGAGAAGGGGATTGCCGCCGGCGTGCCGCTCGGGCAGTATTACGTGGGGTCGGAGAACTGCCTGGTGGTGACGGTAACCGAAAAACGTACCAAGAAGGAAATTGACTCGTTTGTCAAAGAACTGGAGGTGGCGCTATGCAACTGATTTATGAACAATCCACCCCCGGTCGCCGCGGCGTCAAACTGCCGGCATCCGATGTGCCAACCGCCTCCGCTCTGCCGGCTTCCCTGCTTCGCGCGGAATCCGCCGGTTTGGCTGAAGTATCCGAACTCGATCTGGTGCGGCATTTTACAAACCTGTCCCGCCGCAATTTCTCGGTGGATACCAACTTTTATCCGCTCGGCTCCTGCACGATGAAGTACAACGCCAAGGTAACGGAGAACTCGGCCGCCCTGTTTACGTCGTTCCACCCAATGACGGCGCTCTTGCCTGGTGGTGTGGAATTATGTCAGGGAACGCTCGGGATGCTGTACGATCTGGGACAGATGCTGGCCGACATCACCGGCATGGACGAGGTCACCACGCAGCCGTTGGCGGGCGCCCACGGCGAGATGACCGGCATCATGCTGATAGCGGCCTATCATGCGGCCAGAGGGAACAAGGCCAAAAAGAAATACGTGGTTGTCCCCGATTCGTCCCACGGCACCAATCCCGCCTCGGCGGCGATAGCCGGATACGAGATCATCACCGTGCCGACCGCCCCCTATGGCGATATGGATCTGGAACTGTTCAAAAAGGCGATGACCGATGAAGTGGCCGCGGTCATGATGACCTGCCCGAATACGCTCGGGCTGTTCAATCCGCATATTAAAGAGATCAGCGACATCGCCCACAGCCACGATGCGCTGATGTACTACGACGGCGCCAACCTGAACGCGATCATGGGCAAGGTGAAACCGGGCGATGTCGGCTTCGACGTTATTCACGTCAACCTGCACAAAACCTTCGGCACTCCCCACGGCGGCGGCGGTCCCGGCTCCGGGCCGGTAGGCGTCAAAAAGGCGCTGATCCCGTTCCTGCCGCAGCCGCGCATCGTCATGGACGATGACGGCAAACTGCTGCTGGAAACCACCAACCCCGGAACGATAGGCCGTACGGCCAACTTTTTCGGCAACTTCGGGGTGATGGTCAGGGCGTACGCCTACATCATCATGCTCGGCCGCGAAGGGTTGATCCGAGTTTCCGAGCAGGCGGTGCTGAATGCCAATTACATCAAGGAA
>CAIYDX010000370.1 GCA_903925005.1 uncultured Geobacteraceae bacterium
ATTCTTCTGTGTCCTTCAGTGTCGGGAATTAGAGTTATGAAACTGTTTGACAAGGACATACGGTTTCGTCGCTATAATTCAACAATATGTATCCATCTATAAAAGACAGCTTATTCACATGAAGTTTCAGATGTAACCACAGAAAACGTCCTGAAAACTGATGGAGGATAAAATGTTTAAAAATATGAAGATTGGTAAAAAATTGTCATTGGGTTTCGGTCTGGTACTTATATTGATGGCGGTGCTCATTTTTGTGGCTGCCGGGAATATGGCACGGCTAAAGGAAAATATTGACCATATCGTAAAGGTCAACAGTGTCCGCTCCGGGCTTGCGCGCGATATGGCCGATATAGTCAGGGAGGATGCGATAGCCGTCCGCAACGCATTCCTGCAGAAGGACAGGATACAGGAAATGAAAAAGAGGCTGGAAGAAAATAAGCTTAAATTTGACGATAAATTCAAGAAGGTTGATGAAATGACCGCCAGGGATGATATGGAGAGCCGGGATAAAATTGCAAAACTAAAGAGCGTGCGTGAAGCTGAAAGGAGCATGACGGACAAAACATTGGAACTGATCCTTTCAGGCAAGGGGGATGAGGCATTCGGTTATTATGTCAAAGAGGCACGGGCCGCAGTCCGCAACAGTATTCAGGCGATAGATGATTTGGCACAGCAGCAGGAGAAGCGCAGTAAACTGCGTTATGAAGAATCGGAGAAGGCGTATGACAGCTCGCGCGCCATGATGTTTACCCTTGGCGCAATTGCCCTCTTTCTGGCTGCAATCACGGCATTTTTTCTAACCAGGAGTATAGTCGGGCCGTTAAACGAAGGTGTGGCGGTTATGAAAAGAATGTCCGCTGGGGATCTGACCGCAATCATCGAAGTCAAGAGCAAAGACGAAACAGGTGAGATGCTTGCCGCAATGAAAAGCATGTTGGAACAGTTGAAGACGACCATCGCCGAGGTAAAATCAGCCGCAGAAAATGTGGCTGCCGGGAGCGAAGAATTAAGTTCTGGAGCTCAACAGCTCTCGCAGGGAGCCACAGAACAGGCAGCTGCTGTTGAAGAGACATCGTCTTCCATGGAAGAGATGACTTCCAGTATCAGGCAGAACGCGGACAATGCACTGCAGACAGAGAATATTTCACAAAAATCAGCGGTTGATGCAAAGGGAAGCGGCAAGACGGTTTCAGAGACAGTGGGTGCAATGAAAGAGATAACAACCAAGATATCTGTAATAGAGGAAATAGCACGGCAGACGAACCTGTTGGCGTTGAACGCCGCCATAGAAGCGGCACGGGCGGGAGAGCACGGTAAAGGATTTGCGGTAGTGGCGTCAGAGGTAAGAAAACTTGCCGAAAGGAGCCAGACAGCAGCAGCAGAAATAAGCCGCTTATCTGCCTCAAGCGTACAAACATCAGAAAAGGCAGGTGAAATGCTGGCACTACTTGTGCCGGACATACAGAAGACAGCGGATCTGGTGCAGGAGATAAGCGCGGCGAGTAAAGAACAGTACGTGGGGGCTGAACAGATAAACAAGGCGATTCAGCAGTTGGATCAGGTTATACAGCAAAACGCAAGTGCGTCGGAAGAATTGGCATCCACATCGGAGGAATTGTCCTCCCAGGCAGAACAGTTGCAGGATGCTGTTGCATTCTTTAAGATAAATGGAGCCGACGGCTCTGAAAAAAAAAGGACTGAGGCCAAAAAATCAAGCGGAATTACCGTCCCACTGCCCCCCTGACACCTTCATAAATGCAGACAGTAAGGCCGTGCAGCAACTTTCACGCCGCTTGAGCAACGTGAGTGAACGTCCGAGCATCAGTGGGCTCTCCACTTCAACAAGTAAGCCATACTCAAGCTCACGATGTACGGCAACACGCGAAAGACAGCTGACGCCAAGCCCGGAGGCGACTCCGTTCTTGATCGCCTCGGTATGCCCAAATTCCAAGGCTATTGCATAGCTGATCCCGGCTTTGTCCATGGCATCCTCAAAAATTTCACGGGTGCCGGAACCTTTTTCCCGCATGATCCAGGGGGCCAAAGCCAGCATCTCCGGCGTGACCTTCTTCTCCTTGGCCCATAAGTGATCCGGCCCCGCCACCACCACTAGTTCGTCATTACGCCACTGGACGGCAACAAGCCGCCTGCTATGGCACGGCCCCTCGACAAAAGCAATATCAAGATCACCAGTTTCAAGCCATTCAGCGACCTGTTGTGTATTGCCAACGCGCAATTCTACCCTAGTCTTGGGATACAGCTTGGCAAAGGTTCCCAAGAGCGCCGGCAGCAGGTAATTTCCAATGGTGGTACTTCCTCCAACCAGCAATTCACCCACCAACTGTTCACTATCACCCTGCAACTGTTGCTCTACCCGTTTAACGGCCAGAAGTATCTCGCGAGCGTCTTTAAGCAACAAGCGACCGCTATCATTCAGAAGGAGCCGTCTTCCGGATCGTTCAAACAAGGGGGTAGCGCTCAGTTGTTCAAGCTGTGACAACGCCATGCTGACCGCCGACTGGGTCAGCAGCAGTTTTTCACCCGCCCGTGTGACACTGCCGGTGGTGGCAATCCGTTCAAATATTTCAAGCTGACGCAGTGACAATGCCATACATCAATCCTATTGATATTTTTTATAAATATTATTCGTTTCTATTTATATTCAACTTTAAATATAATATCAACCATCAAATGATCAAAGGAGCCTGTTGTGAACAATAATGGAGGAATGAGGGTACTGTTCTGGATACTGTTGCTGGCCTGCTGCTGGCCTTTGGTAAGTGCGCCTGTTGCCTTGGTTGCCGGGATTACATTCGGAATCATGCTTGGCAACCCGTGGGGTGCCGCCACTTCGATTTGGAGCAGACGGCTGTTGCAAGCCTCGGTGGTTGGTCTGGGATTTGGTATGAACCTGCCGGAGCTTCTTAAAACGGGCAGGGACGCTTTTTTGTACACCGCCATTAGTATCAGCGTTACCATGGCAGTGGGGCTCCTGTTGGGCAAGCTTTTCAAGACTCCCCGGCGCACATCCACTCTGATCTCTTTCGGGACTGCCATCTGCGGCGGCAGCGCCATTGCCGCCATGGCCCCGGTTATCAAGGCAGAGGCGGAAGAAACCGGCGTTGCCCTGGCCACCGTGTTTACTCTCAATTCCGTTGCCCTGCTTCTTTTCCCTCTTGTGGGGCATCTGCTGGGAATGGGACAGCGACAGTTCGGGCTCTGGTCGGCCTTGGCGATCCACGACACCAGCAGCGTGGTGGGAGCGGCGGCAGCCTACGGCGGCATTGCCTTGGCCGTCGGCACGACCGTCAAGCTGACACGGGCGTTGTGGATCATGCCTTCAGCACTGCTTGCCGCCTGGTTCACCAAGTCGGAAGGAAAAGTGAAATTTCCTCTCTTCATCATCGGCTTTATTGTCGCTGCAACCGCCAGAACGATGCTGCCGCAGCTTGATCAGCTATGGCACCCACTCAACAGCATCGCAAAACAGAGTCTGGTGGTAACCCTGTTCCTGATCGGCAGCGGTCTGACCCGAGAGGTACTGGGTAAAACCGGTATCAAGCCACTGGCCCAGGGTATCGTGCTCTGGGTGGTTGTTTCGGTGGCAAGCGGCGTTGCCATCATGTCCGGCTGGATTAATTGAAACAGGCAGGAATCGATAAATACGGGAATAATTTTCTTGACATTCAAATAGTTGTTTGATTATATGAGTGTTATATTTACCGAACAAGGGGGTTAGTCATGGCTTTGGAAAACCTGCCTTCACAATTATATCAGCAGTTCGCCCATGTCGGTCAGGCCCTCTCCAGTCCACAGCGCATACAAATCCTCAACCTGCTCTGCCAAAGCGAAAGAACAGTCGAGGAACTGGCCGACGAGTTGGGCCAGAGCGCCGCCAATACCAGCGCCCATTTAAAAGTGCTCCGGGAGGCGCATCTGATCGGAATTCGACGTGAAGGCCGCAAGGTTTATTGTTCACTGGGCAGCAATTCGGCGATCCGGCTGTGGATGGCGTTGCGGGATTTCGGTCTGGAGGAAATTCCGGTGGTGCGGGAGTTGATGCGTGAATACGCTCACGAGGATGTTTCGATGGAGCAGGTAGTTGAAAAGGATCTCCTTGAGATGGTACGCGCTGGAATGGCAGTGCTTCTGGATATCCGTCCCGCCAGTGAGTTTGAGGCGGGGCACCTTCCCCTGGCGCGTTCTATTCCGTCCGATGAACTGGAGGCCCGCCTGAGTGAGCTGCCAAAGGATAAGATCATCGTAATTTACCGCCGCAGCCCGTTCTGCATCGGTGCCATCAAGGCAGTGCAGATGTTAAAGAACTCGGGATTCCAGGCAAAACGGCTGCGCGAAGGAGTCGCGGAATGGCGAGCTGCCGGAAAAACTTTGGAGGGGATGAAACCTTGATGTGCGACGGTCAAAAAGATCTCAGGAGTCTACGATGAAGGCAAAAGAAAAGATGATGTGGATAATTATTGTGTTGGCGGCAGCCGTTTACCTGTTTCCGGTTGCTCAGAACAGGCTCGCGTTCGCGCAAAACAGACCGGCGGCGCACGAAACCGCTCCTGACTTTTTACTTAACCCATGTTTAACACCTGCTAAAATAATTGTTGTGATATAAGTAAGTTACAGCCCATAAAAACCCCGAGTGGCACTACATTTGTGCTATTTTGCGTTACATCGTCAGTTTTTGAATCCCTCCAGGTGTTGTTGAAACA
>CAIYDX010000371.1 GCA_903925005.1 uncultured Geobacteraceae bacterium
GATTATTTTACCGGGAGGGCTGACGGGCAAACCTCCCACACTACACTACGAGCTCAGGGAGCTTATGGCCAGGCAGGCTATTTCATAATTCCAAAACAGCTTGAAGTTGCTGCCCGCTATGCCTACCTTGATCCAAACCGCGATGTCAGTGACGATCACTGGGTTGAATCGACGGGTGCCATTTCGTGGTATGTCCACAAGCACAACCTGAAAGTACAGGCTGACTACACCAATGTTCATAAACAGCAGGCACTTGCCTTCAACAGCGGCCCGAACAGTACCGACGACAAGAGGGTAAGATTCCAGGTTCAAATTATATTCTAGCAAGTCTATTGCTCGATTTACCAAACTTTGCGTCGAATATATTTTTGCTCAGTCACCGTATTTTTATAATTCTTCGTAAATGCAGTTGGATATAAAAAATCTTGACAGTATCTATTAAATATAATATAAGGCCTATACATTTTATATACAATTGACTGACTGGATAAACCAGAGGTCAAGGGATAACTCCCTTGACCTCTTTTTTTTGCATATAGGGTGTAGCAATGATCTCTAAAAAGACAAAATATGCTCTTAAAGCCATGGAGTATCTGGCACTAAATTCAGAGGGTAGGCCGGTACTGATATCCGAACTTGCCGAGGCAGAAAACATTCCCAGGAAATTTCTGGAATTTATTCTTCTATCGCTAAGAAAAGGAGACCTGCTAACGAGTAAAATTGGTAAAGGTGGCGGCTACCCAAAGCGGTCACCATGGGAGATGATAACAAACCGGTGTTCAGTGATGCCCCCTGCATCTGGTGTGGTGACTGCGTTAAAGTGTGTCCCACCAACGCCTGGAGTGAAGCAAAGCGTGGCTACACCGTTCGAATTGGTGGCAAATGGGGACGCAATCCCTTGGTTGGGTCTCTATTTGCTACCTTCCTTCCGGAAGACAGGGTAGTTGAATTTATCGCAGCCGTGCTGGAGTGGTACAAGCTCAAAGCCGAAGGACTTGGACGTATCAGGTTAGGCGACACAATTATTAAAGAAGGTCCCCAGGAACTTCTTGGCCACCTGCGGAACCGGTTTCCGGAGTATACAGTAGCCGAGACCATTGCTCCTCAGATTATAGCAACCCAGATTGGAAAATAAAAATGGAAGGAGAATCTTCATGCAGGTAATCGATCTGCGTGGCGTTAGTTGTCCCACTAATTTTGTAAAGGCCAAACTGGCTCTGGAAAACCTTGGCAATGGCACAGTTGTCCAGATTCTTCTTGATGACGGCGAACCGGTCAAAAATGTTCCCCGCAGCCTTAAAGCAGATGGTCATAAGCTGCTTGGCCTGAAACAGACGGACGAAGGTCACTATATTCTGGAGCTTGAAAAGGTTGAAGAATAAATCAGCGAGAGTTTTTTTTGCTAGCATTATCTATAAAACCTATATATTTCTAAAAAAGGAGAAAAACATGGAATTTAAAAAAATCACTACAGCCCTTACAGTAGTGGCTCTGGCGCTGTCCACATCAACTGCAGTATTTGCTGCTGACGTCACTCTACTTAATGTTTCTTATGACCCAACCCGTGAACTTTACACAGATATCAATAATTCTTTTACTAAACAGTGGCAGAAGAAAACCGGGGATAAGGTTACAATCAAGCAGTCTCATGGCGGTTCAGGTAAACAGGCTCGTTCTGTTATCGACGGCCTTGAGGCTGATGTTGTGACACTGGCGTTAGCCTACGATATTGACGCTATCGCCGAAAAGGGATTGATCAAACCAGGCTGGCAGAAAGCGCTGCCGCACAATAGCTCTCCCTATACCTCAACTATCGTATTTCTTGTCCGCAAAGGTAATCCAAAGAAGATCAAAAACTGGGACGACCTGATTAAGCCGGGTGTTTCAGTGATTACTCCAAACCCAAAAACCTCTGGTGGTGCACGTTGGAACTATCTGGCGGCCTGGGCCTATGCCCTGCATCAGCCGGGCGGGAGCGATGCCAAGGCCAAAGAGTATGTCACCAAGCTTCTGAAAAACGTGCCGGTGCTTGATTCAGGTGCACGTGGCGCCACCAACACCTTTGTACAACGGGGATTGGGTGATGTACTACTGGCTTGGGAAAACGAGGCATTCCTGGCAATCAACGAACTGGGGCCTGATAAGTTCGAAGTTGTAACTCCTTCTGAAAGTATATTGGCTGAGCCGCCGGTTACAATTGTGGACAAGGTGGCTGACAAACGTGGCACTCGTAAGGTTGCCGAAGCGTATCTTAACTATCTATACACAGATGAAGGACAAAAGATTGCCGCCAAGCATTACTACCGACCGATCAACCCCAAAATACCAACCAAACTGGCCAAGGTGAAATTGTACACAATCGACAAGGTTTTCGGTGGTTGGCAGAAAGCTCAGAAGACGCACTTTGCAGATGGCGGTACATTCGATCAGATATACTCACCTAAAAAATAATCATGACGCGGGACGGTTCAGGCTGTCCCGCTGTCTCCTACCACGCGTAGGTTGTGCATGATCCCAGGAGAGAGGAAGCGCATGAACCGAAAATCAAAGTTCCCGAACAAACGCGACGTAATTGAACGTACCCCGGACCCAGCGGTGCGTGAAATGATTCTTCACATGGAGCAAGCCGGAATTGATACTCCCTTTGACCGTTTCGACAATCAGAAACCACATTGCGGTTTTGGATTGGCCGGCACCTGCTGTAAAAATTGTCATATGGGGCCGTGCAAAATTACCTCAAAGAGTCCAAAAGGTGTCTGCGGCGCAGATGCTCACGTTATTGTCGCCCGTAATATCCTCAGATGGGTTGCCGCAGGTGTCGGTGCCCATGGTGCCCGTGGGCGTGAAGTTATGCTGGCACTCAAGGGAGCAGCAGAAGGGAACCTTGATATTCCGATTCTCGGCCCGGAAAAGGTAATTGCTACAGCCAAGTCCTTCGGAATATTCAGCGATGAAAAGACCGTTCAGGAAATGGCTGGTGAAATATCAATAATTTTGTTGGAAGATCTGTGCCGTACCCTGCCGGGGCCTCACCGCACATTGGAAACGCTGGCACCCAAGGAGCGGATCGCTGTTTGGAAAGAGCTGGATATTTTGCCGATCGGTGCCTATCACGAGGTTTTTGAGGCTTTGCATCGCACAACTACCGGCACAGATGGCGACTGGGAAAATTTGATGCGCCAAGTATTACGCTGTGGACTGGCCTTTGCCTGGAGCAGTGTTGCCGGTTCGGCAATCGCCATGGACTGTCTCTATGGCCTCCCCAAACGGAGCCGCATCACGACCAATTTAGGTGTAATCCAGATCGGATCGGTCAATGTGGCGGTGCATGGTCATTCCCCGGTGCTGGTGTCAGCCATTGTCACAGCCGCCCGGCGTCCTGACCTTATTGCAGATGCAATATCAAAAGGGGCTGAAGGAATTCGTCTATATGGCATCTGCTGCTCTGGGCATTCAGCTTTGGCAAAGTTTGGCGATGTTCACCCGCTGGCAAGTGCAGTAGGCGCTGAGTTGGTGCTTGCAACAGGGGCGATGGATTTGTGGGTGGCCGATGTTCAGGATGTCTTTCCCGGCATCATGGATGTGGCGGCTTGCTTCCATACCCGCGTTGTGACAACCAGTGACTCGGCCCGCTTGCCGGGTGCTATTCATCTGGGGTTTGACCACCATCATAGTAATCTGTCCGCAGCCGATGAATTGGCTGAACGGATCATCAGGATGGCCATAGATGCCTTTCACCAGCGCGATGCCGGCAAGGTCTTTATACCTCAGGCTCGAATGGACGCTGAAGTAGGTTTCTCTGTGGAAAATGTTCTGGCAACCTTCGGTGGCGCTCCTATTTTGCGCGAACACCTTATGAGTGGCCGCATACGTGGTATCGTCAACTTGGTTGGCTGCAACAATCCCAAGATTGTCTACGAAGAAGCGGTTGTGCAGGTGGCCCAAACACTTATAGCCCACGATGTAATCGTATTGACAAACGGCTGCGCAGCCTATGCCCTCCTGAAAACCGGCTACTGCCTTCCCGAGGCACTGGAGGAGTCCGGAGCCGGGCTTCGCGAAGCACTGGGACCACATAAACTTCCACCGGTCTGGCATATGGGAGAATGTCTTGATAATGCCCGCGCTACCGGAATGTTCCGCGCAGTGGCTGAAGCAACGGGTGAACCTCTGAAAAACCTGCCGCTTGCGTTTTCCAGTCCTGAATGGTCCAACGAAAAGGGGGTCGGAGCAGCTCTCGGCTTTCGTTTGTTAGGGCTTAATTCATACCACTGCATCGAACCACCGTTAAGCGGCTCTGACAAGGTATCACGCTTTTTCTATGAAGACACGCATACCCTGCTTGGTTCTGTCATGGTAGTCGATCACGATCCCCATGCTTTGGCCGCTCGAATCATCTCCGACCTTGATGCTCGCCGCACAGCTCTCGGCTGGCAACCGCCTGGACCGCCGGCAGCCACTAAACAGTTACATCAACATAATCATGACAATGACCATACGCATGGTGAAGGTCATGGACATCACCATCACCATAACCATAAAACGCACAGCCACTAAAGGAGGCATTCCATGAATCGCAGAGAATTTTTGATTACCGGCGGCGCTGCACTGGCAGCTACGGCACTTTCCAGTCCATTTTTTCCTGCTTTTGGCAGCGGAAAGAAACTTACTATCAAGATCGGCTACCTGCCGATCACCGATCATCTGCTTATGCTGGCCGCTGAGCATGAAAAATTTCCGAATGTGACTCTTGAACCGGTTAAATTTTCGTCCTGGCCGGAGATCACGGAAGCTCTTAAAGCCGGCAAGATTGACGGAGCTTTCCTGTTGACCCCCATGGGCCTTACTCTTCGTCAGAAGGGCATCCCGGTCAAGGTAGTACTTCTTGGCCACCGTAACGGCAGCGTCATTACCGTCAAAAATTCCGGCGAAATCAATCGCATCGAAGATCTGAAGGGCAAGACCATTGCCATTCCCAGTCCTTTCTCAACCCATAACATCCTGTTGCGAAAGGTACTGACCGAGAAGGGTATTGATCCGGCCCGCGACCTGAAAATTATTGATATGGCACCACCAGAGATGGTTGTTGCTCTGGCTACCGGACGAATTCATGGCTACATCGTGGCCGAACCGTTCGGAGCCCAGGCAGAAGCCCAGAAGGTCGGCAAGATTCTGACCCTCTCCAAGGATATCTGGCACGACCACATCTGCTGCGTGCTGAACATTCAGGAAAAACTGGTACAAAAATATCCTGGCGAGCTGCAGGAACTTGTCTCCGGCTTCTTGCGGACAGCTGATTACATTGAAGCCAATCCGGCTCAGGCAGCCAAGGGGTCTCTAAAAATCCTCGGACAAAAAACTGAAATTATCGAAAAGGTACTTACCACTCCCAAGGGGCGGCTTACCTTTCATAATCTGGTCCCGGCCAAGGCCGACTTCGTTGCGACACAGGATTACATGATCAAATTTGGAATAGCCAAGGAGAAGGTTGATATTGCTTCCTATCTTGACGATCGCTTTGCCCGCAAAAAGGTGTAGTCAAAATGCTTAGTGCCGTGTCTACAAAACTGTTACCAACAGTGTCTCTGGTCGTGTTTCTGGCTATTTGGCAATTTGCCGCGAGCTTCTGGCCGCCAGAGCTGTTTCCATCTCCTGTGACTGTTGCCAGGGCTTTTCGTGAGTTGGCTGAAATGGGAGTGTTATGGGGGCACATCGCGGTCAGTCTGGCGCGTTTTGCAACGGCCTATCTGTCTGCGATCATCATAGCAGTACCGCTCGGTCTCTTTTTGGGGCGCAATCCGCATTGTCGTCAGGCTATTGATCCACTGGTACAGGTGTTGCGGCCGATTTCGCCAATCGCCTGGTTCCCGCTGGCGGTGCTCTGGTTTGGAATCGGCAATGCACCCGCAGTGTTTATTATCTTTCTGGCTGCATTTTATCCGGTGCTGCTTTCGACTATCAGTGCCGTGGTTGGGATCCCATCTGTCTATCTTAAGGTAGCCACTAACTTCGGTGCCAAATCGGGGACAATTTTCCTGAGGGTTATTATTCCAGCAGCCTTTCCGGGAATTATGGTCGGTTTGCATATTGCAGTCGGAACCGCCTGGATACACTTGGTGGCAGGAGAAATGCTGGGAGCGCAATCCGGTCTTGGTTTCATGATCGTCGATGCTCGTAATTTTTTGAGAACCGACTGGATTATGGCAGGTATGCTGATAGTCGGCTTTCTTGGGCTTGCTATCAATCAAGCGATGCGAAAAGCGGAGCTTTGGCTTGGGCGCCGTTGGGGAGGCGCTTCATGACAGCACTACCTAAAATTATTCTACAGGCTGCTGAAAAGCACTACTCTTCGCCTCAGGGTGAGGATGTCGTCGCCCTTGCACCGGTCACATTGGAGATCGCATCCGGAGAATTTGTTTGCCTGGTCGGGCCTTCCGGATGCGGCAAGACCACACTGATCAACCTGATGGCCGGTTTTGAAAAGACCAGCTCAGGAACCGTAACTATTGATGGTCGTGCGGTAACAGGCACTGATCCGGATCACATCATGATTTTTCAGGAATATGGTCTTTATCCTTGGAGGACAGTTCTTGGCAATGTGCTTTTTGCATTGGAAGCGAAAGGACTCAAGGGAAAAGAGGCCGTTGAAAAAGCCAGAGAATATGTTGACCTTGTTGGACTGACAAAATCAATTGACAGCTTCCCTCATCAACTTTCTGGTGGGATGAAACAACGAGTGGCCATAGCTCGTGCACTGGCTGTGGAGCCAAGCGTAATTTTTCTTGATGAGCCCTTTGGCGCCTTGGATGCCTTTACCCGCATGTATCTGCAGGATGAGCTATTACGCCTCTGGCAGGAGAAACGGCCAACAGTGGTCTTTGTTACGCATGATCTGGATGAAGCGGTGTATCTAGGCGGTCGGGTGGTGTTAATGGCACCCGGACCAGGAAGAGTCCAGAGAGTAATTAACATTCCGCTTCCCTGGCCACGGGAAAGAACCGGAGAGAGTATTGACAAGTATCGACGTGAATTGTTCGAAGAGTTCCATCTTGTTCACCAGCAGGCAGCTGGTGAGGCTGAGTACATTATTTGAGGATATATGAGATTATTCAAACATCATAACAATGTCCTGCCAGGCTTTGGGCTAACTTTGGGATTTACGATCTTCTATTTGAGCATAATCGTACTGATCCCTTTATCGGCACTGGTTTTCAGGACGGCCGGATTGACCTGGGGTGAGTTTATCAGCACCGTCACCGAGCCTAGAGTACTGGCATCCTACAAAGTGACCTTTGGCGCAGCCATGATCGCGGCGGTTATCAATTCAATCTTCGGCGTACTGGTGGCGTGGGTGCTGGTCCGCTACCGTTTTCCCGGACGACGGATGGTTGATGCTTTGGTCGATCTCCCATTTGCTCTACCAACGGCTGTGGCAGGTATTACCCTGGCCACGATCTACTCCCCCAATGGTTGGGTGGGGCGCTATCTGGAACCACACGGTATCAAAGTTGCTTTCACGCCGCTCGGCATCATATTGGCTATGACCTTTATCGGGCTCCCCTTCGTGGTCCGCACGGTTCAGCCGGTCATAGAAGAGATCGAAATGGAGCTGGAAGAGGCTGCCGTATGCCTCGGAGCCAATCGCTGGCAGACCCTGTCGCGGGTAATCTTCCCCGTACTGTTGCCGTCCATTCTGACCGGTTTTGCCCTCTCATTCGCCCGGGGAGTCGGCGAATATGGTTCAATTATCTTCATAGCCGGCAATATGCCGATGGTCTCCGAGATTACTCCACTGCTGATTATCACCAAACTTGAACAGTTTGACTATCGAGGCGCCACGGCCATTGCCTGTGTAATGCTGCTGACATCATTTCTTATGCTGCTGGTTGTAAACCTTCTGCAGAAATGGAGCAGACGCTATGCAGAATAACAGTAATTCAAAACAAACTGGCAGAGCACAAACCGAACCGGCTGTCGTACGATGGCTGCTAATCTCGATAGCCCTGGTCTTTCTGGCCCTGTTCCTGTTGCTGCCGTTGGCTGCCGTATTCAGCCAGGCATTTGAGAAGGGACTTTCAGTATACCTGGACGCACTCAAAGAGCCGGATACACTGTCATCTATCAAGCTGACACTGATAACCGCCGCTGTGACGGTGCCGCTCAACCTCTTCTTCGGGGTAACCGCCGCCTGGGCTATCGCCAAATTCACCTTTCCGGGCAAAAACCTGCTCATCACCTTGATCGATCTCCCGTTTTCGGTGTCGCCGGTTATCTCCGGTCTGATCTACGTGCTCATCTTCGGTCTACAGGGTTGGATCGGGCCCTGGCTGCAAGAGCACGACATCAAGATAGTCTTTGCCGTACCGGGAATTATTTTGGCGACAATCTTTGTTACCTTTCCCTTTGTTGCCCGTGAGTTGATTCCACTCATGGAAGCACAAGGTAAGGAAGAGGAAGAAGCCGCTCTGGTGCTGGGCGCCACCGGTCTGCAAACATTCTTTCGAGTAACACTACCCAACATTAAATGGGGCATCATCTACGGTGTAATTCTCTGTAACGCTCGTGCGATGGGGGAATTTGGCGCCGTATCGGTTGTTTCCGGGCATATCAGAGGCATGACAAACACCGTGCCTTTGCATGTTGAGATTCTCTACAACGAATACAACTACACAGCCGCCTTTGCCGTGGCTTCGCTGCTAGCTTTTCTGGCGCTGATAACCTTGATGGTAAAGACCATCGCAGAATGGAAAGTACGCCAGGCGCTGGATAATAATTAAAACAACAGGAATTGTTACTATGAGTATTGAGATTGAAAACATCAGCAAACAGTTTGGCAGTTTCAACGCTTTAGGAGATGTCAGCCTGACGATTCCTTCAGGGGAGCTGGTGGCACTTCTCGGGCCATCCGGTTCGGGCAAGACCACCCTGTTAAGGATTATCGCCGGGCTTGAAACTCCAGACAGCGGCCGGATTCTGTTCAACGGCGAAGATACGACGCTTAGTCATGTGCGTGAGCGCAAAGTCGGTTTCGTCTTCCAGCACTACGCACTCTTCAAACATATGACTGTCTTTGACAATGTGGCTTTTGGCCTGAATGTTCGCCCGAAGAGTACCCGCCCGTCCAGAACGGATATAAAGAACAAGGTGATTGATCTGCTGAGGCTGGTTCAGCTGGAAGGTATGGCCAATCGTTATCCGGCACAACTTTCAGGTGGGCAGCGTCAGCGTATAGCTCTTGCCCGTGCCTTGGCAGTGGAGCCGCAGGTGCTACTGCTTGATGAACCGTTTGGAGCTCTTGATGCACAGGTCCGAACTGAACTGCGTCGCTGGTTGCGTAAGCTGCATGACGAGATCCACGTCACCAGCGTCTTTGTCACCCACGACCAGGAGGAGGCGCTGGAAGTTGCTGACCGTATTGTTGTCATGAATAAGGGAAGGATCGAGCAGTCCGGCACCCCCGATCAAGTATACGAACATCCGGCCAACGCCTTTGTGCTCAATTTCCTAGGCAACGTAAATCTGTTTCATGGCCGTTTGCATCAAGCCAGCGATCAGCACGAGGCCGGTGAACATGTGGTCTCATACGTTCGTTCTCATGATATTGAAATTGAACGGAGTCAGCAGGACTCAACTGCACTGAAGGCAGAGGTCAAGCACATTCAGAAATTGGGGCCGGCGGTACGTGTCACTCTGGCAATTGAAGGAAATACAGAGTGTGTTGAAGCAGAGCTGACCAGGGATGTGTTCCAGAATCTGGGGCTTCAGCAGGGCGAACAGGTGTATGTGCGGCCACGTCAGGTGAGAGTGTTTGTAGAGGATTATCAAATATGACACGACTATATATACTCTGCTGCCAAATCATCTATAAGAGCATGGGAAAGCTGTGAGCCAACATGTAGTAGTTGCCATGAGCGGCGGAGTTGACTCTTCGGTAAGTGCGGCTTTGCTGAAAGAACAAGGCTATGATGTAACCGGAGTGTCGCTGCAGCTGTATGATCCTGTGGCAAAAACACCAGGCTGCCGGGTAAAAACCTGTTGCTCGCTTGATGATGTAATGGATGCCGGTCGGGTTGCAAAGAGACTGGACATACCCTTTGAAGTTATCGATATGCGGGCTGAATTTAAGAAGCTGGTGATCGATTACTTCATCGCCGGATATGCCGCAGGGTGTACACCCAATCCTTGTATCCGCTGCAACGACTTAATAAAGTTCGACCTGCTGTTGAATAAGGCAAAAGAAATGGGTGCAGATCTGCTGGCAACCGGTCATTATGCCCGCACTGAAGAGGGTGACTCCGGACGGAAATGGCTTTTGACCGGACTTGACCCTGCCAAGGACCAGTCCTACTTTCTCTTTACGCTGAGTCAGGAACAGTTGCGGCACGTCGTTTTTCCTGTTGGCATGCTTGAAAAATTATATGTTAGAAAGCTGGCTGCCGAGTTTAAACTTCCGGTGGCACAGAAGCGCGAAAGTCAGGAGATATGCTTTATTCCCGACAATGATTATGTGAAGTTTCTGGAGGATCATGGCGTTGCACAGAGACCTGGTGAGATAGTGACCAACGATGGGGTCGTTGTTGGCTGCCACTCTGGAGTACACCGCTATACGATTGGACAGCGCAAGGGGCTTGGAGTCGCCTGGAAACACCCTCTGCATGTAGTCGCTCTTGACACAGAATTTAATCGCGTTGTGGTGGGAGCGTGTAGTGAGCTGGCCCGACAGTGTCTTACGGCTAGAAACGCTACCTGGAGTAATATACCGTTATCCGGCGATTTTCGTGCCGCCTGCCGAATTCGTTATCGTCATGAGCCGGCACCCTGCAGAGTGATCATGCGTGAATCTAACCGCTTTGAGGTGCATTTTGACAATCCACAGACATCCGTAACACCGGGCCAGGCTGCCGTACTCTATGACGGGGATCGGGTGCTGGGCGGTGGCTGGATTGAGTAAAAAATAATACTTTTGGGTTCAATTAGTACGGTTTTAATAAAAATCTGACCTATCTGCAGAAGCTAGTAGATGAATTCAGCATCCCGGTCATGACAGCCAAGTACCTCCCGGTCAGACATCTGCGCCAGACGGGGTCCTATTGTCAAATGCACTCCGCCATTCGTTGGATCGAGATAGTTGATGATAGCCGTATCACCCCCATAATATTTAGATGCCAATGTACGATATGCGGTGATTTTTAGAACAAGTAGGAGTGGGCTGTGAATATTCCGGGGTCAGATAAAATACTGTTAAAACAAAGCCCTCTGGAACTGAGAAATAGCTTTGACCGCATGGAATGGGCGGGTGCGTTCGGTGATCTCGGGACTCTTATTCCTTTCGTCGCAGGATATATAGGTATACTGAAGATGGACCCATTTGGGGTTCTGTTCGCTTTCGGCATCTCGATGGTGGTCTGTGGAGCGTACTACAAGACGCCGTTTCCTGTACAACCTATGAAGGCTCTCGGTGCCGTTGCCATTACTCAGGCAGCTCAGACAGCAGTTATTACCCCGGCAGCAGTGTATGGCGCGAGCCTCGCTACAGGATTGTTCTGGCTCTTACTGGGCCTTACCGGCACAGCAAGCCGTGTCGCGAAGATTATTTCCCGACCAGTCGTATTAGGCATTATTCTCGGTCTGGGCATGAGTTTCATGATTGAGGGCGTGAAAATGATGGCGACGCACTGGGTAATTGCTGCTGTGGGCCTATTAGGTACGATCCTTCTCATTACCAATCGAAGCATCCCTGCAATGTTCTTGCTAATGTTGTTCGGCGTAATCTGCGGCGTGATAATGAATCCAGATGCGACCCGGGAACTGGCTACAGCTTCAATAGTTATGCGGTCCCCCAAATTCGTATTACTTGATGTGACTTGGAATGACTTTGTTATCGGTGTCGTCTTCCTTGCACTACCCCAGCTTCCGCTCACACTGGGAAATGCCGTCATTGCAATTAGGGAGGAAAATAATCGACTGTTTCCAAATCACCCGGTGACGGATAAGGGTGTGGCAACCTCTACCGGCATCATGAATATCGCAGGCTCCGCTATTGGAGGGGTTCCCATGTGCCATGGTGCAGGCGGTATGGCGGGTCATGTTGCGTTTGGCGCAAAAACAGGCGGTGCACTCATCATCCTCGGCACATTACTTCTTGTACTTGCAGTATTCTTCAGTAGTTCCATTGATGCGCTCTTCCGTCTTTTCCCCAAAGCGGTATTAGGGGTCATTCTTTTTCTCACTGGAACACAGCTTGCTCTTGGTTCTTCCGAGTTTAGTAAAGAAAAGAAAGAGCGGTTCGTAACACTCATAACAGCCGCCTTCGCAATGTGGAATGTCGGCGTAGCTTTCCTTGTTGGTATAGCAGGTTGCTACATCGCCAAACGAGGATGGTTGAAGCTTTAGCTGTTTCACCAACCTATGATTTGGCTTAGTTACAGTTGTGAAAATCAGTATATTGCTAATAAAAAAACGTGATTGTGAGGTCAGTCAAAAGCAGTAGTGCTTCTTACTATGGCAGTTGGAAAATATTGACGAACTTCTAACCCCCGAAAAACCATTATCGCGGCTGGAATATCCCTTGCGGAGCTCCTACCGCACAGATCCCGGCGGCCCTGCTAAAAGAACAGGGATTTGATGTGGCCGGAGTATCGCTACAGCTTTATGATCCAGTTGGTAAAGACGCGAACTGCAGGGCCACGACATGCTGTTAGCTGGACGATGTGCTGGATGCCGGACGGGTAATCAACAAGTCTTATACCTCCGTTAGGTTACGGGAGGTATTGAAGGCTCTTTTAGAAGGTACACAGAATTCTCAAGTATATAAATCAGTTTAACAGTTTGCTGTATAGAAATTACCTTGAAAAATGCCGAAATAAATTGCTTACATAAATCAATTGACAGGTCCCGTTTTTGTTGTCTTGTCCAACGACGCCACCAAATCATCAATCTGAGCATTGTCCCTGATATACACATCCTTACTCATGCGCCGGGCTCCAATATAGCTTGAAAGAAATCTTGGTTGGTCTAAACTTGACACGACCACTGCACGATCAGCCGAAGATGCATGCACCATTTTTCTGTCACCAATGTAGATGCCTACATGGCTTGCTCCCGGGGCATACGTCTCAAAAAACAGTAGATCACCCTTCTGCAAATCTCCTTTTTGAACCATTTGACCAGCTTCAAACTGTTCTCTGGCTGTACGCGGAAGGTTGATGCCCATCTTTCGGAAGACCTGTTGTGTAAAACTGCTGCAGTCAAGAGCATCTTCCCTGTTGCCACCAAATACATACCGGGCACCCAGGAAACTGTAGGCTGTTTCCTGGAGACGGGCAAACTCTGTTGTGTTGCTACCTGGCTTTTGTTGAGATTCTGCCGGTAACTCAGTACTCAATCTGGATAAGGGAGCGCCAACTGATAAAGATTTATCTACCAATGTAAACCTTTTGCTAAATTGGGCGGTTTGATCTGGAGTGGTCAACAGGCTATGCCGCGGATTGTAAGATGGTTCGTACTCGGCCACTAAAGCCTTTACTGCATTCAATTTGTTTTTGGCAAGATCAATCGCTGGCTGACGTCTCTTATTATAAGCCAACGTCCTGTAAATTATCTCATCTGGGGTTTTGCGTGACCGGCTCGCAGTTGACTGCTCTCGCGAGCGAGCGCGACTTACACTTTTAGCGAGGGCGGTGTGTTTTTTGCGGGCCTCTGACCTATCCAAAGCCGACTTCTTATCGGGGGGTCTGTCGTGCTTGCCGTGAGAAGGGATTTTTCGAGAAGATGAATGTGTGGGTGTCGATAACGCTTTTGTTTCTTTTGATTCAGATATCGTCCCAATTGCGGGGACAGCTACAGATAAAAATAATAGTGCCAAAAACAGCGATTTGGCAATGTGCAAGATCATCAATATCTCCAAGGAAAGGCTGATTAAGCATACAACAAATTTGAAGTTAATAGCAACATTGGTTCATATGCCACCCCCGCAGATTCTTCATGCTGTTGATGATCATATTATTATAAAATCTGATTTAAACTTTGCCCCAGATGCTGTAGAAGGTTTATTGATTTTGGGTAATGCATTAGTGAATACTGAGGAGTCTGCAATGGGAAATTATAAAGAGCACCCTAAATACAATGTCCTATCAATACGGGTTACCAACAAAGAGAAAGCTTTATTGGAAAAAATGAAACGTCATTCCCGGAAGAATATATCCATGATAATGCGTGAGGCGTTGCAACTATATTCCTCTTATTTTGAAGTTGCTACAAACTTGAAAAGCTAAAAAAACATCATAGTAGAGTTGGATTGGTCAAGACCTTTGATAGATTTGAAATTCGACTTGGGCAGGTGGTTGACGTGCAGATAGAGCCCTCTGCACCCAAAGAGGCGTATCGCCTCACTGTAGACTTTGGTAAATTTGGCAGACGCACCACGTCGGACGGTTCACTAAACACTCCATAGAATAAATCAAAAGTATAAAGGTACTTGGTGTGCTAAATTATGAACCTTGTACCATTGGTGATGTGGTATCAGAAGTTCTGATCCTTGGAGTTCAGTATCCGAAGGCTGACAGCGGAGAGGCCACATTCATAACACCTCTGGCAGACGCTAAAATTGGTGGAAAGCTATTTTAACTGAAATCAAGAGAATAAAATCAACATGACTGAGAATGCATTATCACAACAAAATATAGGACGTGGTGGCATTTGGTACGTGCTGGCTGCAGCCGTGTTGTGGGGGACCACTGGCACGTCACAAGGATTAGCCCCTGTCGGAATTGAATCGACCACCATTGGGGCGGTACGCCTGGCTGTCGGAGGGCTTGCTCTGTTGATTTTAGCAATACTCCGAGGGAGTTTTAAAGGAAGCGGGAGTTGGCCGATACTTGGAATGCTGGCATCTGCCATTTTCGTAGCCGGTTATCAGCTTTGTTTTTTTGCAGGTGTTGCTCGTACCGGCGTTGCTGCCGGAACTATGGTAGCAATCGGCACTGCCCCTGTAGCTGCCGGAGTTTTCGGCTATCTGGTCCGACGAGAACATGTTGGACCCCGCTGGATGGTAGCCACACTTCTGTCGGTTACCGGCTGTGCCCTTCTAGCTGTCAGTGGTCGAGGACTTCAGAGCAATACGATAGGTATTGTATTGGCATTGGGGGCTGGACTTTCCTATGCTGCTTATACGGTGAGTATTAAAGGGCTGTTGGATCAACATGCACCTGATGCTGTTATGGCAGTTGTGTTCTGTCTGGCAGCACTGTTATTGTCCCCACTGCTTTTTACATCGTATCTCGGCTGGCTGGCTGAACCACGTGGAATGGCAGTGGCACTGCACTTGGGTGTATTGGCGACAGCGGTTTCTTACGGACTCTTTGCCCGAGGACTAAAAAACATCAGCGTAGGTACAGCTGCCACGCTTTCGCTAGCAGAACCATTTACTGCTGCAATATTGGGCGTTGTGATTTTGGGAGAACGTTTGGGCCTATCGCAGGTGTCTGGTGTTGTGTTGCTATTCAGTGGCCTTGTCTTGCTGGCACTCGGAGAGAATAAAGCAACAAAAATGTACTTAGCAGACAGAGAAAACATTACAGTAAAACTACCGAACTTCTGACCCTTGGAAAACCATTTACACAATCAGATTGGCAGGTCCGGATGAGCACATACTGCCATTTGTGCTCCTTTCATGGCCGGAGGTAAACGTTAACTTCATGTTATTATGTCGAAGTCAACCCGCTTTATCTGGAGCGGAGTTTAGATCCAAAACAGCAAATCTCGCTGTGGTGAAATCTATCTCAATGGTGTATACAACAGTAGTAAGGTTGAATTATTCCTGCTCCCACCGAAGGAAAAAGCCATGTGCGGTCGTTTTACTCTAATTATTGCCCCCGAAGCTCTTGCTAAAGTTTTTAACTTGCAGGAAGTCCCAGAGATTGAACATAGATACAATATCGCACCAAGTCAGACTGTCGCCGCAATAAGGCATATTGGTGATCATAACGAACTTGTCTTTTTGAAGTGGGGGTTAATACCCAGCTGGTTAGAAGATCATTCTCACGCTCCGATCAACGCCCGTTCTGAAACTATTCTCGATAAACAGATATTCCGTCATGCGATCAAATATAATCGATGCATCATACCTGCTTCAGGGTTTTATGAATGGTTACCACAAGGTGATCATAAACAGCCCTATTATATCCGAATGAACAGTTCTTTCGTGGGATTTGCAGGGCTCTGGGAGACGACTAAAGCTGATGACGGTACAGATGTTGTAACGTGTTGCGTTTTAACCACAATTGCAAATGAAGTGGTCAAACCGATCCATGATAGGATGCCAGTTATACTTCATTCAGATGATTACAGCTTTTGGCTGAACAGAAATATGCACGATCCCCATGAGCTGTTGGGGCTGTATAAACCATATCCTTCTGATTTAATGGTAGCGTATAAAGTACCGGACCTTGTGAACAACGCAAGATTCGATAGTGCTTCATGCATTGTCCAGATGTAAACGAAAAGTATGTCATTTTTCGCGAGCATTCACCCACCTGTTTTTCAAACCCATTCACCCAGGCACGGCGTGCTGAATTGGTTCGCTAACGTATCATAGTTTA
>CAIYDX010000372.1 GCA_903925005.1 uncultured Geobacteraceae bacterium
GAGTGGTTAGCGACTCTGTAATAATGTGAAGTGCCTGGAGGGGTAAAGGTGCGCCAGCCATTCCAGGCACTCCATTCAAACTGGATTTGTGACATCTGAACCGGAAGTACTTCACATTACTTGCAACTTCACATTACATAATCACCCGAGCGGCGACCTGACCCCGAGTAGCGAAGATATCAACATAACCAAGCGTCTGAAAGAAGCCGGCGACCTACTTGGCATTAAAGTGATTGACCATATCATCATTGATACTGACAGCGGAAATCACAAATCATTCGCCGAAATAGGGTTGTTGTAAACTCAGGCTGGGGGCGGATCGAATTTGCCCCCAGATATCGGCGGCCCGGCTTCGCCGGGTGGAGGGGGATTTTTTAAAAAACGCACTGCCACTGATTTGGGTATCAGTAGCAGTGCGAAACAAACGAAAAGCTTAAAGTAGATAAATCTCCAATGAAAAAGTTTCTTTGGGAGGGTGGCGGGATACTTGTCCGTGCTGGACGTGGACCATCACCACGTCCGCGCGAGCCTTTGTTTCTTATGTGTTGTTTCTTATCTTTTGTTTATTAGGCGGATGGGCGCAAGGTCGAAGACCGTTTTTTGCCCATCCAATTGTTTCTTGAATTAGTTTTTTATAAGTTGTTTTTTGAATTTGTTTCTTGAACTTGCTTATTGCTTTTTTGCCGTTGTGAGCGACTTGTCGAGCGAGCTAATAGTGCAATAAAATCAGAGTAACAGGTATGGAAAGGAGTGGCCTTATGTGGAGGTAATGTTTTTACTACCAGATGATATCACCACAGGCAGTTTCTTGGTTTTGTTGAAGTGTTTTTGAAAAATGATGACAATAGGCACACATTTGGTTATTATCGAGGCATGAAAGCGTTTCGCTGGAACCACGATAAAAATAATCAGCTTAAAATTGAGCGGGAGATTTCTTTTGAGCAGATTGTGCTTGCTCTGGAGGGGGATGGACTTCGTGATATCTTACAGCATCCAAACGAGTCAAAATATCCGAATCAACGGATTCTTGTCGTTTCTTTAGATGATTATATCTATCTTGTGCCTTTTGTTGAAGAAACAGATTACTATTTTTTGAAAACAATTATTCCCAGCCGTAAAGCAACCAAGGAGTATCTGGGAGGAGTGGAAAATGAAAAAGCTTGATCAGTACGAAGAAGACATTCTTGATGCATATGAAAAGGATCAACTGATTTCGACTGCTCCATCCAAGGTTGAAATGGATGGATTTAAGGCTGCTGCACAATCAACCTTCCTTAAAGATCGTCGCGTCAATATTCGTTTGTCGTCACCTGATTTAATGGACATTCAGGCACGGGCCCTTGAAGATGGAGTTCCATATCAAACGCTGATTGCAAGCGTTCTTCACAAATATGTCAGTGGAAGGTTGATTGAAACCCCCTCACATCTGACAGCACGTTCAACTGGTCGTACTAAAAAAATGAGGGGTGGTTTGAACGGGTAGCCGCTGTCCCCATGGTGTCCCCAAGCCAACTGATTTCAACTCGACGTAACCGGTCTGAATCGGACTGACACAAGACAGAAAGTCGGGCTAAGATTTTAAAAACAATGGATATTTTCGACTAAACACGGAACACATTGAAATCACTGGCCATTTTCGAATCTCGTTTCCCGCTCCATAAAATCAAACGGTTACAAGACAATGTAGCCGCTTTTATTTATAGTCTACCACTTCAGCTACCACTTTTTTATGGATGCTTTTCTTATTTTGTATTTCTACCCGATAAGACTCTTATAGTGATACCGGCCCGGCAGGGCCGCGACTTTTGAGCACAACAACCCAGAAGGGACAAGCCCTCCCAGGTTGTTGCTGACCATACCAATCCTATTACACTTCCCCACGCTTCAAGATAAAATCAGCAGCCTTCTGCGCCGCTGCTGCCGTTTGAATAACCAGTCCTCTGTTGTCCTTACTTTTCAGAACTGAAATCCAGCCTTGAATATACGCTGCACTATTATCAAGCGTTGCCGATACAATCCCGGCCTCGGCGTTCAGAAAGCTTGCTCCCATTTCTGCAATCAATTCTTCTTTGCTATATTCTCCGCTGCCAAAATGTGCCGATTTTGTGACTGTCGATCTGTTCAGCCTGGAGCTGTGGCCGGTACTATGGGCCAGTTCGTGAAAGAGCGTTGAATAGTATTCTTCGTCAGAGTGGAATAGTTCACTCTTAGGCATATTCACATAATCAAGCGCGGGCGAGTAATAAGCTTTTGCCTGACCAGTCTTGATCTCCGGGCATTGCGGCATATTGGCAATGATCAGCTCCGCTTCCTCAATGGGGTTGAAATCACGGGTGGCCTCTTCCTCTGCGGGGTTTTCTATCCCTTCGACGTCGTCCAGTGAAAACACCCTGTAGTATTTCAGAATCGGAACGTTTTTATCGTCGCCGGTTTCCCTGTCTATAACTTCTTTGATGTTCCAGAATACTACAGGAATGCTTTTGGCTCCCTTCTTTATGTTGCCGCCCTTTTCCTGAATCTGTTTGAACGTTGCAAACCACGGGGAAGCAAAACTACTGCAACCAAGGATAAAGGCATTGATTCCGCGATAGGGCTTTTTAGTGATCAGATTGCGCGGTGCGTTGGCGCTGCCGTTCCAAGGTTTCCGCCAAGGTATGCAACCGGCTTCCAGTTTTTCGATGATGGCATCGGTTACAAAGTCAGCGACACTCTTTTTGGTGTCTTGATTGCTGGTCAACTTATGACCATTAGATTTCTGAACCCTCTCGGTGGGCAGCTTCTCTGTTTCAGTTTTGTTGTGTGCGCTCATTTGTGCGTCCTCCTTATGTCCATTGAGTTCCTTCACCCCTCAACCTGACCGGGGTGAAGAACTCATTGGATAGAGGACGCACGGCACACAACAAAACTAAACCGGTGCCTCTAATCGTAGCGTTGCCTGGAGCTGGAATGCAGCGGTCACATGGCATGACAAAGCGACAGCGTTCTGCCTGCAGATTGGCGGGACATGGTGAAGAGCGGAAGGTATGCGGGAAGGTATAAGCAAGATGCAGGTGGATTATGATTGTACGTCTCTGATGCATGTCAATCGGCTTTGAAAATTGACCCACCATCGGCGTCCAAAATTGACCCACC
>CAIYDX010000373.1 GCA_903925005.1 uncultured Geobacteraceae bacterium
GGAATAAATGGCTCATTCTGATGGGCAGATTGAGTCAGACAACCTGAGAGTGGACTGAGATTCTTCTGTGTCCTTCAGTGTCGGGAATTAGAGTTATGAAACTGTTTGACAAGGACAAGTAACGCAGCAAAAAGCGATCCTGGTTCATCCAGTACACATGTTCAGCGTTGTATATTTTGATGGCAGCATGGTACAGGCTCATCTTGGTCTCTTCGGGCATGGTATCATCGTTAGGCATGTATGCCTCCATATAGCCTATGGCAATCATCGAATCCCAGCCTACCGTCGCTGTTTCTTTGCCAGATTCCCTTTTAGAACCTCGGATAACTTCAATTATGTGCTCAAGGCTTGACCATGAGCTTGAAAGCACATTTTTAAATGATTCCTCTACATTTGAAGCATAGGCCTTGCCGTATAGGCCTTCTAGCGTTTCTAGCCAGACATATATCCGCAAGGCGACCAACACGACCCCGATACCGGCCTTCTGGTCGTCATTGAATTCTGGGTGTGCTGATAAGGCATTATCGTTCCAAGGAGATTCCCCATCGTCACCTTTAACGGACAAAGTCGCTATCTGTGCAATAACGCCAGAGTCCACTCTTGGCTCGAAAGGCAGGGCACTGGAAACTTCAGGGAGCAGCCTGTAATTTACGAGAACTTGCCGTGCAGAACTGTAATCCATCGAGGCATTGAGCAGCGCAGACCTTTCATTAAACGTGAGCGCATTGAAGGCAACTTGGTCAGATGCTGCAACAAGTCCAGCTAGAATAAAAACAGCATTAGATTCGCCCGACCGCTGCCGGTCATAGATGAGCATTTTAAGGACTTTCGCCTTAAAGCCGTTCCAAACGTCAGGGGCTATGTTTATGAACCTCGGCAGGAGCGCACCATTTTCAGATTCAATAATTATGTTAATCATATCAGTATCGGTTAGACCAGGAGCGGATATCAACCAGCACAGCGAGCCACGTCCGTAGCTTCGGAGTGATTCAAAGTGCATTTCTTGAGCTGCTTTAAATGCAACAAGTCCATCTGGGTGACTGGCAAGGCCTTGTTCAATGTCCTTCACTAATGACTCGTATAGCACGGCTGCACTATTCCGGTCTTTCTCGCTCACATCTCTCTCGTCAAAGGCAATATCCAAAAGCCTCTCGCTGAGACGGCCCATGGTTCGTGCACCTAGAAAACCTGAACCCATGGTCGATGTAAACTTGATGACGTCATCGAGAGTGTAATCTGCAAAATCTTCTGGAGGCTCTGCTGGCGGGTTTTGTGGTTGCTGATGCGGTGGTGCAGACTGCTTATTACTGCCTGGAATCAAAGTATTGAAAAAACCACGAAAACCCATAATACTCTCCTTGTGCTCATATAGCCGGCGGCGACGATAGTATTACAAATATTTAGTGTTTGCACATAAATCATCATCCGCTTACTCTAAAGTATTCTCTTAAAGCAATTCATTCGTGTTAGCGGAATGGTGGTCACGTTCGCCCCGGATAAGGACACCTCCTTCCTTTAGCCATCGGTAGAAACCAATACGGTTCTCAATGGTAAGATCACCTATCTGCAGACAATCGCTTTCATTCTTGAATGAGTTAATGATTTTCTTGACCATCAGCGTCCTCCCTTGTGTTTCCGTTCTTTAAATGACTTAGGTTCGGGCAGGTTCATGATCCTGGCTTTTACATTATCGTTCACTGACGGAAAGATGTTGATTCCTGTCATCTTCTCAAGCTCTGCTATCGATATTTTCTGGGCTTGAGCACCAGCAGCATTTTCGATCAAGTATGCACCGGCTTCCTGCCTTCGCGGGTCGTAAACTGCTTTAAACAGTTTAGTCGGCACCATTACCGCTCCGCCGATTCGTTGAATGTCGTCAGCATTAAAAATTGGACCAGTTACGACATACAGGTCACCTTTACTTTTAGCAATCTTTCTTACTGTAGTCTCGATGCCTTCCCATGGGCCCCGGTTGTTTTCAGGAACCTGTGGCACCATGTTGGCTAGAGAAAAACATTCATATTGAGATTGCATGTCAAACATATCTGCTGAAGGAGCAACATGACCACGGTCGTATCCGGATCGTGCATAGTGGTGAAGCTCCGCCCGTTCAGATGCCGGTATGTGCTCGTCAGGATGGAACTGGCTCTGTCGCTTCATCCCTTTTCCTTGCATGAGCCGATCACGGGTCAGATGTTCTGCGGCATACAGCGGTGTTCTGGTTACGCCTGAATGCTTGATCGCATAGCCTGAATAGCAAACCTCTCGGGACTTTAAGCTGAGTTTCTCGTTGACGAAGTTCGGGGCTTGTCCATCAGCAAAGAGTTCCGGGCAGGCAGTCTGGTCAGCAAGAGCAACTGATACGCTAAACGTGATAAGAATGGCAAGTCCAGCGATAAAGCGAGCAATTGATTTCATGTAATTCCTCTCCAACGTGATTGCGGCACAGTAACCCGTTCCGGATAGCGAGTCAACCCGCACATGGTTCGGATACCCTGATAAACCTGTAAACGGATTAGCGCCGGATAGGGTGGGGGAAATGGTCGATTACACAATAGTGTCAGGCGTGAAACTAAAATTAAAGGCGACTATTATTAAATATGGCGTTGAAAGTCAACTTTTGGTTTACATTCGATGGGTACTTTTATATTATCTCGGGAAGTAGAAGAATCACATTTGATATGAAGTCGATATGTCAACTAATAGTTTACATTCAAGCCAAAATTTAAAAATCACGCTGTTTGCGTTGCCAGTGGGAATGCCTATAACCACCAGGCAACTTGAACAATTGGGAATATCTCGCCAGTTGGTGCACCGCTACGTGCGCAGTGGATGGCTTGAACAACTCGGATATGGTTACTACCTCCGCCATGGTGACATACTTACCCAAAATGGTGCAGTGACAGCCTTGGAGTTCCAGGGAGTCGCTGTACATATAGGTGGAAAAGCGGCCTTGACTCTACACGGTGTCGCCCATTATTTAGCGCTTGGGAAAGAAAAGCTTTGCCTCTACGGTACGTCAAGGAACAGCCTGCCTGCGTGGTTTATACATCAATTCCCCACAGAGGTTCGAGGCGGGCGACTGTTCAATGAAGATAGTGAACTGGCAAATAGACTGCATGTTAAGCGACTGGACAAGAATGATCCTCACTCTCCCTTTGTTGCAGAACCTGAACGAGCCTTACTTGAAATGCTGGATGATGTTCCACAAAAACAGGGTATAGATGAAGCGAAAAAGATCATGGAACCGATGTTTACGCTACGCTTCGACGCACTTCAGATACTTTTAGAGGCATGCACAAAAATAAAGGTGAAACGACTTTTCTTCCACTTGGCGGAAGAACTGAGTCTTCCAGTTTTGAAGCAACTTGATAATTCCAAAATAGATTTTGGAGCATTGTCTTTCTATATTCTCTCAAAAAAGGGTAACTCCTTAGTTTTAAAGCATCCAGGAAAGTCAGCCATTGAATAGTCGTTACCTCGAAACCGTACGGTTGCTTAACCAAGAGACAAAATGTGTCTCAGTATTATCAGACTTTAAGTTTAGGTAATCACAAAAGTTATGAATCTTATTCATCGAAATCCATATCGAATATTAGGTTTGCAGATCAACGCAACTGACAAGGAAATTGCCAAGCGCGTTGCTGAATTGGAGGCCCCCTGTGTCAGGATAGTTGTCACCTCCCCTTTCCAAATTAATCTGTTACTCTGGGGGCACCGGAAAGGGGTAAATAATGAAGCATTATTCGAAAGAGCTGAAAGACAGTATCATTGCCAGGCTGCTTCCACCAATCAA